>JACAEE010000034.1 GCA_013389015.1 Hydrogenophilaceae bacterium | reverse complement strand
GCGCCCGCGCCGCCCACGCCCGCCGCGCGCCTCAAGGAGGAGGCGGCCGCGCTGGGCTTTGACGCGATCGGCGTCGCCGACGTCGCCGAAGGCTGGCCCGCCGCCGAACGCCTCGCCGCCTTCCTCGCCGATGGCCGCCATGGCGATATGGCTTGGCTCGCGCGCGAATCGCAGCGCCGCGCCCATCCGCGCGCGCTCTGGCCCGCGGCGCAAAGCGCGATCATCGCCGGCCTCTCCTATGCCCCCGCCGAGGATCCTCTTGCGCTGCTGGAGCAGCCGGGCCTGGGGGCCGTCTCGGTCTATGCCGCGCGCCGCGACTATCACGACGCGCTGAAGTCCAAGCTCAAGGCGCTTGCGCGCTGGATCGTCGAGGCGCATGGCGGCGAAGTGAAGGTGTTCGTCGACACCGCGCCCCTTATGGAGAAGCCGCTGGCCGAACGCGCCGGTCTGGGCTGGCAGGGCAAGCACACCAACCTGGTCTCCCGCGCCCACGGCTCCTGGCTCTTCCTGGGCGCCGTCCTCACCGATGTGCGCTTCGCGCCGGACGATCCGCACACGGATCGTTGCGGCCAGTGCCGCGCCTGCCTCGACATCTGCCCGACCAACGCCTTCCCCGCGCCCTATCAGCTCGATGCGCGCCGTTGCATCGCCTATCTCACCATCGAGCACAAAGGCCACATCGCCGAGGAATTCCGCGTCGCGATCGGCAACCGGGTGTTCGGCTGCGACGACTGCCTGGCGGTCTGTCCCTGGAACAAGTTCGCCGCTCAGGCGCGCGATCAGCGCCTGGCGCTGCGCGGCGATCTCCACGCCCGCCCATTGGCCGAACTCGCCGCCCTTGACGACGCCGCCTTCCGCGCGCTCTTCGCCGGCACGCCGGTCAAGCGCACAGGACGCGAGCGTTTCGTCCGCAACGTCCTGATCGCCATCGGCAACAGCCGCGATCCGCGCCTCGCGCCGGCGGCCGAACGCCTGCTTGACGATCCTTCCCCGCTGGTGCGCGCCATGGCGGTGTGGGCGCTTCGCCGCCTGCTTGACGCAAGCGCCTTCGCGCGCCTCAGATCGGCCCACGCTGGGGCGGAGAAGGACAAAGCCGTGGCGGCCGAATGGGGCGCGTGCGAAGGGGCGGGATGAGGGGCCGATGAGCGGCGGGCCGATTGACGAGGAAGACGACGCGCCGCTGCGCAGGCCGGTCGCCGCGCCGGAAGGCCCGCCCGCGCCGGCAGAGCCTGGCTCCCTCTTCGGCGAGCCTGAGCGCAAGGATGTCGTCCCGCGCGATCCGACCGAACCCATCCTCTATGGCGAGATCGAGCCTCCGGCGATGGCCGATCGCGGGCAGCAGGCGCGCGCCCGCGCCGCTCAGCGCGCGCTGGATGAGCATCTGCGCAAGGCCGGGCGCTCCAAACGCTTCGGCCTCCTTGGCATGATCGCGCAGGTGCTGTTCGTTGTGTTCGTAGTCGTGCCGGTGGTGTGGGTGATCGTTTATCGTTTCGTCGATCCCCCGGCGACGGCGCTGATGATCATGCGCGCCGCCGATGGCGAGCGCATTTCCCACACCCCGGTCTCGCTGGACGAGATGAGCCCGCATATCGTGCGCGCGCTGATCGCGTCGGAGGATCAGAAATTCTGCGAGCATGACGGCTTCGACGTCGAGGCCATTCAGCGCGCGCTGGAAAGCAATCAGGAGGGCGGGCGCCTGCGCGGCGGCTCCACCATCTCGCAGCAGACGGCGAAGAACCTGTTCTTGTGGCCCTCGCGCTCATGGATCCGCAAAGGCGCGGAGGCCTATTTCACGTTCCTCATCGAGCTGTTCTGGCCCAAGCGCCGGATCATGGAGGCGTATCTCAACGTCATCGAATTCGGCGACGGCGTCTTCGGCGTCGAGGCCGCGGCCCAGCGCCGCTTCCGCGTCGCCGCTGCGGATCTGACGCCGCTGCGCGCCGCGCGCCTCGCCGCCGTCGTGCCGAGCCCGAACCGCTACAACGCCGTCAGCCCCGGCCCCTATGTGCGCCGCCAGACCCAGCGCATCATGCGGGAAGCCCAAAGCGTGCGCGCCCGCGGCGCCGCCGCCTGCGTGCTCGAGGCGGATCGGCGCTGACCGGACCGCGGGCTTCCGGCCCGCTCAATTCGCCGGCTCCGGCTCCCCGCCGTCCTCGTCCACCGGCCGTCCGATCCGTTGCGATTCGCGCACGTGCCCGAGCGCGAGCGCCGCGTCCACATTGTTCGGCTCGAGCCGCAGCGCCGCTTCCGCATCCGCGAGCGCGAGATCGAAGGCGTTCTGCCGCATCCGCGAGAGCGCACGCAGCCGCAGCGCCAGCGCGTCATTGGGTCTGAGATCGAGCGCGCGCGAGAGGTCCTCTTCCGCCATGCGATGATCGCCTTCCTCGCCATAGGCGATGGCGCGGTCGATCAGCGCGTCCGGCATCTGCGGCGAAGCCGGCGCGAGCCCCACGATGACGCGCGTGAACGCGCTGCGCGCCCGCGACGGCTCGTTCGCCAGAATCCAGGCGTGCCCGGCTTGCGAATAGAGGCTGATCTGCACGCCCGGGCTCTGCCCTTCAGCGGCGAGCGCGAGCGATTCCAGCCGGCGCGCCGCCTGTTCAGGCCGGCCCATGTCGATCAGCGCCAGCGCCGCGCAGTGATAGGCCTCCAGCGCCCGCGCCTCATTCGCCCACGCCATGGCGCTCTCATAGGCCGCGCTCGGATCAGCCTCGATCTGGGCGAGGCATTGTTCGAAGCGCGGCGAGCCTTGCGGCTGCGGCGCGGCGGCCGGCTCAGCCTGGAAGAGAAGGAGAAACGCGGCTGCGGCGATCATGGTGGGGCTCCGCTCGAAAACCGGGTCGCGCGGAAAAGCCTGCTTCGCCAACCGTCTCCGCCCGCTGGGGGAGACTTAGCCGGCTCTCATGGGCGAAACCATGGCCGGCCGCCTTACGCTTGTGTGAACTCGTCCGCGCACGCCGCGAGCACCGCCAGATCCTCAGGCGTCGAAAGCCGGTGATCCCCATCCTCGCGGGTGATGAAGGCGAGGTCCGGGCTCTCGATCCGCTCCGCCAGTTCCACCGCATGCGACCAGGGCACATCCGGATCGCGCCGTCCTTGGAGGATGCGCACAGGCCCGGGGAACGCGATCTTCTCCGGGATGAGGCGCCGCCGCCCCGCCGCGAACAGCCGCGCGGTGTAGATCGTCGTCCCGCCATAAGGGGAAGGCTGCGCCCAGGCGCCGGTCTCCAGGATCGCCTTGCGCGCTTCGTCGGGCAGGCGCGGCCACAACAGCCGCTCGGTGAAGTCCCAGGCCGGCGCGATCAGCAGCAGCCCGGCGACCCGCTCCGGCCGCGCCAGCGCCGCGAGCAGCGCAACCCATCCCCCCATGCTCGAACCGACGAGCACGAGCCGCCCCGCCGCGACCCGGTCGATGATCGCCAGCGCATCCCCGCGCCAAGCCTCGATGTCCTGCTCCTCGAACGCGCCCTGCGAGAGCCCGTGCCCCGAATAGTCGAACCGGACGAACCCCTGGCCCCGCGCCCGCGCCCAATCGGCCAGGAACTGCGCCTTCGTGCCGGTCATTTCGGAGCGATAGCCCGAGAGCCACACAAAAGTGGGCGAGGCGCCCTCGATCCGCTCGAACGCGAGCCGCACGCCGTCGCCGCGATCGAGCATCTGGAATTCAGTCATCGCCGCTGGATGCGCGAGGCCGCGAACCTTGGCAAGGAAGCGAAGTCATGGCCGTGATTCTCCAGGTCGCGCCGGCGCTGGACGCCGGCGGCGTCGAGCGCACGACGATCGAGGTCGCCGAGGCGCTCGTGCGCGCCGGCCACACGGCGCTCGTCGCGTCCAAGGGCGGGCGCTTGGAGGCGGAGCTCGCCGCCGTCGGCGGCGAACTTGTCCGCATGGACCTGACCACCAAGAATCCCTGGCGAATCTGGAAGAACGCCGCTGCGATCGCCGACCTTGCGCGCGCGCGCAACGTCGCGCTCATCCACGCCCGCTCGCGCGCCCCGGCCTGGAGCGCCTATTGGGCCGCGCGCCGCATCGGTCTGCCCTTCGTCACCACCTATCACGGCATCTACAAGGCCGATTGGCCGGGCAAGCGGCTCTACAATTCCGTGATGGCCAAGGGCGACATCGTCATCGCCAATTCCAGCTATACGCGCGCGCACGTCATCGTGGAGCATCGCGTCGAGCCGGAACGCGTCATCGCCATTCCCCGCGGCGTCGATCTTGCGATCTTCGATCCCGCCGCGGTGACGCCGGAGCGCGTCGCGGCGCTGCGGCAAGCCTGGGCGATCGATGCGCAGAGCGGGCTCGTGTTCCTCTTGCCTGCGCGGCTGACCCGCTGGAAGGGCCAACGAATCGCCATTGAAGCGACCGCGCGCGCGCTGCGCCGTGCGCCGCGCGCCATGACGCTGGTCATCGCCGGCGATCCTCAAGGGCGCGACGCGTATGTGGAGGAATTGAAAGCGCGCGCTGTGGAACTGGGCGTCGCGGATCGCGTACGCATTGTCGGCCATGTGGCCGACATGCCGGCCGCGCTGCGCGCCGCGGACGTCGTCGTTACGCCCTCGCTCGAGCCGGAGGCTTTCGGGCGCAGCGCGGCGGAGGCGCAGGCCATGGGCGTGCCTGTGATCGCATCTGAGGAAGGCGGATTTGCAGAGACGGTCGCGGCCGGCGAATCAGGCATGCTTGCGCCGCCAGGAGACGTCGAGGCGCTCGCCGCGGCGATGACCGAGATGATTGAGATGAGCGAAACGATGCGTCGAACCATGGGTGAGAAGGCCGCATCCCGCGCCCGCGCGCTCTATGCCAAGGAGGCGCTGCAGACGGCCACGCTCCGCATTTATGAGCGGCTCATCGGCCGGCCCGCATGAAATCCCGCGCATGACCAGCAAGATTCTGATCATCAAACTCGGTGATCTGGCCGAGTTCATCCAGATGCTGCCGGCGGCGAAACTGGTGCGCGAGCGCCATGTCGGCGCGCGCATCACGCTGCTCACGACCGAGCCTTTCCAGGCGTTCGCGGAGCGCTGCCCATTGTTCGATGTCGTGGAGGCCGACGGCCGCCCGCGCGACGCAAAGGGCATGGTCGATCTCATCGCCCGCATCCGAGCGGCGCGCTATGAGATGATCTACGACTTCCACAACTCGCCGCGCACCAACAACTACTTCCAGGCGCTGCGGCCGAACCCCCCGCCCTGGAGCGGCACGGCGCCGAACTGCGCGCATCTCCACAGCGATCCGGATCGCGCGCGCATGAACGCGTCCGATCGTATGGTGGCGCAGGTCCTCGCGGCCGGCCCCGCGCGGGAGCGCCAGCGGCGCGATGCGCCCCCGCCGGATCTGTCCTGGGTGCGCCGGGTCTGGCGCGATCCGCCGCGGCTGCAGCCGGAATTCTTTGGCCTCAAGCATCCTTATGTGCTGCTCATTCCCGCGAAGACCGGCTGGCCCGACGGCGCCCACGCGGCGCTCGCGCAGAAGATCGCCGCCCGCGGCGCGGCGCCTGCGATCATCGCCGGCCATGAGGAGCGCGACCGCGCCGCCGCGATCGCCCGCGCCGAACCCAAGGCCAAGAACCTCGCGCTGCGCGCCGATCTCTTTCAGATCGCCGCGCTGGCCGAGCGCGCCGCGTTCGCGGTGGGGGAGGGAAGCGGGCTCATGCACCTTGCCGCCGCCGCCGGGGCCCCGAGCCTCGTGCTCTTCTCCCGCGCCCAGGATCCCGAGCGCAACGCGCCCCGCAGCCGCCGCGGCGCCGCGACGCTGACCGCCGACAGCCTGGACGACCTCCCCGTCGACGACGTCGAGCGGGCGCTGCAGAACCTGGGCGCTTTCGCCGACGTCCGCCTGGCGTCATGAGCCGCCGTCTTGATGGCGGGCCCGATGGAAGCGATATAGAGTCGCTGCGCCGGGCCGCGCCCGGCGCGCTGAACTTGCACGTCAACAGCAATGGGAGAGTGTGCACATAGTCAGACGTCCGCATGCCGCGCCGCCGCCCGTGAAAGATGGGCCGCGCGTGAACGAGGAGATTCGCGGCGTGCCGCGCGTGCTCCTGATCGATGGAGACGGGGAAAAGCAGGGGGAGATGCCGCTTAGTGCGGCGCTGGAAGCCGCCCGCGAGGCGCAGCTTGATCTGGTCGAGGTGTCCCCGAACTCGAACCCGCCTGTCTGCAAAATCATGGATTACGGCAAGTTCCGCTTCGAGGAACAGAAGAAGAAGGCCGAGGCGCGCAAGAAGGCCAAGCGCGTCGAGCTGAAGGAGATCAAGGTTCGCCCCAACATCGACGACCATGATTACATGGTGAAGATGAAGGCGATCCATCGCTTCTTCGAGGAAGGCGACAAGGTGAAGGTCACCCTGCGCTTCCGCGGCCGGGAGCTCGCCCACACCCATCTTGGCATGGAGTTGCTCGCGCGCATGCGCGAGGAATTGGAGCCGATCGCCAAGGTGGAGCACGAGCCCCGCTTCGAGGGCCGCCAAGTCGTCATGGTGATGGCCCCGCGCTAGCGCGGGCTGCGCCATAAGGGGATAGTTTCGCGCGCTCCGTCCTTCCCCGCGAGGGGAAGCTCGGGCGTTCCACCGTTTGCAAGCAGACGCGTCCTCGCGCGCCGGTAATCCAATCGGCGCGCCTCGGCGATGGGGTCTCCTGCGCAGCGCCCGCGCGCCAAGAAAATCAAACCGGATTGATCCCGCGCCGGTAGAGGCGCGTCTGCGCCCAGAGCCCGGCGATCGTGAGTCCGAGCGAGATCGCCAGCCCGGCCCAGTTCAGGATCGGCACGGCCTGCGGGTAGCGGTCGATGAACGCGCTGGCCTTCTCCACGCCGCCCTGGCGCTTGGCCGCGTCGAGGATCTCCTCCGCCGCCGCCCGCTCCTTCGCGAGATCGACCCCGACCGGCAGCCCGACCGAGGCCGGCGTCAGGAACCCGATCGGCGGCAGCCGCGACGGCGAGAACGCCAGCGTCATCGCGAACGCGATCGCGAACATGGCGGCGATCGCCACCAGCACCCGCGATCCGATCAGCGCCGACCAGGCGGCCGCGATCCGTCCGGCGGAGGCTTTGGCTTCGGCTTTGGCGGCGCGCAGGCTCATGGGCTGAGCCTAACCCCGCGCTTGTTCGCCCGGAAGCCCTGTGTTATCAGCCCGCCTCTTTTGGCGGCCCGGCGATACGGCATGCCGTGGCGGCCTTTCCAGCGTGCGTCGGGCCAGCGCCGCCGCGCAATCCCCAAGAGGAGGGACAAATGCCGAAACTGAAGACGCATTCGGGCGTCAAGAAGCGCTTCAAGCTGACCGCGTCGGGCAAGGTGAAGCACGGCGTCGCCGGCAAGCGCCACCGCCTGATCAGCCACAAGGGCAAGTACATCCGCCAGAACCGGGGCGCAGACGTGCTCGCCAAGCCGGACGCCGACCGCGTCAAGCTCTGGATCCCCTACGGCCTCGACTGACGGAGAGATAGATGGCCCGCGTCAAAGGGGGCGTGACTGCGCACGCCCGGCATAAGAAAGTCCTCTCCAAGGCCAAAGGCTATTACGGCCGCCGGAAGAACACCTTCCGCGCCGCCAACGCCGCCGTCGAGAAGGCGGGGCACTACGCCTATATCGGCCGCAAGCTGAAGAAGCGGAACTTCCGCGCCCTCTGGATCCAGCGCATCAACGCCGCCGTTCGCGAAGAGGGGATGACCTACGCTCGATTTATCGGCGGGCTCGCGAAGGCGGGCGTCGAGATTGACCGCAAGGTCATGGCCGACCTCGCCATGAACGAGCCCGCCGCCTTCAAGGGCCTGGTCGAAAAGGCCAAAGCGGCGCTGGCCTGAAGCGGGGCGCCGCATCCCTCCGAACCCGGAGGAATGAGGATGTTCTGCGATGGACGCTGCCGTGAACGCCACAACCATATCTGCGACCAATGTCGAAGCGCTTGAGCGTGATCTGATCGCGCGGATTGACGCGTCCGCCGACGACGCCGCGCTCGAGGCCGTCCGCGTCGAGGCGCTGGGCAAGCAGGGCGTCGTCTCCGGCCTCATGCGGACGCTCGGCCAGATGAGCCCGGACGAGCGCCAGGTCATGGGCCCCAAGCTCAATCGCCTGCGCGATCTCGTCGCCGAGGCGATCGCGGTGCGCAAGGCCGCCTTCGCCGAGGCCGCTCTTGAAGCCAAGCTCCGCGCCGAAGCCGTGGACGTGACGCTGCCGGCGCCGCGCGCCTACCAGGGCGCCATCCACCCGATCTCGCGCGTCATGGAGGAGATGGCGCTCATTTTCGGCGAGATGGGCTTCACCCTCGAAGAAGGCCCCGACATCGAGACCGACTTCAACAATTTCACCGCGCTCAACTTCCCCGAGAAGCACCCCGCGCGGGATATGCACGACACCTTCTTCTTTCATCCCGGCGCGGACGGCGCCCGCAAGCTGCTGCGCACGCATACGAGCCCCGTGCAGGTGCGCACGATGCTGAAGCAGCGCCCGCCGATCCGCATGATCTGCCAGGGCCGCACCTACAGGAAGGACAGCGACGCCACCCACACGCCCATGTTCCATCAGACCGAAGGCCTCGTCATCGACGAGAAGACCACGATGGCGGATCTGAAAGGCGTGCTGATGGCGTTCGTGAAGGCCTATTTCGAGGTCGACACTGTGGAGGTGCGCTTCCGCCCGCACTTCTTCCCCTTCACCGAGCCGTCCGCCGAGATGGACGTGCGCTGCGATCGCTCTGGCGGCCAGATCAGGATCGGCCAGGGCGATGATTGGCTGGAGATCCTCGGCTGCGGCATGGTGCATCCGAACGTGATCAGGAATTGCGGCCTCGATCCCGAGAAATATCAGGGCTACGCCTTCGGCATGGGCGTCGATCGCCTCGCCGGCCTCAAATACGGCATGCCCGATCTGCGCGACTATTTCGCCGCCGACGTCCGGTGGCTCAGGCATTACGGCTTCTCGCCCTATCTGCTGCCTGGCTTGGCTCAAGGGATCGCGTCATGAGCGTCATCAAGGAAGATCTCGCGCCGCCGCCGAACCTCTCGCCGGCCGTGCGCCATGAGATCACCGAGGGAAATCCCGCCGCCATTGAGCAGCCGCCGATCGAGAATCTGACGCCCGCGCAATGGGCCTATATGCGCTTGGCGCAAGCCATCGTCGCGTTCGAACAGAAGCTCGACGCCGAGCACGAAGTCGGCTTCCACCTCGTTCAATTCGGCGGCGGCCAGGTCTTCCACGCCGAGAATCTCGGCTATTGGGCGCCGGATCTGCTGATCTTCTTCGGCAAGAACGGCCTTGGCGATCCGATCCAGCTCATCCAGCACGTCACCCAGCTCAACGTGCTGCTCGTCGCCGCCAAGAAGGCCGAAGCCGAAGGCGCCCCCCGCCGCATCGGCTTCGACATCCTGCAAGACGCCCGGAAAGTCGCCGAAGGCAAGACCGCGAGCGCGGAGCCCATTTCGTGAAGCGCAACGCCTCACGCATCGGAGATGTGCCAAGACCCTTCCCCCTTGGGGGAAGGGTAGGGATGGGGGGCGCGCAGGATGAGGCGGCGGCGACGATGCTGTCTCGTCCCCCATGCCCCCCGCCCCGCCACAGTGATCGCCTGGCCCAGGTGCAAAAGGGCGCCGCCCCATGAAATTCACGCTCTCCTGGCTCAAGGATCATCTGCAGACCGACGCGAGCATCGATCGCCTCGTCGACGCCATGACCATGGCCGGCCTCGAAGTTGAGGAAATCCACGATCCCGCCGCAAAGCTCGCGCCCTTCACAATCGCCCGCATCGTCTCTGCTGCGAAACATCCGAATGCGGATAAATTGCAGGTCTGCCAGGTCGAGACCAAGGACGGGATGAGGGAGATCGTCTGCGGCGCCCCCAACGCCCGCGCCGGCCTCGTCACCGCCTACGCCGCGATCGGCACGAAGATTCCGGGCTCCGGGATCACCCTGGAAGCGCGCCCGGTGCGCGGCGTGGTTTCGAACGGCATGCTCTGTTCCGGCGCCGAGCTTGAAGTCGATGCAGACGCCGAAGGCATTCTCGAGCTGGATCCGGGCCTTGCTGTGGGTTCGCCGGTCGCAGAAGCGCTCGGCCTCTCCGATCCGGTCATCGATTTCGAAGTCACGCCCAATCGCCCCGATTGGCTGGGCGTCGCCGGCATCGCCCGGGATCTCGCCGCCGCAGGTCTGGGCAAGTTCATCGCCAAGCCGCCGCCGCGCCTCAAGGGCGCGTTCGCTTCGCCGATCGGCGTCGCGACGCAGGACGAGAGCGCCTGTCCGCTCTTCGCCGCACGGATGATCCGTGGGCTGAAGAACGGCCCGTCTCCCGCCTGGCTGCAGCGCCGCCTGCGCGCGATCGGCCTGCGTCCCCGCAACATCCTCGTCGATGTCACCAACTTCTTTTCCTACGATCGCGCCCGCCCGCTTCACGTCTATGACGCAGACAAGCTGCACGGCGCGGTGCGCGCCCGCCTCGGCCGCGCCGGCGAGAGCTTCGCCGCCCTCGACGGCAAGACCTATGAGGTGACGCCTGAGATGTGCGTCATCGCCGACGACGCGCGCGTCCTCGGGCTCGGCGGCGTCATGGGCGGCGAATATTCCGGTTGCTCGGACGCGACCACGACCGTGTTGATCGAAAGCGCCTATTTCGATGCGCTGCGCACGTTCCAGACGGGCCGCGCCACCGGCATCAATTCCGACGCCCGCTATCGCAACGAGCGCGGCATCGATCCCCAGTCCTGTGTTCCGGAACTCGATCGCGCCGCGCAGATGATTCTCGACCTCTGCGGCGGCGAGGTCAGCGAGATCATCGTCGCGGGCCGCGCGCCGGCCCCGCCTGCGCCGATCGTCTTTGATCCAGACCGCGTGCGCACGCTCGCCGGCATGAGCGTGAAGCCCGCGCGCGTGAAGCAGATCCTAAAGGCGCTTGGCTTTGCCGCCGCGCCGGAAGCCGGATCAAAACGCCTCATTGTGACGCCTCCGACATGGCGGCGCGACGTTGAAGGTCCCGCCGATCTCGTCGAGGAGATCGCCCGCATCGAGGGCTACGACAAGGTCCCGGCCGCAGATCCTCCGCGTGCGGAGGGTTATCGCGCGCCGCCCGCCGGCGTCGGCGAAAGCCGTCTGCGCATCGCCCGCCGCGCGCTCGCCGCGATGGGCTATCTCGAAGCCGTCACCTGGAGCTTCTGCGAGAGGAGGCACGCCGCGCTTTTCGGCGGCGGCGCCGATGCGCTCGTGCTCGCCAACCCGATCTCGGCCGATCTCGATTGCATGCGCCCTTCAGCGCTCCCCAATCTCATTCGCGCCGCGCAGAAGAACGCCGATCGCGGCCATGGCGACGCGCGTCTCTTCGAAGCCGGCCCCGCCTATTTCGGCGACGGCGAGGCCGATCAGGCGCGCGCCATCGCCGTCGTCTGGCGCCCCGCCCCGAAGCGCCATTGGCGCCCCGCGCCCGCGCCGGACCTGTTCGACATGAAGCGCGATTGCCTTGCGCTGCTGGAATCCCTCGGCGCGCCGATCGCCTCGCTCCAGCACGCCGATGCGGATCAGCCTTGGCAGCGCCCCGGCCGCGCCGGCGGCCTGCGGCTGGGGCCCAAGATCATCGCCCGCTTCGGCGAAGTGCACCCGACCACGCTCGCCGGCCTCGACGCTGCGGGCCCCGTTCTCGCGTTCGAAATCCTTGTTGATGCGCTGCCCGCGCCGCGCGCCAAGCCCACCCGCGCCAAGCCGCCGCTTGAGATGTCGGACTTCATGCCGCTGACCCGCGATTTCGCGTTCGTCGTGGATGAAACGGTCGCCGCCGGCGATCTCGTCCGCGCCGCGTTCGGCGCCGAGCGTCCGCTCATCACCGACGTCGCCCTGTTCGACGTCTATCGCGGCGCCGGCCTGCCGGCGGGGAAAAAGTCCCTTGCGATCGAGGTTACGATCGAGCCGCGGGAGCGGACGCTCACCGACGCCGACATCGATCTCATCGGCAAGAAGGTGGTCGCCGCCGTCGTCAAGGCGACGGGCGCGGCGCTGCGCGCCTGAAGGTTCGGGCGAGGGCGCTTGCGTGAGGGGGCGCAGCGCCCTTAGCGTTCCGCCCTTGTGAATCGGCAGGGCGTCGGGATGAGGCTCTTCAAGCTCCGCAAGCATGCGACCGTGCGCGGCTACATCCATGATTGGCTGGAGCCGGACGACGTCGATCAGTTCAACTGGATGACGGCCGCCATCGTGCTTCTCGTCGTGGCGAGTCTCATCTCGCTAGCCATCGAGACTGAAGCGGTGCGCGCCGATACGCCCATGCCCGCGTGGGTGCTGGAGGACATCCGGCTTTTCAACCAGGTCGTCGTCTACATTTTTGCGTTCGAGTTCCTGCTGCGCTTCTGGGCGGAAGGCGAGAATCCGCGCCACCGCGGCGTCGTCGGTCGGCTGCGCTTTCTCGCCTCGCCGCTGGCGATCACCGACATCCTGGCGTTTCTGCCGGAGCTTCTCATCATGCTGTTCGTGCCGCAGGAGGAGGGCGCCTGGCTCGCCGCAGCGCGCGCGCTGCGGCTCTTCCGCCTGCTCAAGCTTGCGCGCTACGTGCCGGCCTTCTCCATCGTCGGCAATGCGTTGAAGCGCGCGGGCGCGCCGCTGGTCGCGGCGCTGTGCGTCGCCGCCGCCCAGGTCTATCTCGCCGCGCTGATGCTCTATTTCATCGAGGGTGAGGCAAAGCCCGAGGCGTTCGGCTCGGTCACCCGCGCGCTGTGGTGGTCGATGGTGACGCTCACGACGGTCGGCTATGGCGACGTCTATCCTGAGACGGTGCTCGGCCGCATCGCCGCGGGCCTGGTGGCGGTGGCGGGCGTCGGCATCGTCGCCATGCCCACCGGCATCCTCGCCTCCGCCTTCGCCGAGGAGTTCCGCGTCCTCCAGGAGCGCCGCGAGCAGAAGGCGCGCGACGCCGCCAAGACGGATGGTTGAGCGCGCGGAATGCGCGCTCATGAGTGTAACGGCGGCGTCGCGAAAAAGTCATGCTCCGAGCGGGCGGCGTTGTGCAAAATTGACGGTTCGAATCAAGGCTTGCCCTTTCGTTGTGGCGCGGATCAGGGCATGAAGCTTTAGTCGGGGATGGTCAGCGGCCCCTCTTCCGCGGGCCCAAAGAGGGACAGACGTCGTGCCGCACATTCGGCTCAAGCGGGTGAGCTTCTCCTACCCGGTCTTCGAGATGACCGGGCGGTCGCTCAAGGTCGCGGTCATGCGGCAGGTGGCGGGCGCCACGATTTCGAGCGGCCCGGGCTATGTGCGGGTGGACGCGCTCAAGGAGGTGTCGCTCGAACTGCAGCCTGGGGATCGGCTCGGGCTCATCGGCCACAACGGGGCGGGCAAATCGTCGCTGTTGCGGGTGCTGGCGGGCTTGGCGCATCCCACAGGCGGCGAGCTCGACATTCAGGGCCGAGTCATTGCGCTGATCGAGAAGGGGATGGGGATCAATCCCGAACTCTCGGGCATGGCCAATATCGAGTTGCCGCTCAGGCTCCTCGGCGCGACCTCGAAGGAAGTTGAAGCGGCCAAGCGCGAGATTCCTGAATGGACCGGCCTCGGCCAGTTCATCGACATGCCGTTCCGCACCTATTCGGAGGGGATGAAGGCGCGTCTTTCGTTCGCGCTCTCCACCGCCGTGCCGGGCGATATCCTGCTGCTGGACGAATGGCTCGGCGCGGGCGACGCGGCCTTCATCGAGCAGGCGCAGAAGCGGCTCACCGCCTATCTCGACAAGACCGAGATCGTGGTTCTGGCGAGCCACTCGCTCGATCTCATCAGCAATGTCTGCAACATCGTGGCCTGGTTCGAGCGCGGGCGGCTCTTGATGATGGGCAATCCGTGGACGGTGATCAACGCCTACCTGAACGCCAGCGCATCCGGCATGGCGGCGGAATGACGTTCACAGATTGAGCGCGCGGCGCAGCAGGGCGGCGAGATCGCCGCCCTGATAGAGATGGCCGGCGATTCCGGCGGCGCGGGCGGCGGCGAGATCGTCCGGCGAATTGCCGATCATCACCGAGCGCAGCGGATCGATGGCGAGTTCTTCGATGGCGCGTTTCAGCATGCCGGGATTGGGCTTGCGGTCCGGGTGATCCGGGTGGCGATAGTCCGGATGCGTCGCTTCGGGCACGTACGGGCAGAAATAGATCGCGTCGAGGCGCGCGCCGGCGGCCTCGAGGTCGCGCTTCATGCGCGCATGAAAGGCGTGCATCGCCGCTTCGTCGAAAAGCCCTCGGCCGATGCCGGATTGGTTGGTCGCGACGATGGCGAGATAGCCGGCTTCGTTCGCCAGCCGCACGGCCTCGATCGCGCCGGGGTTCCAGACGAGATCCTCCGCGCGGTGGGTGTAGCCTTCGTCGTGGTTGAGCGTGCCGTCGCGGTCGAAGAAGACCGCGCGGCGGAGGTTTCGCCGCGCCGCGGCGGCGGCGCCGAGCGCCTCATCCGCCGCGCGGTCGGCGATCGCGAGGCTGGCGGTGAGTCCCGGAGATTCGATGCCAAAGAGGTGCACCAGGCCGGCATGGCCGTGAACGTTCGGGCCGTCGATGCGGAAATCGGCGGCCGGCGCGCCGGCGGGCGAGAGCTTCGGCCGGCAGCCGGAATAGTCCGGCGTCAGCGCGCCGTCCGGGAGGCCTGGCCAGTAGCGGCGGATGGCGGCGTAGAAGCTTTCGCTGCGGGCGATGTCGACATTGTAATCGACGGCGTCGGGATCATTGTGCGTCAGCCATTCCACGTCGGGCCCGAAGCGCATGCGCCCGGCGAGATCGAGCGTGACGTGCACGCCGAGGCCGCCATCGACAGGGGCGGGATAGATGAGGCGCGAAAACGCCGGCCTTCCCGCGCAGCCGAAATAGGAGCCCTTGGCGAGATAGAGCGCCGGGACGAGCGCCTCGTCATAACCTGAAAGCGCTCGCGCGAAGGCCTGGGCGTGAAAGCCTGCGGCATTGATCAGGGTACGGACGATAAGGCGCGCCGGGTTTGGGCCTTCGATGTCGAGCGCGAAGCGGCCGTCGCTGAGCACCTCGCCGCGTGCGACGCGGCTTTCATAGACGATCGCGCCGCCGGCGGCTTCGATGTCGCCTTGCAGCGCGAGCATATAGGCGTGGCTGTCGAACACGCCGGTCTCGAGCGATTCGATCGCGGCGGTGCAGGCGAGCGCCGGCTCTTCGGCAAGGGCCGCTGCGCTCACGCGGCGCATGTTCTCCACGCCGTTCTCGAGCGCGCGGGCGTAGATCGCCTCGATGGCGGCGGTCTCGGCGTCGTTCGTGGCCACGATCCATTTGCCGCAGACGCGATGGGAGATGCGCCGCTCGGCCAGGTATGCGTAAAGACGCCGCCGGCCTTCGATGCAGAGCCGGTGCTTCAAGGAGCCGGTTGGATAATAGATGCCCGCATGAACGACTTCGCTGTTCCGCGACGAGACGCCCTGGCCGATCGCGCCCGTCCGCTCCAGGACGAGCGGCGCGAGCCCGCGCGCGGCCAGCGCCGCGGCGCAGGCCAAGCCAACCGCGCCCGCGCCGATCACGGCCGCGTCGGTTTCGTATGTCTCCAGGCTCATCGCGAATCCAGGCCGGTTTCCTCGCATATAGGGCGCCGCGGCGGGCGAGCCCAAACGCCGCGATGACGCGCGCGGCGGCGAGATCGGCGCTGGTGGTCGGCGCGGGCGGTGCGGTCGGGGAGGCGGTCGCGCACGCGCTCCTGGACGTCGGCTGGCGGGTGACGGCGACCATGCGCCGTCTTCATGCGCCGGCGGCGGCCCGGCTGGCCGCGCGCGGCGTGCGGCTTCTGCCGCTCGCGCTTGAGGCGCCGGCAGGCCTCGCGCGCGACCTGGCGGGCGTCAGCGGCGTCGTTTTCGCGCCGATCCTCACGCTCAGCGTGAAAGCTGCGCCCTTGGTCGCGCAAGCGGGGGTCGAGCGCGCCGTCTTCTTCTCCAGCAACAATGTCGCCGTCGATCCCGGCGACCCGATCTATGCGGCGCTGGCGGAGGCGGAGCGGGAAGCGCTCGCGATCCTGCCGCAGGCGACGATCCTGCGGCCGACGCTGATCTATGGCGAACGGCGCCTCCCGACGCTGCCGCGCCTGATGCGCCTGATGCGGCGGACGCCGGTTTTTCCGGTTCCAGGTTCCGGGCGGGCGCTGCAGCAGCCCGTCTTCCACAAGGACCTGGCGCGGGCGGCGGCCGCCGCCCTGCTGCTGGAGGAGGCGGTGGGGAAGATCTACGCGATCGGGGGGCCCGACCAGCTCAGCCTGGCGGCGCTGTACCGGGCCGTGGCGCGGGCCGCTGGCGGCCCGCAGGTGATCCTGCCGACGCCGGTCTGGCTGCTGAATCTGGCGCGGCGGTTCGTGTCCGTCCCGCTCGATGCGGCGCAGCTTAAGCGCGTGGAGGAGGACAAGCGGGCCGTGCCGGCGGATCCGCCGCCGCCTGAGCTGGCGGCGCGTACGCCGCTGGCGGAGGGGCTCACGCAGCTGGCGGCCGATCTCTCGGCGGCGTCTGAGACGCAGGCTTGGCGCGGGCGTCGGCGCCCGGCATAGAGGCGCGCATGCGCTTCTTCTTCCGCTGGTGGGTGTTCTACCCCGCGCTGCTCATTGCCGCGGGCGCCATTATTCTGGCGAGCCTCGGGCCGGCGGTGCTGCGCCATGAGGCGCGCCCTGTGGCGGGGGCGGTCGAGGACGGCGCGCTGGTGCTGGCGGGAGACGCTCTCAGTCACGCCGAGGCGTCGCCGGAGACGGTGTTCTATGTGGCGCGCAACGCCGGCTGGCGGGTGACTGGGCTAAGGGTGGCGGTGCTGCCGGGCAATGGTCCGGTGAAGCCGGAAGAGCGCGGCTTGCGCGTTCTGCTTGCCGGCGACATGGCGCAGGCGCTGGGTTCAGGGCCGTTCCGCGTCGACGTCGAAGTGGCGCCGGTTCCGGTGACGACGGCGCCGTTCCTGGCGCTGGGGCTCGACCGTGGCGGGACGATCGAGTGGCTGACGCAGCCGGTCTCCGTGGTCGAGAGCGTGATCAGCTACACGTTCGCTGCGTCCGCAAGCGGCGCGCTTCAGGCGATTGCGCTGCGCCCCGTCGCCACGCTTGAAGACTACAATTACGGCGTCGAGATCCGCTCGATCCGGATCGTGCCGATCGCGGGGGCGGGCGCGAGCTAAGCGGCGGGCAGCGGCGCGCGGACGGCGCCGGCGACCGCGAAGTCGCGCACGGCGGCGGCGATTTCGTCCTGAGTCTCCTCGGTGAGATAGGCGTGCATCGGCAGCGCGATCACCTTCTGCGCCGCGGCCTCGGTGTTGGCGAGACCGCCCGCGCCGACGGGGAAGTCGCGATAGGCGCTCTGCGCGTGGATGGGCTTGGGATAGTACATTGCGGTGGGCACGCCGCGCTCGCGCAGGAAGGCGGCGAGGCCGTCGCGATCCTCGCATTCGACGGTGTATTGCGCCCAGGTGGAGACGCCCCCGGCGATGACGACGGGCGTGCGCACGAGGCCGGCGAGGCGTTCGGCGTATCGCTGGGCGACCTTGTTCCGCATCACGATTTCGTCCGCGAAGATCGCCAGCTTTTCAAGCAGGATCGCGGCCTGGATCGTGTCGAGCCGGGAATTCATCCCGATACGGACGTTGTCGTACTTGTCCACGCCCTGGCCATGGACGGCGAGTGAGCGGTAGACCGCGATGTCCTCGTCGCTGTCGGTCAAGGTGGCGCCGCCGTCGCCGTAGCAGCCGAGCGGCTTGGCGGGAAAGAAGCTGGTGGTCGCCGCGTCGGACCAGGAGAGCGGGTGTCTGCCGTTGAGCGTGCAGCCGAAGCCTTGGGCGCTATCCGCGATGAGCTTCAAGCCATGCTTTTTGGCGATGGCGCTGATGGCGGGATAATCGGCCGGCTGGCCGAACAGATCAACGGCGATGATCGCCTTCGGATTGAGCTTGCCGTCGCGCTTCACGCCTTCGATGGCGCCGTCGAGGCTCTGCGGGTCGATTGTGTAGGTGTCGCGGCGCACGTCGACGAAGACTGGCGTCGCGTTCACCCAAGGCACGACCTCGCCGGTGGCGGCGAAGGAGAAGGAGGGGCAGAAGACCGCGTCGCCCGCGCCGATCCCCCACGCCATCAGCGGCAGCGCGAGCGCGTCGGTGCCGTTGGCGTTGGCGAGGCAGTGCTTGGCTTGGCTGAAGGCGGCGAGGCGCGCCTCCAACTCCTTCACCTCAGGGCCGAGGATATAGGCGCCGGACGCGACGACCTTGAGCACCGCGGCGTTGATCTTCTCTTCAATGCGGCGGCGCTGCGCCTGCAGATCGATGAAGGCGATGGGCATGGGAACCTCTACGAGTAGTCAATAGTGAGTAGTCAGTAGTCAGTAGGCGAGCCTTATTGACTACTGACTATTGACTATTGACGCGGGCTACGCCGCCCGGCGGACGACGCGGAGATCAAACGCATGGGCGAGTTCGAGCGCGGCAAGGCCGTCTTCGCCGGTCGCGGGCGGACGGGGGCGCTCGCCGAGGACGACGTCGAGGAAGCGGCGGACATTGGCGCCGAGCGAGTCCTGCGCGTCAGGCCGCTGCATGAAATCGGGATCGAGCGCGAAGGGCGTGGTGTTTTCGAACGTCTTGGCGATGAAGTCGATCACCACTTTGCCGGACGGGTAGACGAGCGTCATCGAACGCGCGCGCTCTTCGGCGACGCGGCTGGCGTGGAGGCGCGCGGTCGCGCCGCCGGGGAAGCGCGCGCGCGCGATGATCTGATCGCAGAGCGCGCCGTGGGTGCGCCGGCCGTGCGCGGAAATCTCCGCCGGCGCCTCGCCGACGAGGGCGAGGGTCATGTCGATATCGTGGATCATCAGATCCATGGTGACGGAGACGTCGGCGCTGCGGCCGGTCCAGGGGCCCGCGCGCGAGGCGTGCACCTCGATCGGGCACTCGGGGACGGCGAGAAGGCCGATGGCTTCGAGGATGATGCGCTCCTGGTGGCCGACGCCAAGCACGACGCCTTGCCGCTCTGCCCGCGCCACAAGGTCGGCGCCGTCGGCGGGATCGACGGCGAGGGGCTTTTCGATCAGCACGTGCTTGCCGGCGTCGAGCGCCAGGCGCGCCATCTCGGCGTGGGTCTGCGGCGGGCTTGCGACCGTGACGACGTCGACGGCGGCGATCAGATCTTCGGGATGATCGAAGCCCTGGGTATGGTGGGTCTCGGCGAGCAGCTCCATCCGCTCCGGGTGCGGATCATAGGCGCCGATTAGGGTTACCCGCGGATCCTCGGCGTATTTGCGCGCGTGATGGCGGCCGAAGGCGCCCGCGCCGATCACGCCTGCTCTCAAGTCTCTCATTCCACAGTCACCGATTTTGCGAGATTGCGCGGCTGGTCGACGTCCGTGCCCTTCTCGACGGCCGTGTGATACGCCAAAAGCTGGACCGCCGCACTCATCACGATGGGCGCGACGAAATCGTCGCAGGCGGGCATCAGGATCGTGTGGGCGGCGACGTCGCCCGCAGCCTTCGCGCCGGCCGCGTCGGAAATGAGGATCAGCTTGCCGCCGCGGGCGGCGACCTCCTGCATGTTGGAGAGGGTCTTGTCGAAGACCGCGTCGTGGGGCGCGGCGACGACGACAGGGGCGCCTTCCTCGATGAGCGCGATGGGGCCGTGCTTCAGTTCCCCCGCGGCGTAGCCTTCGGCGTGGATGTAGGAGATTTCCTTGAGCTTCAGGGCGCCTTCGAGCGCCATCGGGTAGTGCGGCCCGCGGCCGAGGAAGAGCACGTCGCGGGCATGCTGGATCTCGTGGGCGATCTTGACGATGTCCGGTTCGGCGGCGAGTGCTTCCGAAATCAGGCGCGGCGTCTCCATCAGCACGCGGACGAAGCGCTTCTCTTCTTGCGAAGAGAGATTGCCGTTGGCGCGGCCGGCGGCGATCGCGAGCGCGGCGAGCGCGGAAAGCTGGGCGGTGAAGGCCTTGGTGGAGGCGACGCCGATCTCCGGGCCGGCGAGGGTGGGCATGACCGCGTCAGCTTCGCGCCAGATCGAGCTCTCCGGCACGTTGACGACGGCGAGCGTCTTGAGGCCGTTCTCCTTGCAGTAGCGAAGCGCGGCCAGCGTGTCGGCGGTTTCGCCGGACTGGGAGACAAACGCGGCGAAGCCGCGCTTCGGGAGCACGGGCTTGCGATAGCGGAATTCGCTGGCGATGTCGGTCTCCACGGCGACGCCGGCGATCTGCTCCATCCAATATTCGCCGACGCGGGTGGCGTAATGGGCGGTGCCGCAGGCGACCATCACGACGCTCTCGGCGCCGGCGAGATCGACGCCGTCGAGGTCGGGCAGTTCGACGCGCTCATCGAAGGCGTTGATATAGCGCGCGATGGTGCGTCCCGTGGTTTCCGGCTGTTCGTAGATTTCCTTCTGCATGAAGTGGCGGTGATTGCCCTTCTCCACCGCGGCCGCGCCGCCTGAGAAGGTTTTCACCGGCCGCTCTACGGGGCGCCCGTTCACGTCATAGATGGCGTAAGAGGTGCGGGTGATGGCGGCGAGATCGCCTTCCTCGAGATAGATCACGGTCTGGGTGAAGGGGGCCACGGCGAGCGCGTCGGAGCCGAGGAAGTTCTCGCCTTCCCCGAGACCGACGACCAGGGGCGAGCCCTTGCGGGCGCCGACCAGGATATCGTCCTCGCCCTCGAACAGGCAGGCGATGGCGAAGGCGCCTTCCAGGCGCTCGACCGCGGCGGCGACGGCGGCGCGGGGATCGAGCCCGCCCTTGCGGTAGTCCGCGATCAGGTGGGCGATGACTTCTGAATCCGTCTCGGATTCGAACACATAGCCTTTGGCCTGCAGGCCTTCGCGCAGGGTTCGGAAGTTCTCGATGATGCCGTTGTGGACGATGGCGACGCCCCCGGCGGCGTGGGGGTGGGCGTTGGAAGTGGTGGGCGCGCCGTGCGTCGCCCAGCGGGTGTGGCCGATGCCGGAGCGGCCTCGGAGGGGGGATTTCTCCAGCTCGGCGATGAGCGCCGCGATCTTGCCGGCGGCGCGGCGGCGACTGATCTTGCCGTTCTCGAGCACGGCGACGCCGGCGGAATCGTAGCCGCGATACTCGACGCGCTTCAGCGCCTCAACAAGCCGCGGGGCGGCCGGTTCCTCGCCCAAGACGCCGATGATGCCGCACATGGTCGCTCACCCCTCAAAGTCCGCGCTCGCCGCGGCCAGGACGTTAACAATGCAAGCCGCGCGCCGGCTCGATCCGGCGCGGACATTGCTTTCTTCGGCCCTGATCACCCGCTGCGCGGAAAGGGCCGGGGCCCTTCCTGGATGGAACGGTCTATGCTCTAAGCGCACGGGAAACGCACCTCACTTGATTTTTCAGACTCTAACCGATCGCCGGCGCCGGCGGGACCGCAGCCGGATTCAAGGCGAAATCCAGGGGGAACTTTCAACATGCAGCGCGCCTTTTTCGGGACCGACGGGATCCGGGGCACCGCCAACGCGCACCCGATGACGCCGGAGATCGCGCTTCGCGTCGGGCTCGCCGCCGGCAAGCGCTTCATGAGCAAGGACGAGCGGCGCCACCTCGTCGTGATCGGCAAGGACACGCGGCTCTCCGGCTACATGATCGAGCCGGCGCTGGTGGCGGGCTTCACCGCGGTGGGGATGGACGTGCGCCTGTTCGGGCCGCTGCCGACGCCGGCGGTGGCGATGATGACGCGCTCGCTGCGCGCCGATCTGGGCGTCATGATCTCGGCCTCGCACAACAAATACGCCGACAACGGCATCAAGCTCTTCGGCCCCGACGGCTACAAGATGAGCGACGCCGACGAAGTCGAGATCGAGCGGCTGATGGCGGAGCCTTTGGACAAGGGCCTCGCCGCGCCGGCGAAACTCGGGCGCGCCCAGCGCATAGACGACGCCCAGGCCCGCTATGTCGAGATCGTGAAGGCGACGTTCCCGAAGAAGCTCAAGCTCGCGGGCCTGCGCGTGGTGATCGATGCGGCGAACGGGGCGGGCTACAAGGTGGCGCCGACGGCGCTCTATGAGCTCGGCGCCGAAGTCATCCCGATCGGGGTGGAGCCCAACGGCTTCAACATCAACCAGGAATGCGGCTCGACCGACACGCGCGCGCTGCGCGAGGCGGTGCTGAAGTATCGCGCCGATATCGGCGTCGCGCTCGACGGCGACGCCGACCGCGTGCTGATCATGGACGAAAAAGGCCAGCTCGTGGACGGCGACCAATTGATGGCGCTGATCGCAGGCGCCTGGAAGAAGGCCGGCGCGCTTTCAAAGCCCGGGATCGTGGCGACGCTGATGTCGAATCTCGGGCTCGAGCGCTACCTGAAGAAGAACGGGATGACGCTCGAGCGGACGCAAGTGGGCGACCGCTATGTCGTCGAGGCGATGCGCGCCAAGGGCTACAATGTCGGCGGCGAGCAGAGCGGCCACATCATCCTCTCGGATTTCTCCACGACCGGGGACGGGCTGATCGCGGCGCTGCAGGTGCTGGCCGCGCTTGTCGAAGCAGAGCGGCCCGTCAGCGAGGTCTGTCATCTGTTCGAGCCGGCGCCGCAGCTTCTGGAGAACGTGCGGTTCAAGAACGGGGCGGCGCCGCTGGAGAACGAAAAGGTGCAGGAGACCATCCGCGCCGCGGAGAAGCGGCTGGGCGCCAAAGGCCGCATCGTCGTGCGCAAGAGCGGCACCGAGCCTTTGGTCCGGATCATGGCCGAGGGCGACGACGAGGCGCTGGTGCAGGACGTGGTCGGCGAAATCGCCAACGCCGTGCGCGACGCGGAGCGGGCGGCGTGAGGTCAAGGTTCTGCGCCCTGACGGCGCTGATGGCGGCGTCCGTTTCGCCTGCGAATGCGGAGCCGGGAGGGACGTCTAGCGTCACTGGGCCGGGCGTCGCCGCCGGCGCCCTAGAGTTCGAGGCGCGCACCGCCTATTTCGGCGGAGACGCGCGCGACGGGAGCTGGGCGCATCGCGCGCATGTCAATTACGGCGTCAATGATTGGTGGCGGTTCTCGCTGATCGCGCGCGGCGGGCAGGCGCCGGGCGAGGCGGCCGAACTGCGCTCGCTCGGCGTCTCCAACGTGTTCGATTTCACGGCCACACGCGCATGGCCCGTGCGCTTGGGCGGGCAGGTGCAGTATCGCTACGATCTGCATGACGCGCCGGGGCTGGTGACGCTCAAGCTGCTGGCGGAACGCCAGGCCGGCGATCTCACCTCGCGGCTCAATCTCATCGCGGAGCGGGAGGTCGGCGGCGGCGCTTCCGATGAGTGGTCGCATAGCTACGCCGCGCGTTTCATGTGGCGGACGTCTGATGCGGTCGCTCTCGGCGTGGAAGGTTTCGACGACGTCGACGTCGGCGCGCGCTACTGGGGGCCGCGCATCGAGCTTTCCGCCGGCGCCGTGCGGCTTACCGCGGCATATCTTGCGGGCATGGGCGCAGCCGAGGCCGACGGCCAGCTTCGCCTCACGCTGGGCTACGCGCGCTGAAGGCGCGTTGGCGACCGCCGGCGCGGCGCCATGCTCGAAAGGAGCGAGGCTGAGGTGGGCGTGACACGGCGTTTTGTCCTGGCGGCGCCCGCGCTTTCGGCGGGCGCTTGCGCCAGCCTCGGGCGCTCGGCGCTGTACGAGGCGGCGCGGCCGATGGGAAACTCGGTGTTCGCGCATGGGGTGGCGAGCGGCGATCCGGCCGTCGACAGCGTCATCCTGTGGACGCGCGCGAGCCCGCGGGGCGATGAAGGCCTCGACGTCGTCTGGGAGGTCGCAACGGACGAGGGTTTCGTTTCGATCGTGCAGGCGGGGGCGGCGCGCGCGACGGCGGCGCGGGACTGGACGGTGAAGGCCGAGGCGGCGGGGCTTCTTCCAGGGCAGGACTATTTCTACCGCTTCCGCGCCGCGGGCGCGGTCTCGCCGATCGGCCGGACACGGACATTGCCGATGGGCGCAGTGGAGAGCCTCCGGTTCGCCGTCGTCTCCTGCGCCAACCACGCGCTCGGCTATTTCAACGTCTATGACCATATCGCCCGCGGCGCGTTCGATGCGGTGCTGCATCTCGGCGATTACATCTACGAATACGGGCCGGGCGGCTATGACGGCGCCGCCGAGCTGCCGGACCGCGCCCACGAGCCCGCGCACGAAACGGTGACGCTGGCGGACTACCGCGCGCGGCATGCGCAATACAAGCGCGATGCGTCCTTGCAGGCGATGCATGCCGCGCATCCGGTGATCGCGATCTGGGACGATCACGAAGCCGCCAACGATTCCTGGGCGGAAGGCGGCGAAAACCACCAGCCGGAAGAGGGCGCCTGGGGGGCGCGGCGCGCGGCCGCGCTGCAGGCCTATGAGGAATGGATGCCGGTGCGTCCGTTCGCGGGCGCGGCGCGGTTCGCCCATGCAGCCTACGGAGATTTGGCGACGCTCGTCGTGCTGGAGACGCGCCTCCATGCGCGCGATCGCGCGATCAGCTTTAACGACCTCGCGGCCCTGGCGACGCAGGCCGACGCCGTCGCGTTCCTGCGCGACGTGGTCGGGGCGGACCAGCGCGGGATGCTTGGCGCCGAGCAGCTCACGCATGTTCGCGGCGTCCTGGAAGGAACGCGGCGGCCGTGGATGCTGATCGCCAACCAGACGCTGATGGCGCAGGTGAAGACGCCGGACGTCGCGCCCTATCTCACGCCGGAAACGGAGGCGGCGCTGCGCGAACGGTGGAGCGAAGCCGAAGGGTTCTTGCGCGCGTCCCGGTTCGGGCTGCCGCTCAGCCTCGATTCCTGGGACGGCTATCCGGCCGAGCGCGAGCGGCTCTACGCGGCCGCGCGCGCGGCCGGTGTTGGGGATCTATTGGTGCTCACCGGCGACACCCACACCTGGTGGGCCAACGATTTGACATGCGCCGATGGCGCGCCGATCGGCGTGGAACTGGGCGCCGCGTCGGTCACGTCGCCCTCGCCGTTGTCGGAGGAGATGGCCGGATCGCGCGCCACATCGCTTGGCTTGCTCGTCAACCGCGAGAACCCGGCGGTGCGCTACGTCTCTGGCCGCTCGCACGGCTATCTCGATCTCACGCTTGGACGCGAAGCGGGCCGCGCCACGTTCGTCGCCGTCGACACGATCATGCAACGGCGCTACCGCGTGTTCCGCGAGGCCTCATTTCGGCTGGTGAAGCAGGACGGACGCCTGCGTATGAAGGGACCAAGAGGCTTGTCACTGTTCGAGCGCTTCCTGTTCTAGCGCCGCAGGCGCGCGATCCAGGCGGCGGTGGCGGGATCGTCCGGGGGCGGCGCTTCGCCGGCCAGGGCGGGCTGCAGCGCGCCCGCCATCTCCTTGCCGAGCTCGACCCCGTACTGATCGAACGGATTGATTCCCGCGAGGAAGGCCTGGGCGACAGTCCGGTGCTCGTAGAACGCAAGCAGCGCGCCGAGGCTTTCTGGGGAGAGGTCGTCGAGCGCAAGTATCGTGGAGGCGCGGTTTCCGGGGAAAGTGCGGTGCGGCGCGAAGCGGGCGGCCTCGGCTTCGCTCACGCCCTTGGCGATCATGTCGGCGCGCGCCTGATCCTCGGACTTGCCGTGCATCAGCGCCTGCGCCTGCGCCAGCGCATTGGCGAGCAGCGGCGTGCGCCCCGCGCCGCCGGCGTCCTTCACCAGCACGAACTCGACCGGAATCTGCTCCGTCCCCTGATGCAGCATCTGGAAGAAGGAGTGCTGCGCATTGGCGCCCGCTGCGCCCCAGGTGACGACGCTTGCCGGCGTGGTCAGCGCCGCGCCGTCGCGCGTCACCCGCTTGCCGTTCGATTCCATTTCGAGCTGCTGGAGATAGCTCGGCAGCAACTGCAGCCGATGCGCGTAGGGAACGATCGCGTAGCTCGCACGCCCCAACGCGGCGCGGTTCCAGTGCTGGACGGCCGCGCTGAGAAGCGGCGCGTTGCGTTCAAACGGCGCGTCGCAGAAGTGCGCGTCCATCGCCGCGGCGCCGGCGAGGAAGCGGTCGAAGGTGGTGCGTTCAGGCTGGGTCCCGGCGCTGCGGGAAAACGCAATCTCGCAGGAGAGGCCGACGGCGCTCCACAGCGAATAGCGCCCCCCGACCCAGTCCCAGAACGGAAAGATGAGATCCTCGCCGACGCCCCAGGCGCTCGCGCGCGCGGGCGCGGCGGTGACTGCCGCGATCCGTCCTTGCCCGCCCAACCAGTCGCGCGCGAGGCCGGCGTTGAACAGCGTCTCGAGCGTCGTGAATGTCTTGGAGACGACGATCACGAGCGTACGGTCAGGCTCGAGTCCCTCGACGGCGTCGGCGAAATCGGCGCCGTCGATGTTGGCGGCGAAGCGCAGCGTGAGGCCGGCGCCGCGGTGATCCTTGAGCGCGTCATAGACGAGGCGCGGGCCGAGATCGGAGCCGCCGATGCCGATGTGCAGCACGTTGGAGATCGGCGCGCCGCCCGCGCCTTTGAGATCGCCGCGTGCGATCCGCGCGGCAAGCGCGCGCATGCGGGCGCGGGTTTCGCGCACTTCCGGCGGGGCGTCGGCGGCGCGCAGCGCGGTGTGGCGCGCCGCGCGGACCTCGGTTGTGTTGACGACCGCGCCGGCGGCCATCCGGTCGCGCCAGCCGGCCACGTCCATGGCGTCCGCCAGCTGCGCGAGCGCGGCGAGCGCGTCGGCGTCGATGCGCTGGCGCGAGACGTCGAGCGTGAGATGCGGCGCGGCGAACGTGAACGCCGCCGCGCGGTTTGGATCGCGAGCGAAAAGATCTTGCAGCGACAGGGAGGCGAGGCGCTGCGCCAGTTCGTGGTGATTCATGGCGTGCTTCTAGTGCCGTTCCCGCGCCTTGGGAACGTCCGTCGATCCGCTGCAGCGGCAGGCACGATCATTCCCTCTCTCTTGCGCGAGGGGAGGGGCCGCCGGCGTCCGTCCGCGACGATGGCGCTAGGGCCGGCCGATTGAAACGTAGGTGAAGCCGTGGGCCTTCACTTCGGCCGGGGTGTAGATGTTGCGCAGGTCGATCAGCGTCGGGGTTTTCACCGCCGCCTTGACGCGCGCCAGATCAAGCGCGCGGAACTCGTCCCATTCGGTGATGATCACGACCGCGTCGGCGCCGGCGACGCATTGATACGCGCCCTCGCGGAACTCGACGCCCGGGAGCAGGTGCTTGGCTTCTTCCATGCCTTCGGGATCGAACACGCGCACCTGGGCGCCGGCGGCCTGCAGCGCCGGGATGATGTCGAGCGAGGGCGCGTCGCGCATGTCGTCGGTCTCGGGCTTGAAGGTCACGCCCAGGATCGCGATCGCCTTGCCGGCGACGCTCCCGCCCATGGCGGCGATGATCTTGCTCGCCATGGCGCGCTTGCGCGCGTCGTTGATCTCGACGGTCGTTTCGATCAGGCGCACGGGCGCCTTGTATTCCTGCGCGGTGCGCACGAGCGCGAGCGTGTCTTTCGGGAAGCAGGAGCCGCCATAGCCGGGGCCGGCGTTGAGGAATTTGCGCCCGATGCGGTTGTCGAGGCCGATGCCGCGGGCGACTTCCTGCACGTCCGCGCCCACACGTTCGCAAAGGTCGGCGACCTCGTTGATGAAGGTGATTTTCATCGCCAGGAAGGCGTTGGCGGCGTACTTGATGAGTTCGCTCGTGCGCCGGCCGGTGAACAGGATCGGCGTTTCATTGAGAAAGAGCGGTCGATAGAGTTCGCGCATCTTGGCGCGCGCGCGCTCCTCATCGGTGCCGACGACGACGCGGTCGGGGCGCTTGAAGTCGCCGATGGCTGCGCCTTCGCGGAGGAACTCGGGATTGGAGACGACAGTGAAATCGGCGTCCGGGCGGCGCTTCCTGATGATGGCCTCGACTTCATCGCCGGTGCCGACCGGGACCGTCGATTTGGTGACGACGATGGTGTAGCCGCTCATCAGATCGGCGATCTCTTCGGCGGCGGCGTAGACATAGGAGAGATCCGCATGGCCGTCGCCGCGGCGCGAGGGCGTGCCGACGGCGATGAACACGACGTCGGAATTGGCGACGGCGTCTTTGGCTTCGGTGGTGAAGAAGAGACGTCCGGCGTCGACGTTCTCCTTCACCAGATCGTCGAGGCCCGGCTCGTAGATCGGCATGATCCCGTTCTTGAGCTTTTCGATTTTCTCCGGCGCCTTGTCGACGCAGGTGACCGTGTGGCCGAAATCGGCGAAGCAGGCGCCGGAGACGAGGCCGACATAGCCGGCGCCGATCATGGTGACGCGCATGGATCAAATCTCCTGATTGTAGGCGCCGACTTCTCCGAAGCGCGCGAGACGAGGTTTCACTTCATTGCGGAACAGCGCCTTCATATCGTCGGCGTCCTTCATGCTTTCGACGACGACGACGAGTTCGGGCTTGTTCGAGGAGGCGCGCACCAGCACCCAGGAGCCGTCCTCCAGGGTGACGCGGGCGCCGTTCACGGTGTTGACGGCGCGAATGGCGCGGCCCTCGATCGTTCCCCCCTCGCCGGCGAGCTTTTGATATTGCGCGACGACGGCGTCGACGACGGCGTATTTCTTCTCGTCGTCGCAGTGCGGGCTCATGGTGAGCGAGGTGAATGAGACGGGCAGCGCCTTGCGCAGGTCCGAGAGCCTCTTGCCGGGATTCCGATCGAGCATGGCGAGGACGGCGCCGGCGGCGACGATCCCGTCGTCGTAGCCCAGGCCGATCGGCTCGCGGAAGAAGAAGTGGCCGCTCTTCTCGAAGCCGGCGAGGGCCTGCAGCTCGGTGGTGCGGCGCTTGATGTAGGAATGGCCCGTTTTCCAGTAATCGACCGCGGCGCCGTTCGCGCGCAGCACCGGATCGATCTCGAAGAGGCCGGTCGATTTCACGTCCACCACGAAGCGCGCGCCCTTGTGCTGCTGCGAGAGATCGCGGGCGAGCATGAGGCCGACTTTGTCGGCGAAAATCTCCTCGCCTTCGTCATCCACCACGCCGCAGCGATCGCCGTCGCCGTCGAAGCCGAGCGCGAGATCCGCGCCATGCCGCTTCACGGCCGCGGCCATGTCATGCAGCATTTCCTTGTCTTCGGGATTGGCGTTGTAGTGCGGGAAGCGCCAATCGAGATCGCAATGGAGTTCGACCACCTCGGCGCCCATGCGGCGCAGCGCTTCGGGGGCGAAGGCGCCGGCGGTGCCGTTGCCGCATGCGGCCACGACCTTGAGCGGGCGGGAGAGCTTCAGCTTGCCCGAGACGTCGGCGAGATAGCGTTCGCGCATCCCGTCGACGCGCAGATAGCCCCCGCCGGTGCGCGACTGGCCCTCGCCGGCGAGCACGATCTCTTTGAGGCGCGACATTTCGTCCGGCCCGAAAGTGAGCGGGGGATCGACGCCCATTTTCACGCCCGTCCAGCCGTTCTCGTTATGCGAGGCCGTCACCATCGCCACGCACGGCACGTCGAGCGCGAATTGTGCGAAATACGCCACCGGCGAGAGCGCCAGGCCGATATCGTGCACTTCCATGCCCGCCTGGATGAGGCCGAGCGTCAGCGCCTGCTTGATGGAGAGCGAATAGGCGCGATAGTCGTGGCCGACCACGATCTGGGGCTTCACGCCCATTTCGTGGGCCAGCGCGCCGAGCCCGCGGCCCAGCGCCTGGACGCCCAGCAGGTTGAGCTCCGGCGCTTTCGTCGCACCGGGGGCGCCGAACCACCAGCGCGCGTCGTATTCGCGAAAGCCGGTCGGCTTCACGAGCGCGACAGTCTCGAATTCATAGGTGTTCGCCGCGAGCTCGGCGCGGGGCGCTCGTTCCATCCTCGGCCTCTCGGGCTAGCGTGCTGTGCTTCCGGTCATCGTGACGCGACGGCGCTCTCTTGAGACAGAAGCGCAAAAAGTGCAACGCCTCGAAGGCGCCGCGCGAACGGGTGAAACCCCGCTTCCCCCGGCGCTCGAAATCGCCCCAAAACCGGACGCGCTCGACCTTTTATCCATTTACCCTTAAGGGCGAAACTCATGCCGCATCTTGCTCTTTTGCGCCACGGCCAAAGCCGGTGGAATCTGGAAAATCGGTTCACCGGCTGGGTGGACGTGGATCTCACCGCTGAGGGCGAGGCGCAGGCGCGCCGTTCGGGAGCGCTGCTCGCTGCGTGCGGGGCGGCGTTCGACAAGATGCACACGTCCGTGCTCACCCGCGCGATCCGCACCGGCAATCTCGCGCTCGAAGCCGCTGATCTCAACTGGCTGCCGGTGGCGAAGGATTGGCGGCTCAACGAGCGCCATTATGGCGGGCTCACCGGGCTCAACAAGGCTGAGACGGCGGCGAAGCACGGCGACGAGCAGGTGAAGGTCTGGCGGCGCAGTTATGACGTGGCGCCGCCGCCGCTTGCGCCCGGCGGAGAGTATGATTTCGCGCGCGACCGGCGCTATGCCGGCGCGGCGATCCCGAACACGGAATCGCTGAAGACGACGCTCGAGCGGGTGATCCCGTATTGGGACGGCGCGATCGTTCCCGATCTCAAGGCGGGGAAGAATCTGATCGTCGCGGCGCACGGCAATTCGCTGCGCGCGATCGTGAAGCTTCTGTTCGACGTGGCGGCCGATGCGATCGTGAACGTGGAGATCCCGACCGGCAATCCGCTGCTGATCGAACTCGACGATGCGCTCAAGCCGCGCGGCGCGCGCTATCTCGATGAAGCGCGCGCCGAGAAGCTGCCGGGATGAGGCGATGAGCGATCATGCGCACATGGCGCGGGCGCTGGCGCTGGCGGCGCAGATGGCGGGGAAGACCGCGCCCAACCCCGCCGTCGGGTGCGTGATCGTGAAGGACGGAGCGGTGGTCGGCGAAGGCGCGACGGGCGCTGGCGGGCGCCCGCATGCTGAAGAGATTGCACTCGACGCCGCAGGCGCCGCCGCGCACGGCGCAGACGCGTTCGTGACGTTGGAGCCGTGCGCGCTGCGCTCGACGGGCGCCGCAAGCTGCGCGCAGCGCCTGCGTGACGCGGGCGTCGCCCGCGTGGTGATCGCGTGCCGCGATCCGCACCCCAACGCCTCGGGCGCGGGGATCGACTTGCTGGCGCGCGCGGGAATCACGGTTGAGGTCGGCCTGATGGAGGCGGAAGCGCGGGCTCTGAACGCCGATTTCATCGCGGCGTGGGAGACGCGCGCCGGCTGAGGGGCGCGGCTCATGTGCGCGGAAGACTTCACGCGCTGGCGATGACGCGGGCGTAGAGGTCGGTGGCGGCTTTGACGAAGGCGGCTTTGGTGAAGCGGGCCTCGTAAGAGCCGGTTCCGTTTTCGACGAGCTTCTGCGCCAGGGCCTTGTCGCCGATCACGCGCGCGAGCGCGGCGCGCAGGGCCGCCACATTGTCCTTCGGCACGAGCAGCGCGTCATGCTCGTTGGTCACGGTCTGCGCCGGGCCGGCGGCGTCGGCGACGACGAGCGGCCTGCCAGCCGCCCAGGCCTCGATGGTGACGTTGCCGAAGGGCTCGTAGCGCGAGGGGAAGGCGATGATGTCGCACGCGGCCATGAGCGCGGCGCGATCCTCGCGCCAGCCGAGAAAGCGGACGCGGTCGGCGATCTTGAGCTTGTCGGCCTGAGCCTTGAGGGCCGCCTCTTCAGGGCCGGTTCCTGCGATCCAGAGATAGGCGCCGGGCAGGCCGGCGACGGCGTCGAGCAGGATGTCGAACGCTTTCACCTTGTGCAGGCGCCCGAGCGCGAGGATGGCGGGGGCGCCGTCGGGCGTGTCGAGGCTCGCGCGCGGCGTGGGCGTCGCAGGCGCGAGATTGGCGTACGAATCGAGCAGGACGACGCGATCCTCCGGCACGCCCTCGCCCTTGATGTAGCGGACGATGTCGGGCGTCATCGCGGCGTGCCAGGCGCAATTCCTGAAGCGGCGGAGCTTGTAATAATCGCCGTACCAGCCGATGCTCCGTGCACGGAGCGAACGCTTGGCGAAAGTGCCCGCGCGCGCCATCCAGTAATGACAGACGTCCGGCTGGAACACATCGACCGCATGCTGGACGGCGAGGCTCGTCGGAACGCGCCAGAAATTGTCGAACTGGGCGAGCGTCACCGGCACGTCGAGCGCCGCGAATTCGGCAAGGCGCGTCTTGTTGTGCGCGCGGGTGACGACATATTGTGCGACCCCGGCCTCGGCCAGCGCCACGACCGCATCGCGCATGATGCTCTCGGCGCCGCCGTCCTTGGCGCCGGCGATGACGTGGAGAACTTTCATGCGATCACGCTGTCGATCCAGGCGGCGGCGTCGTCAAGCATCTCTTCGCGCACCTCGGCGTCCGTGCGGCCGGCGACCTTGGCGCGGACATGGAAGGAGTGGTCGGCGTCGTCATAGAGCTTGAGGGTTGCGCGGTCGCCGAGGCGTTTCACCACGGGCGCGAGCAGATCGAGATGGGCGAGGTCGTCGCGGGTTCCTTGCAGGAAGAGCATGGGGATGCGCACGTCGTCGAGGTGCTTGGCGCGCTCGTCGGAGGGTTTGCCGGCGGGATGGAGCGGGAAGGCGAAGAAGATGAGGCCGCGGACGTTGGGGAGCGGCTCGAGCGCCTGCGCCTGGCTCGTCATGCGCCCGCCGAAGGAGCGCCCGCCGGCGAAGAGGGGGAGGCCGGGCATGAGCTTGGCGGCTTCGTCCGCCGCGGCGCGGACGGCGGCGTGGGCGATCCTCGGCGGATCGGGACGCCTTCCCCCATTCTCCGTATACGGAAAATTGTACCGCAGGCTCGCTACGCCGCGCGCGGCGAGGCCTTCGGCGAGCGCGGTCATGGAGGCATGGCGCATATCCGAGCCGGCGCCATGGGCGAAGACATAGCCGGCGCGCGCGCGCATGTTTCCGCCCGCGTCACGCAAATCCGCGGACGGCCAGTCCTCAAGGATCGAGACCCGTCCGCCATTCCCGATGGCGATCGAGCGCTCGTAGCGGGCCTGGACGAGCGGGCGCGCCACGGCGCTATTCCGCGGCGATCGCCGATTGCTTCGCAAGCCGGTCGAACGCCGTCAGATCGTTCACGAGGGCTTCGAGTTCGGCGAACGGGACCATGTTGGGGCCGTCGCTGGGCGCATTGTCCGGGTCCGGATGGCTTTCGATGAAGACGGCGGCGACGCCGATGGCCACGGCGGCGCGCGCGAGCACCGGCACGAACTGGCGTTCGCCGCCGGAGCGGTCCCCCTGGCCGCCCGGCTGCTGCACGGAGTGCGTCGCGTCGAACACGACGGGCGCGCCGAAGCTCTTCATGATCGGCAGCGCGCGCATGTCGGAGACGAGCGTATTGTAGCCGAAGCTCGCGCCCCGCTCGCAGGCCATTACGTTGGCGTTGCCGGAGCCGGTGATCTTGCCGATCACGTTCTTCATGTCCCAGGGCGCGAGGAACTGGCCCTTCTTGACATTGATCGGCTTGCCGGTCTTGGCGGCGGCGACGAGGAGGTCGGTCTGGCGGCAGAGGAAGGCGGGGATCTGCAGCACGTCCACGACCTGCGCGACTTCGGCGCAATGCTCGGGGAGGTGGACGTCGGTGAGCACCGGGATTCCGAGCTTGGCGCGGATTTCTTCGAACACGGGGGCGGCGGCGTCGAGGCCGGCGCCGCGCTTGGTGGAAAGGCTCGAGCGGTTCGCCTTGTCGTAGCTCGTCTTATAGATGAAGCCGGCGCCGGCGCGGTCGAACACGCCCTTCAGGAATTCGGCCGTCTCCAAGGCGTGGCCGCGGCTTTCCATCTGGCAAGGGCCGCAGATGAAGGCGAGCGGCAGATTATTGCCGATGGAGACGGTTTCGCCCACGCGGACGACGGGGTTCGGGCTGGTCATTGGGGTCCTCTTGGGCGGGGACATAGGCCGCGGGAGCCGTTCCCTCAACCATGGCTGGCGCGTGACAAGGCGTCCAGGGCGGGCGAAAAGCAGGGGATGAGCAGCAAGGCCAAGGCGTCCGCGTCCCTCGATCCCGCCGCCGCGATCGCGTCGGGGAAGGAGGTGGCGCTGGCGGAGGCGAAGGCGCTGGAGGCGCTGGCGGCGGCGATCGAGGGGCCGATGGCGGGCGCCTTCGTGCGGGCCGCGGAGACGCTGCAGGCCGCGCGCGGGCGGGCGATCATCACCGGCATGGGCAAGTCGGGCCATATCGCGCGCAAGATCGCGGCGACGCTCGCCTCCACCGGGCGCCCGGCGATGTTCGTGCATCCGGGCGAGGCCAGCCATGGCGATCTCGGCATGATCACGCCGCAGGATTGCGTGCTGGCGATCTCGCGCGGGGGCGAGAGCCATGAACTGACCGACCTCGTGCACCATTGCCGGCGGCTGCACATTCCGCTGATCGCGATGACGTTCCGCGCGGAATCGACGCTGGCGAAGGACAGCGACATCGTGCTGGCGCTGCCCGATCTGGGCGAGGCGGACGACAATGCGCCCGCGCCGACGACGTCGACGACGATGTGCCTGGCGCTCGGCGATGCGCTGGCGATCGCGCTTTTGCGCGCGGCGGGGTTCACGGCGAAGGATTTCCGCGCGATCCATCCCGGCGGGCGGCTGGGCGCGATGCTGAAGCATGTGCGCGACGTGATGCGGACGGGCGGCGCGCTGCCGCTGATCGCGCCCGACCTGCCGGTGAAGGACATGCTGGCGAAAGTGAGCGAGGGCGGGATCGGCTGCGTCGGCGTGGTGGAGAAGGGAAAGCTCGTCGGCGTGATCACGGACGGGGACATCCGCCGCAAGCTCGACGCGGCGGCGTTCGCCAAGACCGCGCGGGCGCTGATGACGGCGAATCCGAAAACGATTTCGCCCGATGCGCCGCTTGCCGACGCGGTGGCGATGATGAACGAAAAGCGGATCACGGCGCTGTTCGCCGTGGTCGACGGCGCGCCGGTGGGGGTGGTGCACATGCACGACCTGTTGAGCGCCGGGGTGCGGTGAGGGAGAGATGATGCGTAGGCTGATGATTGCGATGATGCTTGCGGCGCTGGCGGCGCCGGCGACGGCGCAGGAGACCGGCTTCTCGCCGGCGATCGAGGCGGCGATCGAAGCGGTCAATCCGCGGCTGATCGCGTGGCGGCGCGACATCCATCAGAATCCGGAGCTGGGAAACCGCGAAACGCGCACGGCGGCGCTGGTGGCGCGGCATCTCAGAGCGCTGCGGTTCGACGAAGTGCGCACCGGCGTGGCGCACACGGGCGTCGTTGGGATTCTGCGCGGCGGCCAGCCCGGGCCGGTGATCGCGCTGCGCGCGGATATGGACGCGCTGCCGGTGACGGAAGAGGTGGACGTGCCGTTCCGCTCGCGCGTGCGCACGCAATATAACGGCGAAGAAGTCGGCGTCATGCATGCGTGCGGGCACGATGCGCACACCGCCATTCTGATGGCGGCGGCCGAGGTGCTGGCGCAGCGGCGCAGCGAGATCGCGGGCACGATCATGTTCATCTTCCAGCCGGCGGAAGAAGGCGCGCCGGACGGCGAGGAGGGCGGCGCCGAACTCATGCTGAAGGAGGGCCTCTTCCGCGACATGCGCCCGGAGGCCGTGTTCGGGCTGCATGTCGGCAATCAGGAGGGCGGGCGCATTTTCGTCGGCGAAGGCGGCATGATGGCGAGTGCGGATGCGTGGCGCATCGTGGTGCGCGGGCGCCAGACGCACGCCTCGCGCCCGCACCAGGGGATCGATCCGATCACCATCGCGGCGCAGATCACGCAGGCGCTGCAGCTGATCCCGTCGCGCCAGATCAACGCGGTGGATACCCCGGTGATCATCAGCGTCGGACGCGTCCGCGGCGGCGTGCGCAACAACATCATCCCCGACAGCATCGAACTCTGGGGCACGCTCAGAACGCTCAACGCGGATGCGCGCACCGACGCCATGGCGCGCATCCGGCGCACCGCCGAGGAGATCGCGCAGGCCTCCGGCGCGACCGCCGAGCTGACCTGGGACCCGGGCAATTATCCGGTGTTGGTGAATGAGTCCGCCGCGACGGCGCGGGGGACGGCGGCGATTCGGCGCGCGCTTGGCGCAGAGCTGGTGCAGCCTGGGCGCCCGATCATGGGCGCGGAGGACTTCTCGTTCTTCGCCAACGAGGTTCCCGGCTTTTATTTCTGGCTCGGGGTCAATGCCCCGGGCGTCGCCGACGCGGCGTCGAACCACAGCCCGCGCTTCTACGTGCATGAACCGGCGCTGGAGAACGGGCTGCGCGCAATGCTTGCGGTCGCGCTCGACCGGGTCTCTCCGAGCGCGTTCGCGGCGAGCGAGACGACCGAAAGCGCGCGCTGACCCCGCATTGTTGCGGCGACGCGAAGCGGCGGCGCGCTTGCGAAGGCGCGCCGCCAATCTGTTGGACGGTGAGGGAGGTTACGCGGCTTCGTCGTTGGCGACGACGCGGGTCTTGGCCTTTGGCGCCGCGCCGATCTCGATCTTGCGGGGCTTGAGCGCTTCAGGCAGTTCGCGCACCAGATCGATGGTCAAGAGGCCGTTCTCGAGGCGCGCCTTGTCGACGCGCACATGGTCTGCGAGGCCGAACCGGCGCTCGAAGCTGCGCTCGGCGATGCCGCGGTGCAGGTAGCGGCGGCCTTCTTCGACCGGGGCCTTCCGGCCGGAGACCACCAGCATGTTCTGCTTGTACTCGATCGAGAGGTCCTCCTCGCCGAAGCCGGCCACGGCCAGCTCGATGCGGAAGGCGTTCTCGTCGGTCTGTTCGATATTGAAGGGCGGGTAGCCCGGAGCGCCGTCCAGGCGCGCGGCCTGATCGAGCAAGCTCGAAATCCGGTCGAAGCCGACGAGGGTGCGGTAGAGGGGGGAAAGATCCTGAGCCATGACATGTCCTTTCTCAAACGCCAGCGACATGAAGGCGACCGCTATCCGGGCGGCCGCATCGGGGAACGGTCCGGCCCCAGACAAGGCGACCGATCCGTCCGCATGGCCTCTCCGGAGCGCCATGCGCAGCTGAGATGGGCGCGGAAATGGGCGGTTCAAGGCCCCGCCGCAACCAGGGTTTTTGACTTTGCGGCGACGCAGGGCAATGTCCGGCCGATGAGGGAACAGACCTGGACCCGACGCGGCGCGATGGCGGTCTTGGCGGGCGCGCCGCTCGCGGCGTGCGGCGGCTCCGAGAAGGGCGCGGCGGGCGTCGAGGGGACGCTCGAATGGGCGATCGCGGGGCCCTGGCGGCTCGAGCCCGAGCGCGACCGCTACCGCCACCCGTTCGATACGCTGCGCTTCTGGGGGCTGGCGCCGGGAATGACCGTGCTTGAGGTCTATCCCGGCCGCGGCTGGTATACCTCAATCCTGGCGCCCTATCTGCGTGCGACCGACGGACGCCTGATCGTGGCGGAGTGGGACCGCTCCACCGCCACGCCGGCGCAGCGTGAAACCATGGATGCGCTGGCGCGCCGGTTCGCCGACCGCGCGCGCTTCGGGATCATCGAACACGCCGTGCTCGACGCCGAGAGCGGGCCGATCACCGCGGCCAATAGCGTCGATCTTGCGATCGTGGCGCGCAATGTCCACACCTTCATCGCCGCAGGTTTCGCGGAAAAGGCGTTCCGCGACATCGCCGCGTGCTTGCGTCCTGGCGGGGTGCTTGGCGTCGAGCAGCATCGCGCCGCCTCCACCGGCGATCCCGATCCGCTCGCCCGCGACGGCTATGTGCAGGAGGCGTACGTCAAGGCGCTGGCGAGCGAGGCGGGGCTCGATTTCGTCGGCGCGGAGGACATCAACGCCAACCCCAAAGACGATCGCGATCATCCCTTCGGAGTGTGGACGCTGCCTCCGGAATTGCGCACAGCCCCCCTCGGCGAGCCCGACAATCCGCAATTCGACAGCGCGCCCTATATCGAAATCGGCGAGAGCGACCGCATGACGCTCAAGTTCCGCAAGCCGGAAACGACCGCAGAGCCGGAAGCAGCGGAAAGCGCGCCATGAGCTTCGTCGAGATTCCCGGAAACCCCGTTCCAGAAGGCGCGCGCGAACAGCGCTTCAAGGGCGTCGGCGGGCTCGAGATCCGCACGATGACGGCGCCGGCGCAGGGCGCGGCCCGCGGCTCGATCATCCTGTGTCCCGGGCGCACGGAGTTCATCGAGAAGTATTTCGAGACGATCGCCAAGCTTCAGGCGCGCGGGTTCGCCGTGATGTGCATCGATTGGCGCGGCCAAGGCCTCTCCGATCGCGAAACGCGCGAACAGGAGAAGGGCCATATCGGCGATTTCGATCGCGCTGCGCGCGATCTTGGCGAAGCGGTGCGCCGCAACGCGGACCGTCTCCCGCGGCCGCACATTCTGCTCGCGCATTCGATGGGCGGGGCGCTTTCGCTGCTTGCGCTGCAGAAGAGGTATCTCACGGTGGAAGGCGCCGTGTTCTCCGCGCCGATGTGGGGGATCGCCGCGCTCAAGGGATCCGCGCTCAATGCGGCGCGCGCCGCCGCAGCGCTGGGCTTCGGCAAGGCCTATGCGCCGGGCGCGACCAAGGCCTGGTCGCGCGAGCCGTTCGAAGGCAATCCCGTCACGCATGACGCGGCGCGCCACAAGCGCGCGATGGACTTGATCGAAAAGGAGCCGAAGCTCGCGCTCGCGGGGCCGACGATCGGCTGGGCGGCCTCTGCGGCGGGCGTGATGGCCGGTTTCCAGAAGCCAGGCGCGCTGAAGCCCCTCGCCATGCCTGTGCTGGTGGCGACGGCGGAGGAGGAGAAGCTGGTCGACAACGCGGCGCATGCGCGCGTCGTCGCGCAACTGCCGAACGCGACGCACATCGTCATCCCAGGCGCGATGCACGAAATCATGATGGAGACGGACGATCGCCAGAAGCCGTTCTGGGACGCGTTTGATGCGCTTGTTCAGCGCGTAGTCCCCGGGAAATAGGCCCCTCGACGGCGCGAGGGGAGAAGGGGGCTCAGAGCGCAGGTTGAGGCAGCGCGCCGATCTCGCGTTCGAGCGCTTCGGCGAGATCGAGGGCGCGGGCTTCGTCGTCCCAGCGTGTGATGATCTGGGCGCCGATAGGCAGGCCCGCGCGCGTGCGGCTGACGGGTGCGGCGACGGCCGGCAAATGCAGCGCCGTCGCCAGCGCGATCCAGTCGAGGATGTGAAGATACTCGACCGCGCGGCCGTCGCACGCCAGCCGGCGCGCCGTTTGCTGCGGCTCATGATCATGCGGGAAGGCGGGCACGGTGCTGATCGGCGCCAGGATCGCGTCCCAGCCTTCGGCGAAGAAACCCGCGACCCTGTCCTTCAGGGTCTGGCGGACATAGCGGGCGGCGGCCACGTCGCGGTAGGGCGGCGTGGAGGCGACGATGTAGCCCGCTTGGCTGTAGCGGCTCGCGCCGGCCTTCATCGCTTCCAGAGAGGCCGGCCGGGCCGCCTCCATCGCCGCGTAGATGGGCTCCGGCAAGCCTGCCGAGATGATCGAGATCAGGATCGTGAAGTAGGAATCCATGAGCTGCGTGACGTCGACGGGCGCAGCGATCGGCGTGACGGCCGCGCCTTGCCGCGCCAGCGCCGCGCCCGCGTCCTCGATGGCCGCGCGCACGTCGGCTGCGAGCGGAAACTCCGGTTCGTCCGTCCACAGAGCGATGCGTGCGCCCTTGATGGAGCGGGTGGGCGAAGGCGCGCCGCGAAGGACGTCGTAGAACAGGCGCAGATCGGCGATGTCGCGCGCCATCGGGCCGGAGACGGCGAGGTCGGTCTCCATGCGCACGCCGGGCGGCGGCGGGACATGCCCGTCCAGCGAGAGCCGGCCCCAAGTGGGCTTGAGCGAAGCGACCCCGCAGAAGTTCGCGGGATGGCGCAGCGAGCCGCCGATGTCGGAGCCGATCTCGAGCGGCGTGATGTGCGCCGCGAGCGCCGCGGCCGCGCCGCCGGAGGAGCCCCCAGGCGTGCGCGCGAGGTCATAGGGATTGTTGGTCGTCCCGTAGACCGCATTGAAGCTCTGCACGTCGCTCGCCATCAGCGGCACGTTGGTCTTGCCCCACACGATCGCGCCGGCCGCGCGCGCGGTCTTGACCACATCGGCGTCGGGGCAGGCCTTGGGACGGTCCGCGAATGCAGGATTGCCGGCGACGGAAGGCAGGCCGTCGACATCGAAGCAGTCCTTGACCGTCATCGGCAGGCCGGCGAGCGGGCCCAGCGCCTCGCCTCTGGCGCGCGCGTCATCGATGGCTTGCGCTTCGCGCCGCGCGCGATCGAGATCGGTGGCGACGACGGCGTTGAGCTTGGGATTGACGGCTTCGCAGCGGGCGACGTGGGCGTCGAGCAGCTCGCGCGCCGAGACGCGCTTGGCGACGAGATTCTCGATCATCGCGCGCGCGGATTTGCTGACCAGGTCGCTCATGCGTCTCTCTCCCTTCGATCGCGTGAACTGCATCGCTTCAGGCGCTCACGCCCAGCCAGGCCGCCACGGCGTCCACCAGCATCAGCGCCGGCTCGGCGAACGCCTGCAGAGAGTTTCCGAGAATAGCGAGAATGATCAGAATCTGGGCGCGATTGTCGTTGCGCTCGGAGAGCCCGGCGTCAATGCGTTCTACGGCCACCGGGCGCACGCTGAGGCGCAGGAGGCGGCGGATGGAGTAGACGTGGCGGCGCTCGCTGCGCTCTGATCGCAGCGCGAGGAGCGCGCCGATGGAGGAGACGACCGCAACCCAACCGCCGGCCATGGTCATTTGCGCGGGGTCGTGATGCATGTGGGCGAGCGCGCCGAACACAATCATCCCCGCCAGCGAGATGAGCGAAACGAGGATCACGAGTCCTCGAGTCCGTCGAAGGAGCCGATCGGCAAGATGGCGCGGCCCGGCGCGGCGCGCTTCGCCGGGTCGGTCATGTGGCGGGCGCTGAAAACGGGGTGCATTGCGAGCTTGGTGCCTTCGTCGAGAGCGATCTCGGTGCCGCGATTATATTCGAAAGCGGCCTTGATGTAGCGATCGCTCGAGTGGTCGTCGACCACGATGCCGAACACGCCCATCTCCACCATGGCGCGGATGAAGTTGTGAAACGCCATGCAGTATTCGTGACCCAGCCCTCGGACCGAGCTGTTGGTGTAGCGGCTCTGCAGCTCTCCGTAGCTTGTGATCACATCGCAACGGGGAAGGATCATGCGCCAGACGTCGACGGTCTTCGGGTAGACGTATTTGTAGCCGAACGCGACCTCCTTCTGAATGTAGTCGGCGGCGTTGGTGATGAGTTCGCGATCCGCAAGGAGCGTCGGGTCCAGGCGCTCGTATGAGCCGGTGCTGTCGAACGACCTCTTGATCAGAGCCTGCACGAAGTTGATCAGTTGCCGGGGAAGGAGCTGGGTGTGGCGCAGGATGAAGAGAATAGCGCTTTCGGGGTGACCGGCCTCGTTGGTGAGGTGAGAGCCGAAGCACTCGTCCCAAAACGCGCGCAAGCGGTCACGATCCTTGAACAGGCTCTTGTTGTACTTGATCCAGAGATCGTTGAAAGCGGGGTAGTTCAGGAAATGCAGACCGGTGAGGTAGCGATGAGCAAGGATGCGCATCAGCTCGACCGGCTGCCATCGGATCAGTTCCGAGTTAATGTAGTATTTGCCGATGTTCGACGATTCGGCGATGAGCGGATAGATTTCGGAGGGAAGCGAGATCTTGATGTGCACCGAGCCGTTCGCGGGCGATGTGAGCGAGCCGACGAGCTGCAGGAGACCGCCGATGGCGCGCACCATCGCGGGGTTCTGGACATCGTATTCCTCCATCGAGTCGATGATGGCGAGGATCTGGATGTCATGGTCGTGGACGCAGTCCTTGGCGAAATCGACGAGGCTCGATGTGGACACTTCCTCTTGGGCGGCTTTGATCAGCGCGGCCAGGTCCGGCTGGTGGCGCCTGTCGAAGAGTCCAGTCTTGTCGAGCAGACCGAGCAGCTGGCGCCGCTGCGGCTGGAGCCTCGGCCACAGTTTCTTGTCCAGGACCAGCGCGCGCAGGACATGGGTCCATAAACGCTCCTCCCAGATGCGTGCAGCGTGCTCGGGAGTAAACAGACCCTCTTGCACGATCTCCTTGACGACTGACGTCGCTTCGTCAGGCTTATCCAACGTCAGGACGATGTCGTACTTCTGGGTGAACTCGTTCTGCGAACGGATGAGGCGGCGGATGTCGGCCTCATGAAGGTAGGCTTCGACGTGGCTCGCGATCTCATAGCTGTTGGTGAAGCTGCGCAACAGAACGCTCTTGCCTGCGCCGCGACGGCCAATCAGGACTGAAGCGCGTGTGGCGATTCCAGCGAACGCCGCATTCTCCAAGCGAAGCAGGAACGCCGCCGCGGCGCTGGACTTTATGTTTTCGCCCTTGGTTGGACCGAGGGGCATTTCGGGCTTGAAATAGCCGGCGACGTCGCTTGGAATGTCAGCAAACATACTCACTCCCAACGCCCCCGGGATAGGGATCAAGGGACATGCGCTGTCAACCCTCGGCGCGCGGGTGATGCGACGCTGCGGTGCGGACTATTTCGCCGCGCGGCGGAGCGCGACGAGCGCTTCGTCGCGTGGGCGCGGATCGCCAGCGGCGACGATCTGGGCGCGCGCGTTCGGTTGCGCGAAGAAGTCAGGCGTGAGCGCGCGGCCGCGCCAGTCGGTGACTTCGCCGCCGGCGCCTTCGATCACCGGCACGAGCGCGGCGACGTCCCACGGCGCCAGCCCGCTTTCGATCACAAGGTCGATTCCGCCGAGCGCGACCATGGCGTAGGCGTAGCAGTCGCAGCCATAGCGGGCGAGCTTGGCGGTCTGGCGCACTTGCTCGAAGCCGCCGGCTTCGGCGCCGTCGAAGAGCTTCGCGTCGGTGGTGGCGATGATGGCGTTGGTGAGCGTTTCGCAAGCGCGGGTCTTGAGCGGCGCCGCGCCGGCGGCGGTGGTCAGCGTCGCGCCGCGCGCGCCCGCCGTCGTCCAGCCCAGGAAGCGCTCTCCGATATAGGGCTGGTCGATGACGCCCAGGATCGGCCGGTTCTCGAAAGTGAGCCCGATCAGCACGCCCCAGAGCGGCAGGCCGGCGATGAAGGCGCGCGTGCCGTCGATGGGATCAAGCACCCAGCGATAGGGCGAGCGCGCGGGCTTCTCGCCGAACTCCTCGCCGATGATTCCGTGATCGGGATAGCGTTCTTCAATCAGCCTACGGATGGATTGCTCGGCGGCGTGATCGGCGGCGGTGACGGGATCGAAGCCGCCGCGCGGGCCGTCCTTTGCGGTGATCGCGACGTCGGCGCGGAAATGGGGCAGGATCGCTGCGCGGGCGGCGTCGGCGAGCGCGTCGGCGAAGGCGCGGAAAGCGGCGAGATCGGCGGCGCTCGGCATGCGTCGAGGGTTCTAGCCCGGAAGGCGCGCCGCCCCCAAGAGGCGATGTCAGGCCGCGCGCTCCTGGGCGCGGGCGAGCATCAGCCGGCGGGCCTCATCGATGATGTCGCTGACGCGATAGAAATCGCCGTTCTCGAGGGCGCTATCGGCGCGGCCGATGAAGATCTCGCAGAGCGAGTAGCCGTTGCTCGTCCACGGCTGGGCGACTGGAAAGTCGATCCGCGCGCCCGTGGGCACGTGCAGGACGCGGCGGCCGGCGATGGAGAATTGCTCAGGAGTAGGCTTGGTCATAGCCGTCTGAGCGTTTGGCGATGCGGTTAGCGGCGCGTTAACGCGCCTCGCCCGCCCGACAATGAAGATCGCCCAAAAGAAAACGGGCCCGCGAGGTCTCCCCCGCGGGCCCGTCGTCCCCACTTGCCCCGACGACAGCGGCGATCCGGCTGGATCAGGCCGCGTCGGTCGTTTCGTCCTGCAGCGCTTTGGCGAGATCAAGCAGCCGGCGGCGCGGGCGTTCGCCCAGCCGGTAATAGGCGCGGATCAGCTCAAGGGTTTCCTTCTGCGAAAGCACGTCGGCCGCGATCAGATCGCGGTCATTGGCCGGGGCGCCCGGCTGGTTCGGCGGCGCGGCCAGAGCCTGGAGGCCCTCGAAGAAGTAGTTCACGGGCACATTGAGCGCGACGGAGAGCTCATAGAGCCGGCTGGCGGTCACGCGGTTGGCGCCGCATTCGTATTTCTGAATCTGCTGAAAGCGGATACCGATGCTTTCGGCGAGTTGCTGTTGGGTGAGCCCCAACAGGCGGCGACGGCGCCGAAGCCGTTTGCCGACATGAAGGTCGATCGCATTCGCCATGACTTTAGTCCTGTCGTCGGCGCCCGCCCGACAGGGGCCGGCTGAACCTGCGATCCGAGGCTCAGCAATACCCGTGCCGTCCCATGTCCCAACCTCCAACGCCGTTTTGGCCCATTCTTAACGGCTCGGTAAGGAGGCAATTCCCGTTCGGGGCGAGATTCGGCCCGGACCGGGGCATTTATGCATCAGTATTCGCTTGACTTTGTGAAGCGAATCGCGCGCCGGGGCGGGGTCTGCTGGCGCGAGAGGGTCGATCGCGCAATCAAGGGCGGACGCCCGCCACCCCAATTGTGAACCAGCCTCCGAGACTGGCGCGATCTCTCCGCCGCCGTAGATGGGGCGCCCACGCCCTACACCGCCGCGGCCCGGGCGCGGCGTTTGCGCTCGTGGGGGTCGAGCCACATCTTGCGGACGCGGATGGCCTTGGGGGTGACTTCGACGAGTTCGTCGTCATCGATCCAGGCGATCGCCTGCTCCAGCGTCATGATCCGCGCCGGCGTGAGGCGCATGGCTTCGTCCTTGCCTGAAGCGCGGACGTTGGAGAGCTTCTTCTCCTTCACCGGATTGACTTCGAGATCCTCGCCTTTGGCGTTCTCGCCGATCACCATGCCTTCGTAGAGGTCGTCGCCCGGCGAGACGAACAGAGTCCCGCGCTCCTCCAGATACCAGAGCGCGTAGGTGATCGCCTTGCCGGCCTCGGTGGAGATCAGCGCGCCGTTGCGACGGCCGGGGATCTCGCCCTTCCACGGCGCCCAGGAATGGAACAGGCGGTTCATCACGCCGGAGCCGCGCGTGTCGGTGAGGAATTCGCCATGATAGCCGACGAGGCCGCGCGAGGGCGCGTGAAAGACGAGGCGCGTCTTGCCGCCGCCGGAGGGGCGCATATCCTGCAGTTCGGCCTTTCGCAGGCTCATCTTCTCGATCACGACGCCGGAATATTCGTCATCGACATCGATGACGGCTTCCTCGATCGGCTCAAGCGTCTGGCCGTTCTCTTCGCGCAGCAGCACTTTCGGGCGCGAGATCGAGAGTTCGAAGCCTTCGCGGCGCATGGTTTCGATCAGCACGCCGAGCTGCAGCTCCCCGCGGCCGGCGACTTCGAAGCTGTCCTTGTTGTCCGCTTCGCGCACGCGGATGGCGACGTTGGATTCCGCCTCGCGCATCAGCCGTTCGCGGATGACGCGGCTTTGCACTTTATCGCCGGCGCGGCCGGCGAGCGGGGAATCGTTGATCGACACGGTGATCGCGAGCGTCGGGGGGTCGATGGGCTGCGCCGGCAGCGCCATCAGGATTTCCGGCGCGCCGATGGTGTCGGCGACGGTGGTGTCGGCGAGGCCGGCCACGGCGACGATGTCGCCGGCTTCGGCGCTGTCGACCGGCACGCGCTTCAGGCCGCGGAACGCGAGCACTTTCGTCAAGCGCCCGCGCTCGATCTCCTTGCCGTCGCGGGTGAGCGATTTCACCGTGTCGCCGGGCTTCACCGCGCCGCTCTCGATGCGCCCAGTGAGGAGGCGGCCGAGGAACGGATCGGATTCAAGAATGGTGGCGAGCATCGCAAACGGCTGATCGCGGCGCGCGATCGGTTCGGGATCGGGCACGTGTTCGACAATGGTCTCGAACAGCGGCCTCAGGCCCTCGCGCGGGTGCGCGAGATCCTTCACCGCCCAGCCTTCCTTGCCGGAGGCGTAGAGGATTGGAAAATCGGCCTGCTCGTCGCTGGCGCCGATGGCGAGGAAGAGCTCGAACACGTCATTGAGGGTCTGGTCGGGCTGCGCGCTCGGGCGATCGACCTTGTTGAGCGCCACGATCGGCTTCAGGCCGCGCGCGAGCGCTTTCGAGAGCACGAACTTGGTTTGCGGCATCACGCCTTCGGCCGCGTCCACCAGGAGCAGGCAGCCGTCGACCATGGAGAGGATGCGCTCCACCTCGCCGCCGAAATCGGCGTGGCCGGGGGTGTCCACCACATTGATCCGGACCGGGCCGTCAGCGGCTTCGAACAGGATCGAAGTGGCCTTGGCGAGGATGGTGATGCCGCGCTCGCGCTCCTGGGGATTGGAATCCATCGCCCGCTCGTCGCGGGCCTCGTTCTCGCGGAAGGCGCCGCCCTGGGCGAGCATCTGGTCCACCAGCGTGGTCTTGCCGTGGTCGACGTGGGCGATGATGGCGAGGTTGCGGAGGCGGGGGGCGGACATGGAGGCTCGTTTTGGCGGAGGCGCAGGAGGAGCGCGGCGGCGCTTTCTGCACACGCGAAGGGCGCCGCGCAAGGAAAGCCGCTGATCGGGCGCCTTGGCGAGGGCGCCATCCGCGCATGTGTGCAGGCGCAAAAAATCATAGAGGCAATTTATATCAACAAAAACAATCAGTTATTGCGTAATTGGCCGTTCAGTGAATTTATGCGGCGTAAAAATGGACTTGCGATTTGTGCGGTGCAGCGTATTTTCAACCTCAGCGGCGTTTCGCGACGCCGCCCGCCCTATCGGGCGTTTCCTCCCTATCTAACTCAAACCCCGGTCCTTGGACCGGGGTTTTCTTTATTTGGCGCGCCGGGACCGTGACGGCGAGCGGCGCCGTCGAGGCGCGCCGCGGGCCGGAACCGGCTCTGGGGTGCGGGCGGGCCCGGCCCCCGCGATCGGGCGCCTTAGCTAGTGGCGCGCCGCGGGCCGAAGCGGCGTCAGAAGTTCACGCGGTTTGAGATGGCGCCGTCCACCAGCAGGTTGATTCCGGTGGTGTAGGACGAAACGGGGCTCGCCAGGAACACGGCGGCGTTGGCGACCTCCTGCGGCGTCGCTGCGCGGCCGGTGGGATTGCGCGCCATCGCTGTCTTGAAGACGTCTGGCATGTTCTGCTCGACCATGTGCCAGACGCCGCCCTCGAAATAGACCATGCCCGGCGAGACGACGTTGACGCGGATGCGCCTCTTGGCGTGCTGGCGTGCGAGGCCCTTGGCCATGTGGATGAGCGACGCCTTCACCGGGCCGTAGGAGCTGGCGTTGTCCGCCACCGCCGCGGAAACGGACGCGATGATCACGAACGCGGCGTCGCCATGCTTCGCGGCGCCGGCTTCGAGCAGGGGCTGCGCGGCGTCGAAGGCGTTCACGGCGCCGAGCACGTCGAGCTTGAAGTTCTGCTCCCAGGATGCGGGGTCGGCGCCCTGCGCCATGGCCCCGGCGTTGGAGACAAGGATGTCGGCGCCGCCGAGCTCCGCGCCCGCAGCGGCGATCCAGGCCTTCAGCGCCGGGCCGTCGGTGATATCCACGGACGCGCCCGTCGCTTTGACGCCGAGCGCTTTGAGCGCGCCGACCGCTTCCTCAACCTGTCCGGCGTTGCGGGCGCAAATCGCAACATCCGCGCCCTCGCGCGCCAGGGTCTCGGCGATCGCCCGCCCGATTCCGCGCGTGCCGCCGAGCACGATCGCTTTCTTGCCTTTGAGTCCAAGATCCATGACCAGTCTTGCCTTCCGCGACAGGCGCGCGTCGCGCGCCCGGCTAACCCAAGCTCTTATGCAACTCCGCAGCGGCCAGCGCTTCGCCCAGCCGCGCCATGTCGGCGCGGACTTTGAAGAAGCCTTGGGTGCGCAGCATGGTGCGTTCGTCGATATAGAGGCCGCGCGAGAGCTCGATCTGCAGCGCGTGCACGCGCCGGCCGGGGCGGCCGTAGAGCTGGGTGGTGTGGCCCCCGGCGAAGGGCGCGTTGCGGGCGACGCGATAGCCCAGCCGGCGCAGCGTCGCCTCCACCAGATTGGTCACGGTGGGGTGGCAGGAGGCGCCGAAGCGGTCGCCCAGCACGACGTCGGGCGCGTTGGGGCCGCGCGCGCAGCTCGGCATCGAATGGCAATCGATCAGCACGGCGCAGCCGACGAAGGCGCGGGTCTCCTCCACCAGCGTCTGCAGCATGGCGTGGTAGGGGCGGTGGACGGCGGCGATCCGACGCTCGGCCTCGGCGTAGCGGAGCTTGCCGCGATAGATGGGCTGGCCGTCCCCGGCGATGCGGGGGATCGCGCCCAGCCCCGCCTGCACCCGCGGGGCGCCGGCGGCAGGCGGTGGCGGCAGGCGCTCCTGAAACATTTCCGGGTCGATCTCGGCGGGATCGCGGTTGAGGTCGACATAGGCGCGGGCGTAGGCGGCGGCGATCAGGGGCGCCCGGCCTGCGGCCGCCGCACTGAAGAGCTCGTCGACATAGGCGTCTTCGGCGCGGCGCAGACTCTGCAGGCTCACCCGGGTCTGCGCGAGGAAGGCGGCCGGGTAGCGCCGGCCCGAGTGCGGCGAGGCGAACACCAGCGGCGAGGTGCGCGCGAGCGGCGTGACCAGGGTGAACGGCGCGGCGCTCTCGCCGGCGCTCTCCGCCCACGGCGCGGCCTCGCCCGCCGCGTCGAGCGCGACCATCGCGGAGGCCTCGTTCAAATCCATCGGCGGACGTTCTCAATCCCGTCGCAAACCGTCAACAACATGCAGCGCATGGTAACTCTAAGCCGGTCTTTACCTTGGCTGCGCTATTGGGTAGGGGCGGAAGAAAGGTGATGGGCGCGATGGCGCGGATTCTGTTGGCTGAAGACGATGATTCGCTGCGGTCGTTCCTGACCCTTAACCTGACGCGCGCAGGTCATGACGTCGATTCCTTCGGCGACGGCGATTCGGCCTGGGAGGCCCTGGAGCGGAGCGCCTACGAACTCCTGCTGACCGACATTGTGATGCCCGGGCTGGACGGGATCGAACTGGCGCGGCGGGCCGCGGAAATCGATCCCGGCCTCAAGATCGTGTTCATCACCGGGTTCGCCGCGGTGGCGCTCTCCCAGGCGCACCGCACGCCGAAGGACGCCAAGGTTCTGTCCAAGCCTTTCCATCTTAAGGATCTGGTGATCGAGCTCGAGCGCGTGATCGCTGCGGCGTGACCCGCGATCACGCGCGCGCCAAGCCCCATTCGGATTCATTCGATTCGTTTGCGCCGTGCGGCGTCGTGACGCTGGCGATGGCGGCGAGCAGATCGCGCACGACGATGGGCTTGGCGAGATAGGCGTCGGCGCCGGCGCGGCGAAACGCGATCTCGAAGCCCGGGTCGGAATGCGCGGACATGGCGATGACTGGCGTGCGCCGGTTGGCGCCGGCGCTGCGGATCGCGCGCACGGCGTCGGGGCCCTTGATCATCGGGATGTTGGCGTCGGCGATGATGACATCGAAGCCGCGCTTCGCGGCGATGCGCACGGCGGCCGCGCCGTCGGCGGCGACCTCGATGCGGCAACCAAGCGGCGCGAGCACGGCGCGCACGACGTCCTGGATCGCGGCGTGATCCTCGATGAGCAGAATGTCGAGCGCGCGGGGCGGCTTGGGTTCGGATTCGGTCTGCGCCGCGGCCGGCGCCAGCGGCACGATGAACCAGAAGCTCGCGCCCTCGCCCGGCGCGCTTTGCACGCCGATCGCGCCGCCCATGAGCGTGACGAGGCGCTTGCAGATCGCCAGGCCCAGCCCTGCGCCGCCATACCGTGCGGCGACGTCCGGATCGGCCTGGGTGAAGCGTGCGAAGATGCGGCTCTGGCGGTCCTCCGCGATGCCGGGGCCGGTGTCGATGACGCTGAAGCGCAGCGCGCGGCCGGCGGCCTCGACATGCACGCGCACGGCGCCGGATTCGGTGAACTTCACCGCGTTGGCGACAAGATTGAGCAGCACCTGACGCAGGCGCCCGCCGTCGCCCATGACGTGCTCGGGAACATCGGGCGCGATGCGGCAGGCGAGCAGCAGGTTCTTGGCGACCGCGTCGGCCTCGACGAGGTCGAGCGTCGATTGCACGAGGTCGCGAACACGAACCTGTTCGGTCCGCAGACGCAGCGAAGCGGCGTCCATCGCCGCGAGGTCCAGGAGATCGTTGACGATGGCGAGCAGCGTTTCGCCGGCGCCGACGATGCGCGCGGCGCAGCGATGGGCGTCCGCCGGCAGATCCGCCGCCTGTTCAAGCAGGCGCGAGAAGCCCAGGATCGAGGTCAGCGGCGTGCGCAGTTCGTGGCTGATATTGGCGAGGAAGTTGAGCTTGGCGCGCACCGCCGCTTCGGCGTCGCGCACCGCGCGCTCCTGATCGGTGACGTCCTGGAAGACGCCGAAGATCGCGGACGGCGCGCCGGATTCGTCGCGCTCGACCTCCGCTCTCACCACCACGATCCGCTGGGCGCCGTCGGAGAGGCGGTTGAGGCGCAGACGTGCGGCATAGCCTTCGCCGGTCGCCTCGGCGCGGGCGACGAGCGCCAGGAGCCGGGCGCGATCCGTCGCCTCGAGCGCGTCGAGCACGCTCGGATCGCTCGGGTCGAAATCGCCGGGCGCTGCGCCATGGATGTGAAACATCTGCGGCGACCAGGTCGCCTTGCGGGTCACGAAATCGAAGCGCCAATGGCCGACGCCGGCGAGCTGCTCCACCAGCGCCAGCTTGCGCAGCGCTTCGCGCGCCTCATTTCTCGCCGCCGCTGCCTCCGGCATGACCTGCCCCCGACGCGGAAGGTCGCGCGCGAGGGTTAAGGGCAGGTATGGCTGGCCTGCGAAGCGGGCGCGACGATGTCATGGTGGGCGCGACAGGGATCGAACCTGTGACCCCTACGATGTCAACGTAGTGCTCTCCCGCTGAGCTACGCGCCCTTCCAGGGTCGTCGGCGGGGGACCGGCCGACGCGGGTGGATGCGTATAGGGCTAGCCAAGCACGGCCGCAACCTCCCGGTGGCGGGCGCCCAGGCGCTCCAGCCAGGCGAGGCCGGCGCGGATCTGGGCGGCGTGGGCGGCGCGGGCTTCAGCCAGAATCTGGGCGCGCAAGGCCGGCGAGTAGGGATGCTCCGGCGCCTTTGAATAGGTGGCGAGCGCCCGGCTATGGGGCAGGCGTTCGGCCCATCCCGGCGGCGCCGCCAATCCGAAATGGACGGCGATGGCGGCCATTTCTCCCGGCGGATCGGCGAGCAGGGCGTCGAAATCGACCACGCGCAGGCGGGCGCCATGGGTCGCGGCGAGGCGAGCCTGCGTGAGCCGCTCCGCGAGCCAAGTCATGGCGGCGAGTTCGCCGAGGCTCAGCGCGTGGAGCGCGCCGGGCGCTTCGCCCAGATAGGCCGTGAGCCGGCGGATGCGTTCGCCGCCCATGCCGCGCAGATCGATGGGCGTATTGGCGCCGGCCAGCAGGGTGGCGAGGTAGGGCTCGCAGGCGAGCGTCAGATGGATGGCGCGGGCGTCGGGCGCGGCGTCGAGGAGGCGCGCGGCCAAGCGCGCGGCGCTGGACGTGGCCTTGAGGATGACGGCGTCGCACTCGGGCCAGCCGCGGCGCCACAGCGCGATCTGGGTCGCAAGCCAGACCGCCCATTGCGCCTCGCTCACCAGCGACTCCGGACGCCCGAGGCCGTCCTGCAGCTCGGCCAGTTGGCGCAAGGGCGGCGGTTCGCGCAGCGGCTGGACGCAGCCCGTCTCATCGAGCAGCCGCGAGACCAGCGTGGAGCCGGCGTGGCCCGCGTGAAAGATGAAGTGCAGCGGCTTGGCGGCCGCGCCGGCGAGGCGCGCGGCGACGTCGTCGTGCCGGGCCCATACGCCCCTGGTTTGCGGCGTGAGAATGCGGTCGTCCAGGAAACTGGCCTCGCGAAAGGCCTCCCGGCTCATGCGGATCAGCAGCATCGTCTCGCGCAGCGGTTCGAGCTTCTGCGCGAACAGCGTTGAATCGACGGCGAGGCCGGCGAGGGGGTGGGGTTGCGACACGGCGGGGAGCCTAGCGGGCTAGGCCAAACCCGGCTAGCAGGCCCTCAGAGACGGCGGACAATAGGGGAGAGGCGCGTGATCGCGGCTTCGGTGAAGGATTTCCGCGCGCTGGCGCGTCGGCGGCTGCCGCTCCTGATGTTCGATTATCTCGACGGCGGCGCATACGGCGAACTCACGCTGCGCAAGAACGTGGAGGATCTGGAGGCGCTTGCGCTTCGGCAGCTGGTGATGCGCGACGTCTCGCAGCTATCGATGAAAACCGAATGGTTCGGGCAGCAGACGACGATGCCGGTGGCGCTCGGGCCCGTCGGGTTCGCCGGCATGTTCGCGCGGCGCGGCGAAGTGCAGGCGGCGCGCGCGGCGCAGGCGGCGGGCGTGCCGTTCTGTCTCTCCACGGTGTCGATCTGCAGCCTTGAGGAAGTCGTCGCCAAGACGGGGCAGCCGATCTGGCAGCAGCTCTACATGATCAAGGATCGCGGCTTCATGGCGGCGTTTCTCGAGCGCATCACGGCGCAGCGTACGCCGGTGCTGGTGATGACGGTCGATCTGCCGGTCGTGGGCGCGCGCTATCGCGATGTGCATTCGGGCATGTCGGCGCCGCCGGGGCTCAAATCGACGCTGCAGCGCGCCTGGCAGGGGCTCACCCACCGCGACTGGCTGTTCGACGTGCAGCTGAGCGGCCAGCCGCTGATCTTCGGCAATCTCAAGGATGCGGTGAAGGACGCGCGCGGCGTCGGCCAGTTCTCCCAATGGGTGCAGCAGAATTTCGATGCGGGCGTCACCTGGAAGGACCTTGATTTCGTGCGCCGGCACTGGAAGGGGCCGCTGGTGATCAAGGGCCTGCTCGATCCTGCCGACGCCCGCGAGGCGCTGGCGAACGGCGCCGATGGGATCATCGTCTCCAATCATGGCGGCCGGCAGCTCGACGGAGCGCTCTCCAGCGTCAAGGCGATGCCGGCGATCGTGGATGCGATCGGCGGCAAGGTCCCTCTGTTCATGGACGGCGGCGTGCGTTCAGGTCTCGACGTGCTGCGCTGCCTGGCGCTCGGCGCGCAGGGGGTTTTCCTCGGCCGCGCGTGGGCCTACGCCTTGGCCGCGGACGGGGAGCGCGGCGTCAAGCGCGCGCTCGACATCATCCGCGCGGAATTGCGGGTGGCGATGGCGCTGACCGGATGCACGGACGTGCGCCGCGCGGGGCCCGATTTACTGGCTTGAAGGGAACCATATGGCGGAACGGGTGATTGTGGTGACGGGCGCGTTCGGGGTCCTGGGGCGCGCGGTGTGCGCGGCGGCGGCGGCGCGGGGCCTGAAGGTCGCAGCGCTCGACTACGCGCCGCCGCCGGACGGTTTCGCGGCGGCGTTTGCGCAGGGCGGGGTGGACTTGACCAACGCCGATGCGGCCCAGGGCGCCATCGATACGGTCGCGCGCCAGCTCGGCGGCGTGGATGCGCTCGCCAACATCGCCGGGGGATTCGCCTGGCAGCCCGTCGCGGGCGGCGATCCCTCGCTCTGGGACAAGATGTTCCTGATCAATCTGAAGACGGCCGCGAACGCCGCGCGCGCCGCGATCCCGCATCTCAAGGCCTCGCCGGCCGGGCGGATCGTCAATGTCGGCGCGAACGCGGCGCTGAAGGGCGGGGCGGGCATGGGGCCCTACACCGCGTCCAAAGCGGGCGTGCACCGGCTGACGGAGGCGCTCGCGGAGGAGCTCAAAGAGACGAACGTCTGCGTCAACGCGGTGCTGCCCTCGGTGCTTGATACGCCGGCCAATCGCGCCGACATGCCCGGCGCTGATCCGAAGAAGTGGGTCGCGCCCGCCGATCTGGCCGCCGTGATCCTCTTCCTCGCCTCGGAAGAGGCGCGTGCGGTGACGGGCGCGCTGCTGCCGGTGACGGGCAGGGTCTAGGCCGCGGGCGCGCATCGCTCATGCGATGAAGCCAAGCTCCGCCTACGGCGCTTGGCCGCGGAGCAGTTTTGTGGGAGCTGTTTTTAGCAGACCTCCATTGCCGGCGCCGTCCTATGTCGTGACGCAAGATTGTTATGAGTTCAAACGCCGCCACCCTTGCCGAAGACCGCGCCGCAGTTGCGCCGGCGCCGCGCCTCTCGCATCTCGCGCGCCTCGAAGCGGAATCGATCCACATCATGCGCGAGGTGACGGCCGAGTGCGAGAAGCCGGTCATGCTGTTCTCCGCCGGCAAGGACAGCGCCGTGATGCTGCATCTGGCGGCGAAGGCGTTCTTTCCCGCGCCGCCGCCGTTCCCGTTGCTGCATGTGGACACGACGTGGAAGTTCAAGGCGATGTACGAGATCCGCGACCGCACGGCGCGCGAACTCGGCATGGAGCTGCTGGTGCATCAGAATCCGGAGGCGCTGGCCAAAGGGATCAATCCGTTCGATCACGGGCCGCTGCACACCGACATGTGGAAGACCGAAGGGCTGAAGCAGGCGCTCGACAAGTACGGCTTCGACGCCGCGTTCGGCGGCGCGCGGCGCGACGAGGAGAAATCGCGGGCCAAGGAGCGCATCTTCTCGTTCCGCACCGCGCAGCACCGTTGGGATCCGAAGAACCAGCGGCCGGAATTGTGGAAGCTCTACAATGCGCGCATCGCCAAGGGCGAAAGCATCCGCGTGTTCCCGCTCTCGAACTGGACCGAGCTCGATATCTGGCAATACATCCTGCAGGAGCGCATCGAGATCGCCTCGCTCTATTTCGCGGCCGAGCGGCCGATCGTGGAACGCGACGGCGCGCTGATCATGGTCGAAGACGAACGCATGCGGCTGAAGCCGGGGGAGAAGCCGGCGATGCGGCGCGTGCGCTTCCGCACGCTCGGCTGCTATCCGCTGACGGGCGCCGTCGAGAGCGACGCCGATACGCTCGAAAAGATCGTGCAGGAAATGCTCGTGGCGACCACCAGTGAGCGGCAAGGGCGCGTGATCGACCGCGACCAGACCGCGAGCATGGAGAAGAAGAAGCAGGAAGGGTATTTCTGATGCCCGCTCGTGGTTTGTCTGCATACGGATTGTTTGAAGGCGAACGCAGAATCCTTCCTCCTTGGGGGAAGGGTAGGGATGGGGGGCAGGCGGAATCTGGCGCTGGCGCCGCGGCCGTCTCCTCATCTTGCGCGCCCCCCGCCCCCTACCCCCTCCCCCAAGGGGGAGGGGAAGCGTGATGTCAGCCGCGCCGGACATCCACGCCTATCTCGATCAGCAGCAACGCAAGTCGCTGCTCAGGTTCATCACCTGCGGCAGCGTGGACGACGGCAAATCCACGCTGATCGGGCGGCTGCTCTATGATTCCAAACTCCTGTTCGAGGATCAGCTTGCCGCGCTCGAGGCGGAGTCGAAAACGCAGGGCACGCAGGGCGGCGCGATCGATTTCGCGTTGCTGGTCGATGGGCTCGCGGCCGAGCGCGAGCAGGGGATCACCATCGACGTCGCCTACCGCTTCTTCGCGACCGAGAAGCGCAAGTTCATCGTCGCCGATACGCCCGGCCATGAACAATATACGCGCAACATGGTCACCGGCGCGTCGACGGCCGATCTCGCGATCATTCTCATCGATGCGCGCAAGGGCGTGCTGACGCAGACGCGCCGGCACGCGTTCCTGGTTTCGCTGATGGGCATCCGCCATGTTGTGCTGGCGGTGAACAAGATGGACGCCGTCGGCTACGACAAGGCGACGTTCGACGCGATCGTCGCGGATTTCTCGGCTTTCGCGCAACGGATCGGGCTGAGCGACGTGTTCGCGCTGCCGATCTCGGGGCTCAAGGGCGACAACATCACTGCCGCGAGCCAGGCGACGCCCTGGTATGAGGGGCCGACGCTGATCGCGCATCTTGAGTCCGTTCCCCTCGATGAGGACAGGCTCGTCAATGCGCCGTTCCGGATGCCGGTGCAATGGGTGAACCGCGCCAACCAGGATTTCCGCGGCTTCGCCGGGCAGATCGCGTCGGGGGCGGTGCGCGTGGGCGAGGCGATCCGCACGGCGCCCTCAGGCAAGTCGAGCCGCGTGGCGCGGATCGTGACGCGCGACGGCGATCTCACGCGCGCGCAGGCCGGCCAATCGGTGACGCTGACGCTCGCCGACGAGATCGACATTTCGCGCGGCGACGTCATCGCGGCGGCGGCGAGCCCGGCGGAAGCCGCCGACCAGTTCGAAGCGACGATCATCTGGATGGCGGAGGAGGAGCTCTTGCCGGGGCGCGCCTATCAGATGAAGATCGGCGCCAAGCTCGTCAGCGCGCAAGTCACCGACATCAAGCACAAGGTGAACGTCAACACGCTCGAACAGCTCGCGGCGAAGACGCTGGAGCTCAACGACATCGCCGTGTGCAATATCGCGCTCGACCGGGCGGTCGCGTTCGATCCCTATGCGGATAACCGCGACATGGGCGGCTTCATCCTGATCGACCGGATGACGAACGCGACCGTGGGCGCGGGGCTCATTCGCTTCGCGCTCCGGCGGGCGCAGAACATCCACTGGCAGGCGCTCGACGTCGATCGCGACGCGCGCGCCAACATCATGGGCCAGAAGGCGGCGGTGCTGTGGTTCACCGGGCTCTCCGGCGCCGGCAAATCCACGATCGCGAACCTGGTGGAGAAGAAGCTCCATTCGCTTGGGCGCCACACGATCCTGCTCGACGGGGACAATGTCCGCCACGGCCTCAACCGCGATCTCGGCTTCACCGACGCCGACCGGGTGGAGAACATCCGCCGGGTCGCGGAAGTGGCCAAGCTGATGACGGATGCGGGTCTGATCGTGCTCGTCAGCTTCATCTCGCCCTTCCGCGCCGAGCGCGCGCTGGCGCGCTCGCTGATGGCGCCAGGAGAGTTCTTCGAGATCTTCGTCGATACGCCGCTGGCGGAAGCCGAGAAGCGCGACGTCAAGGGCCTCTACAAGAAGGCGCGCGCCGGCGCGCTCAAGAATTTCACCGGCGTCGACAGCCCCTATGAAGCGCCGGAGAACCCGGAAATCCGCATCGATACGACTACGCTCGATCCGGCGAGCGCGGCTGAGCTGATCGTCACGCGCATCACCGGCGTCGGCGACGTCGGCACCTGGGAGATCTGAGCCTCAGAAGCCCGTGATGCCGCCATCGACGGCGAGCGTCTGGCCGGTGACGTAGACGCTCTCATCGCTCAGGAAAAAGAGCGCCGCATAGGCGATCTCCCAGGCCGTCGCCTGGCGGCCGAGGGGGACCTCGGCGGCGGCGCGGGAGGGGCGCCCCTGAGTCGCCGCGCGGCCAAGAGGCGTATCGACCAGGCCCGGCGCCAGGATGTTGGCGCGCACGCCGCGGCGCGCGCCTTCGGCCGCAACCTGGCGCATCAGCCCGCCGAGGGCGGCCTTGGATGCGTCATAGGCGACCAAACGGCTGCCGGCCCGCATCGAAGCGATCGAGGAGATGAAGACGATCGAGGACCCTTCGTCCAGGATCGGCAGCGCCTCGCGGCAGAGCAGCATCGGCGCGCGGACATTGATGGCGAAGGTCTTGTCCCAATGCGCGGCCTCGGTGTTGCGCAGGCCGAGGCCCCCTAAGCCGACGCCGACATTGAGCGCCATGCCGTCAAGGCCGCCGAGCGCGGCGTGCGCGTCGGCGATGAGACGCACGCAATCCTCTTCCTTCGCCACGTCGGCGTGAAAAGCCGCGCCCTCGCCCTCCAGCATCATCGCGACCGTCTCGCGGGCGCTGTCGAGATTGATGTCGGCGACGGCGACGCGGGCGCCTTCGCGCGCGCACAGCAGGCTCATGGCGCGGCCGTTGCCGATCGGGTCGGTGGCGGCGTTGGTGACGCGCTGGCCGCCGCCGACGACCAGGATGCGCCGGCCCGCCAGGCGCCCGCGGCCCGGCGCCTCGCCCAGGCTTTCCGCGCTCGGCGGGCGCACATAGCGCGCTTCTGCAGACATAGGGACCTCCCATTCTTTTTCCGGACACCGAACCACGCTAGGCAGGCGCTGCCTAGACGGAGAAGCGCGTGCGCATTGGCATCCTTACCGGCGGCGGCGACGTGCCGGGCCTCAATGTCGCGATCAAATCGGTGGTCGAGGCCGCGGCCGCGCGCGGTTGGAGCGTCACCGGCTTCAAACGCGGCTGGCTCGGGCCGCTGTCGATCGACCCGAAAGATCCCGAGACGATCGAGGCCTGGACGGTTCCGCTCGATCGCGAAAGCGTGCGCGGCATCGACCGCGACGGCGGCACGATCCTGCACACGAGCCGGCTTGCGCCGCAGAAGCTGCCGAAGGCGCTGGCGCCGGCGCGGCTGCTTCCCGCCTTCGCCGACGACCAGCCGATCGACGCCACGCGCTTCGCGATGGAAACTCTGAGCGCGCTCAATATCGATGTCGTCGTGCCGCTCGGCGGCGACGGCACGCTCAGATTCGCGGCGCGGCTGGCGCAGGAGGGCGTGCCCGTCGTGTCGATCCCGAAGACGATGGACAACGACGTGTACGGCACTGATTACGCGATCGGATTCTCCACCGCAGTGACGCGCAGCGTCGATGCGATCGCGGCGCTGCGCTCCACCGCGGGCAGCCATGAGCGGATCATGATCGTGGAGCTGTTCGGGCGCCTGTCCGGGCAGACGGCGCTCTATGCCGGCCTGCTGGCGGACGCCGATCGCACGATCATCGCGGAATCGCCGTTCGATCTTGCCGAAATCGCGCGGCTGCTTGAGACGGACCGGCTGGCCAATCCGTCGCGCTATTCCGTATGCGTTGTTTCAGAGGGCGCGCGGCCGAAGGACGGCGGCCTCTCCGAACAGGCCGGCGCGGACGCCTACGGGCGCAAACGGCTTGGCGGCGTCGGCGACCTCATCGCAGAGGCGTGCGCGCGCGAGAGCGGTGAGGGCGTGATCGTGCAGCGGCTGGCTTATCTGATGCGTTCGGGGCCGCCGGACGCCACCGACCGGCTGATCGCGCTCGGCTTCGGACGGCTCGCCGTGGAGCTCATCGCCCGGGGCGACTTCGGCAAGATGTGCGCGATCCGCGACGGCCGCTTCGCGGCGGCGCCGGTCGATGCGCCGCTCTTGGGCGAGCGCCGCGTCGATCCGGTGTCGGACTATGACGCAAGCCTCTATCGCGCGCGGCTGGAGAACGTGAACGGCATGCCGCTGTTCAACATCTGAGCTTTGCTATGGTGGCGCATCGCTTTCCGGGCGGCGATTGAGGGGAAACTGCAGCGGCCCTGGGTTCCGGCTCTGCGCATTGCTGCGCAATGGCCGGAATGAGGGAGGCGGTGTGGGGCGCTTTACCTGCAACGTCCGCAAGCAACCCCGCCCTCGCGCGGCGATTGCCCCCATCCGCGCGCCATGCCGATGGGGCAGCCGTCGCGGCGCCCGCGCGCCGAAAAAATTCTAGGCGGCCCTGCGCCAATAGGCGTTGCGGAGAAACAAGCCGTCTTCGCCCGTGCGGGAGAACGCGTCGGTGACGTCGACGGCGTGTTCGCCGGCGCCGAGCATCAGCATGCCGTCCTCCGCCAGCGCGCCGGCCAGCCGCTCGAGCGTCGCCTTGCGATCCTCGTCGTCCATGCCGCAAAGCACATTGCGGCACAGGATGAGATCAAACGGTCCCATCGCCGCAGGCTCGCTCATGAGATTGTGCGCTTCGAAGCGGACGGCGGCGCGCACGCGGTCCATCACCCGCCACATCTCGCCGATGCGTTCGAAGCGGGCGATCATGCGGCGCACGGAAAGGCCGCGCTGCACCTCGAATTGCGAGAAGATGCCGGCTGTCGCCTTGTCGAGCAGGCGCGCGGACACGTCGGTCGCGACGATCTCGGTCGTCGCGCCCTGGCCTTCCTCGCGCAGCTCGTCCATCAGGATCGCCAGCGAGAACGGCTCCTGGCCCGTGGCGCAGCCTGCGCTCCATATCCGCAGGCGCGCGTTCGGGGCGCGGCCGCGCAGAATGTCGGGAATGGCGCGCTCGGCGAGCGCGCGCCAGGCGGCGCGGTCGCGGAAGAAGTGCGTGGAAGGATCGACCAGCGCATCCACGATCGCATCCCACAGAAGATCGTCGCTGCGCTCCTGCGTGGCCTGCACCAATTCGCCGGCGCAGGCGCAGCCTTCGCGGCGTGCGAGCGGGGCCAGGCGCGCATCGACGACGGCCAGCCTGTCGGGCTTGAGCGCCAAGCCGACGCGGCGCTTGGCCTGGCGGGCGATGAGGGCGAACTGGGCTTCGGTGAGCATCGCGTCTACTTCAGATCAGGCCGGCTTCGGCGAATTTGGAATGGAGGATGTCGCCGTCGAACGGCTTCATGATGTATTCGTCGGCGCCGGCCTTGATGGCCTCGCTGATGCGTTCGACGTCGTTTTCGGTGGTGCAGAAGACGACGACCGGGCGCTCGCCGCCCTGCTCGTTTCTCAGCGTACGGAGAAAATCGATGCCCGACATCACCGGCATCTGCCAGTCGAGCAGGATGGCGTCGGGCATCGCCTTGCGGCACGCCTGCAGCGCCTCCAGGCCGTCGGCGGCCTCCTCGATCTCGAAATCGAGGTCTTCCAGGATGCGGCGCGCCACCTTGCGGATGACGCGGCTGTCGTCGACGACGAGGCAGGATTTCATGGCCTTGGTCCTTTGCTGCGGCGCGCGCCCGGCGGCTTGGCCGGGGCTTCGTCCTGACGATGATGACCGATCTCGGCGCTGAGATCGGCGAGGCGATCGATGATGGCGGCCAGGCGCGGATCGCGGGCGCCCGGCGCGATCTCCATGAGCCGCTCGCGCGCTTGGGCGAGGGTGTCGGCGATCGACGGCGGCAAGGTCTGCGTCGCGGCGGCGACGAGATCGTCGTCGGCGCCGGGCGGTTCGCGGCCGCCGGCCGCGATCGCATCCAGAACCTCGCGCAGGCGCATCAGGCCGCGCAGCGCCATCGGATAGGCGTCTTCGCCCTGCGCGATCAGTTCGGCGCCGGCGTGGGCGATCGTTTCGCAGCGAGAAAGACCGATGCGCGCCGCGGACGCCGCGATCGCGCCGAGCGCCGCGCGCGCGATCTGGGCTTGCGGCGCGCCGCCGCGGATGAGCGCGCTCTCGGCGGCGTTCAAGCGCGCCGCCGCCTGGCCTGCAAAGTCGCTGAGCCGCTGGTCCATCTCAGGCGTACGCCTTCTGATCCGCTTCGGCGCGGCGGCGGCCGAGCCAAGCGGAATCCCCATCTGCTAGAGTGGAGCGGGCGGGTTAACGAGGCTTTACGCCGCCGCGCTGACGGCTCGAAACGCCGGCGAGCGGACGATGATCTCGACGCGGTCCTCGCTTTCGCGCATGGCGATCTCGATGCCGTGGCGCCGGGCGAGCTGGCCGGCGAGCCCCGGCAGTATGGAGCGGCCGTTATATTCGCCTTCCAGCGGCTCGCCGCGGAGCGCAGCCGCGCTGTCCGGCTTCAGCTTTGATTTCGGGCCCGAAGCGATGATGCGCACCTCGCCCGGGCCGGCGTCCACTTCTACAGCGCCGCGCGGCGCGGCGTCGGCGGCGATGTGCAAGAGGGTCATGATCACCCGCAGCGCCGGCTTCGGCATCGCCATCGGCGGCGCGCTCCAGCGCAAGTCCGGACGCAGCTGCGCATAGAGGAGATCAGCCGTCTCGCGCAGGTCGTCGAGGCCGCCGTCGCTCGCGTCGCCGGAATCATCGAGCGCGTAGCGGAAGAATTGCAGCGTCGCCTGATGCTTGGCGACGCCCTGTTCGAGCAGCGACATCGCGTCGGGCGCGCGCTCGGCCAGACCGGCGCTGCGCAAGAGATCGAGCCCGGTCACGAGCGCGTTCAAGGGCTGGGCGAAATCGTGGCACAGCTTCTGGTTCACCAGGACCGCCATTTTCGCAGCGTCGATCATGCCGCGCTCCTTCCCGCTGAGGTCGTGATCAAGCGCTCGCTTTTAGACGATTCGCGCTGCGCGGGCGCCCGCTATCCACGGACGCCGCCGCCCTGATCACGAACGCGCGAGCCTGGCGCGCGAGCCATCCATCGGCGCGTGCGCAGCGTATTGGGGACGCAATGGCGCGCAAGCGCCGCTTCAGCGGAGCAAAGACATGAATTTCGTGAAAGCCGTCGCGGCCGGCGCCGCGGCGATCAGCCTCGGCCTGCTCGGCGCGTGCCACCATGCGAGCATGTCCGGCGGCGCCGACCAGACAGCGATGATGGACGCGCCCGCGCAGGAAGAGACCGTGATGGTCGGCGGCGCCGCGATGTATCCGTCGCGCAACATTGTGGAGAACGCAGTCAACTCGCGCGATCACACAACGCTGGTCACGGCCGTGCAGACGGCGGGCCTCGTCGACACGCTTTCGAGCGGGGGGCCGTTCACCGTGTTCGCGCCGACGAACGCGGCGTTCGCGAAACTGCCCGAGGGCGTCGTCGCCTCGCTGCTCGAGCCGGCGAACCGGGCGACGCTGGCCGCGATCCTCACCTATCACGTCGTGCCCGGCCGGCTGACGGCGGCCGATCTTCTCGCGCAAGCGCGCGCGAGCGGCGGTCGCGCGACGCTGACCACGGCGCAAGGCGCGACGCTCACCGTGACGGCGAGCGCCAACGGCGTGACGATCACCGACGCGCGGGGCGGCGCCTCGATGGTGACGATCGCCGACGTGATGCAATCGAACGGCGTCATCCACGTGGTCGATACGGTGCTGATGCCGCCGGCCTGAGACGCGACGCCCTGGAAGAGGGCGGGCTTCTCCCTCGGTCCCGGCGCACCCCCTCATCTTGCGCCGGGCGCCTGTCCTCTTCCTCCGCGGCGCCGCTGCGTCATGCTTGAAGCGCGCTGCGCGCTCGGCCACGGTGGCGCCTGCGGAGGAAGGCATGATCAAGACGCGGTTCACGGAGACGTTCGGCATAGAGCACCCCATCGTGCAGGGCGGCATGCAATGGGTCGGGCGCGCCGAGCTCACCTCGGCGGTGGCGAACGCCGGCGCGCTGGGGTTTCTCACGGCGCTGACGCAGCCCACGCCCGAGGCGCTCGCCAACGAGATCCGCCGCTGCCGCGAGATGACGGACAAGCCGTTCGGCGTGAACCTCACCATCCTGCCGGCGATCAATCCTCCGCCTTATGCTGAATATCGCCGCGCGATCATCGAAAGCGGAATCAAGATTGTGGAGACGGCGGGCTACAAGCCTCAGGAGCACGTCGACGATTTCAAGGCCAACGGCGTCAAGGTGATCCACAAATGCACGAGCGTCCGGCACGGCGTCTCGTCCGTGCGCTACGGCGTGGACGCGATCTCGATCGACGGCTTCGAATGCGCGGGCCATCCCGGCGAGGATGACGTCGGCGGCCTCATCCTCATTCCGTGCGCGGCCGACAAGATCAAGATTCCGATGATCGCCTCGGGCGGGTTCGGCGATGCGCGAGGCCTTGTCGCGGCGCTGGCGCTCGGCGCCGACGGCGTCAATATGGGCACGCGGTTCTGCGCCACGAAGGAGGCGCCGCTGCACGAGAACTTCAAGCGGCGGATGGTCGAGAACGACGAGCGTGCGACCGACCTCATCTTCCGCACCATGCACAACACCGCGCGCGTGGCGAAGAACAAGATTTCGCAAGAGGTCGTGGCGCTGGAGAAGGGCGGCGCGAAGTTCGAGGATGTGCGCCATCTGGTCGCCGGGACGCGCGGGCGCGAAGGCTTGGAGAGCGGCGATATCGACGCGGGCATCTGGTCGGCCGGCCAGGTGCAAGGCCTGATCCACGACATCCCCAGCGTGAAGGAATTGATCGATCGCATCATCAGCGAGGCCGAGGAGATCATCAAAGGGCGGCTCGCAGGTTTTGTTCGCTGATCGACCAGCGATTGCGGGGACGGATGCGGCGCTTCATAACCGCGGCATGCGCATTGTGATCCTCGCCTTCGCCCTCGTTCTCTCCGCGTGCGCTTCGGCGCCGCGGAGCGACCCCGCCGATCTCGACGCCGTCGCGCGCGATTATGTGCGCCTGCAGCTCGAGATCGGGACCCACGAAGACGGCTATATCGACGCCTATTTCGGCGATCCCGCGATCAAGGCCGCGGCCGAGGCCGCGCCGCGTGCGCTGCCGGCGCTGGCGGAGGAGGCGGATCGGCTCTTGTCCCTGCTGGCCGTCGCGACCGTTTCTGAACCCATGCTTGAACGGCGGCGCGACTTTCTGCGCGCGCACTTGGTCGCGGCGCGATTCCGGATCGACATGATCGGCGGGGCGCGCGCGCCGTTCGCCACCGAAGCGCAGGCGCTGTTCGGCGTGACGCCTGAACTCAAGCCGCTCAGCGCCTATGATCCCGTGCTGGCGCGGATCGAGGCGCTGGTTCCGGGCGATGGGCCGCTGGCCGATCGCGTGCAGGCGTTTCGCGACCGCTACGCCATCCCAAGCGACCGGCTCGAAGCGGTGATGCAGGCCGCGATCGCGGAATGCCGGCGGCGCACGCTGCAGCACATCGCGCTCCCGGCGGAGGAAGCGTTCACGCTCGAATTCGTCGCCAATCAGAGCTGGTCGGGCTACAATTGGTATCAGGGAAGCGCGCACAGCCTCATCCAGATCAACACCGACTTTCCCGTATTCATCGATCGCGCGCTCGATCTTGGTTGCCATGAAGGCTATCCGGGCCATCACACGCACAACACGCTGTTGGAATACAGCCTCGTGCGCGGTCGCGGCTGGGTGGAGAACACGGTGTTTCCCCTGTTCTCGCCGATCTCGTTCATCGCCGAAGGCGAAGGCAACGCCGGCATCGATCTCACGTTCCCGGCCGCGGAGCGCCTGGAGTTCGAGGCGCGCGTCCTGTTTCCGCTTGCCGGTCTCGATCCTGCATCGGCGCCGGCCTACGCCGAGCTGCGCGCGGCGATGAAGGACCTGCAGGGCGCGCGCATGACGATCGGGCGGATGTGGCTCGATGGCGAGATCGCTTCGCGCGATGCGGCGCTCGATCTGATCCAGCGCTATCAGCTGGTGTCGCGGGCCAGGGCCGATCAATCCTTGCGCTTCACCGAGCACTATCGCAGCTACATCATCAATTACGGGATCGGCGAGGAATGGGTCGCGGCGCATCTGGCGGCGGCCGGCGATGATCCGGCGGCGCGTTGGGACGCGATGGCGCGCCTGCTGAGCGAACCGACGCTGCCGAGCGATCTGCGGCGCTAACCGAGCATTCCGCATGCGGCCTGGATAGGCCGCGGTCCAAGAAGAAGGAAACCTGCGATGCCGAGCTTCCGCATGATCGAGACGAACGGGATCAATGTGCGCGCCGCGATCGAAGGGAGCGGGCCGCTGGTCGTGTTCGTGCACGGCTTCCCGGAGAGCTGGTATTCGTGGCGCCATCAGCTCGCGCCGGTGGCGCAGGCGGGATTCACCGCATGCGCCATCGATGTGCGCGGCTACGGCGGGTCGGACAAGCCGCACGCGATCGAAGCCTACGACATGGAGACGCTGACGAAAGACGTCGCCGGCGTGATCGCCGCGCTTTCGCCGAACGGGAAGGCCGTGGTCGTGGGCCACGATTGGGGCGCGCCGATCGCGTGGAACACGGCGCTGCTGTTTCCCGAGCGCGTGCGTGCGGTGGCGGGGCTTTCGGTGCCGTACGTGCCGCAGGGCGAGGTCTCGCTGCTCGATCTGGCGGAGGCCGTCTTCACCAAGAACGGGCGGTTCTTCTACCAGGTCTATTTCCAGGCCGAGGGCGTCGCGGAAGCGGAGCTCGAGGCCGACGTGCGCGACGGCCTTCGCCGTTTCTATTACGCCATCTGCGGGGAAGCGCCGGACAATACGTGGCCGCCGGACAAGAAGCACGGCGACGCCCTGCTTCACCGCTTGCCCAACCCCGATCCCTTTCCCGCCTGGCTGACGAAGGCCGATGAGGACTATTTCGTCGGCGAGTTCGAGCGTTCGGGCTTCCGCGGCCCGCTCAACCGCTACCGCAATCACCGGCGCGACCATGCGTTCCTGTCGCCGTTCCGTACCCGGACGATCGATCAGCCGGCGCTGTTCATCGGCGGGGAGCGCGATCTGGTGCTGAAAATGTTTCCGGGCGTCGACATCGTGGCGATGATGAAGCCGATGGTTCCCGATCTGCGGGGCGCGCATATCCTGCCTGGCGTCGGCCACTGGACGCAGCAGGAGGCGCCGGCGGCTGTGAACGCGCTGCTGGTGGAATGGCTCAAGGATCTTTGAAGTTTCGTTCCCCTTCTCCCCCGCGAGGGGGAGAAGGTGGCGGCGAAGCTGACGGATGAGGGGGCGCGTTTCATGTCTGACGCCCACCCTCATCCGGCCCTTCGGGCCGCCTTCTTCCGCCCATGCGGGAGAAGGGAAAAAGCTAGGCGCTGCGCTTCGTGCTGCGTTCCACAATGACGAGCGCGACAACTCCCAGCGCCAACACGCCGACGCCCACCCAGGCGCCGATGCGGGCGTTGGGCAGGCTCGCGATATAGGCGAGGCTCGACCAGAGCATGTAGAGGCTCGACGCGACGAAGAGGATCGGCGTCAGCGGATAGAGCGGCGTCCTGAACGGGCGCGGCGCGTCGCGGCGCGTGACGCGCAGGACGATAAGCGCGATCCCGCTCAGGCTCAGGAACAACCAGAAGGCGGGGAAGGTGTAGTCGACCGTCGTCTGGAAGCCGTTGCGCGTCCAGGCGCCCAGGGCCACGAGCGCCAGGCCCATCGCGCCTTGCGTCCAGGTGGCCGCGGCGGGGATGCCGCGCCCCGCGTCCCACCGCCCCAGCGCGCCGAGCGCGGGAAAGTCGCGCGCGGCCGCGTAGGTCGTGCGCGCGCCGACGATGATGGTGGCGTTGATCGAGGTGATCGCCGCGCAGGCGACGGCGAGCGCGATGATCAGCGCTGCGTTGGCGCCGAAGGCGCGGGCCATGAGATCGGCGGCGGGCGCGGCGCTCGTCGCCAGGCCCTCGAATCCCAAGCCGCGCAGGAAGGCCCAGTTCACCAAGACATAAAGCGCCATGACCACGAGCGTGGAGGTGATGAGCGCGCGCGCCATGCCGTTCTTGGCGTCCTTCACTTCAGCGGAGAGGGTGGCGAGTTCGCTCCAGCCGCCATAGGCCAGCAGCGCGAAGACGAGCGCGAGCCCCAACGATCCCGGCGGCGGCGCGGCGAGGGGCGCGATGGGCGTGAGCGGCGCGACGCCGCGCAGCGCCAGCCACAATGCAGCCGCGCCCATGATCGCAAGGCCGGCCACTTCAAGACCAGTGACGGAATACTTCGCGGCCACGTCCTTGCGCGCGTTGCGCAGATTGAACAGCGTCAGCGCCAGCACGGCGGCGGCGGCGTAGAGCGCAGGCCCGTCGGGCCCCAAGTGAAACTGCGGCACGGCGTTCAGATAGTCCCCGATCACGAAGCCGAGGAAGGCGATCGAGCCGGAATTGATGATCGCGAAGCGGCCCCAGGCGAACAGGAACGCGACGCGCTTGCCGTAGGCGAGGCCGAGAAAGTGGTAGTCGCCGCCGGCGTTGGGGAAGGCGGCGGCGAGTTCGGCGTAGCAGAGCGCGCCCGCGAGGGTGAGGAGGCCCGCGCCGATCCAGGCTGCGTAGAGCCAGGCGACCGAGCCGGCTGCGGCGGCCGCATCCGCCGGCGCCTTGAAGATGCCGGCGCCGACGACCATGCCGACCGCAAGCATGACCACATAGGCGGTGGAGATATGGCGTTCCGGCGCGGCGGGCTTCGGCGCATCGCCGGCGGGAGAGGTCATGGCCGCGATAGAGCGCGATGAAGGCGGGGCGCGTCAATCCGTGGCCTTCGTCGCCGCGCGCGCGGCTGCCGAGCGCGTTTGACCCTGGCCTGGGTTTCGGCACACTAGCTTCGGGAATTGCCGCATGACCGAACTATTGCCGCCGCACGTCCGGCCGCTCTCTTTCGCGGGCAGTGAGCTGTTGCTCGACCTCGTGCACGCTGCGCGCACGTACTTTCCGGTCGATCTGGAGAGCCTGCTGATCGTGGCCTGCGTCAACGAGGCGACGATGCGTCCCTTCGTGCTCGATCCCGCGACGCCGCGTGAAGTGTTGCATGCGCCAAAGCCGCCCGAATCGGTGCGCGGCTCGATTTCGCGACGGATGATCGCCGACAAGCTCGGGCTGCCGCGCGAGACGGTGCGCCGCAAGACGAGCGAACTGGCCGCAATGGGCGTGCTGCGTGTGGATGAAGAGGACCGCGTGCGGATCACCCAGGAGCTCGACAATCCGTTCGCGCAGCACCTCCTGGAGGAGGGCCATCGCGCGGTGCTGCGCTATGTCCAGCGGCTCGCCGAACTCGGGGTCGATTGGCAGGCGATTCCGCCCTTGAGGGGCGAGGAACAGCCGTAAGCTATTTCTGCTTGCGGCCGCGGGCCATTACGGTTTCGCGGGCCTCGGCGATTGAGTCCGCAGTAACGGCGGCGTTCAGCGATGCGGTGAACTTGGTTTCGTATTTCAGCGCCTTCTCGAACTTCATGCCGAAGCCGTCGTCGATCAGGCGCTTATAGGCTTCGACCTTGTCGGCCGGCACGGTCGCGATGTCCTGGGCGAGCTTGATCGCGGCGGGCAGCAGCTCGGCCGGCTCGAACACGCGATTGACGAGGCCCCAATCGCGCGCGGTTTCCGCATCGATGAAATTGCCGGAGAGCGAGATCTCCTTGGCGCGATGAATGCCGACGAGGCGGGAGAGCTTTTGGGAGAGCCCCCAGCCGGGCAGGATGCCGACGCGCGCGTGGGTGTCGGCGAAGCGGGCGTTGGTGGAGGCGTAGAGGATGTCGCAGGCCAGCGCGATCTCGAACCCGCCGGTGATGGCGGCGCCATTGATCGCGCCGATGATCGGCTTTCGGCATTTCGTCAGCGCACGGACGGGATCGCGGTCGTGGTCCGTGGGATTGGCGTCCTCCACCACGCGGCCGCCGCTCGCCAGCTCCTTGAGATCGAGGCCTGCGGTGAACGCCTTGCCGGCGCCGGTCAGCACGATGGCGCGGACGCTCTCGTCGTGATCAAGTTCCTTGAACGCACGCGCGATGGCGGCGCGCAGTTCGCGCGACAGCGCGTTCATGGCTTCGGGGCGATTGAGCGTCACGACGGCGACCGGGCCGTCGCGTTCGATGAGCAGGACCATGTGGTCGTCTTACACCTTGATCGCGCCGGGGTGTAGCGGCTGATAGAGCCGAATTTGGCCGCCGCCGGGAAGCGCGAGTTCAGTCGCCCCCATCCATAGCCGCGATTCTCGATCCCGTGAGCGAGGGAGCAAGGCCTTAGCCGAACGCGTCGGGGAACGCCTTCTTCAGCTCCGGCTTCATGATCTTGCCGTTGGCGTTTCGCGGCAGCGTCTCCGGCCAGAACGCGATGCGCACGGGGACCTTGAACGCGGCGAGACGCTGGGAGACCCAGTGGCGCAGCTCCTGTTCGTCGGCGTGCATCTCTGGCTTGAGCGTCACCACCGCCGCGGGTTCTTCGCCGAGCGTCTTGTGCGGCAGGCCGATGACCGCGGCGTCCATCACGGCCGGGTGGTCGTAGAGGGCGTTCTCCACTTCCACGCAATAGATGTTTTCGCCGCCGCGGATCAGCATGTCCTTGGCGCGGTCGACGATATAGATGAAGCCTTCCTCGTCGATGCGCGCGAGATCGCCGGTCTTCACCCAGCCATCGACGAAAGTCTCGGCCGTCGCCTGCGGCTTTTGCCAATAGCCGCGCACGACGATCGGGCCGCGATACCAGAGTTCGCCGACTTCGTCGGGGCCGAGCGTCCGTCCGTCCGGGCCGACGACCTTGGCTTCGCCGGTCAAGGACGGCACGCCGCAGCTTGCGGGCTTGCGCTCATAGTCTTCCGCGAAATTGCTGGTTGCGGTGGCGGAGGTTTCGGTCATGCCCCAGCCCTGGCCGGGCTTGGCTTGCGGGAAGCGCTCGCGGATGCGGCGCACAAGCTCCGGCGCCGAGGGCGCCCCGCCATAGGAGATCGTCTCCAGCGAGGAGAGATCGTAGTCGTTGAACTTCGGATGCTCGAGAATCTGCCAGGCGATCGTGGGCACGCCGCCGGCTTGGTTGATGCGCTCCTTCTCGATCAGTGGCAGCGCCGCATCCACGTCCCAGCGGCGCTGCAGCACGATCTTGCCGCCGCTCATGGCGTGGGGGCACAGCACGGCGAAGCAGCCGGTCGCGTGGAAGAACGGCACCGAGAGCAGCACGGCTTTCTGCGGCGCCTGCGGATCGGGCGCAGGGGGCGCTTCGCCGCGGCGCAGGAAGGCGCGCGCCTGCGCGTTCATGGCGTTGAAGATGTTGGAGATGATGTTGCGATGGGTGATGATCGCCCCCTTGGGCTTTCCGGTGGTGCCCGAGGTGTAGAAGATCACCGCATCATCGTCGGGATCGAGCGGAGTCTGCGGCAGAGGCGCTGCAGGGATCGCGGCGTAGTCGTTAGGGCCGCCGATGATGCTCTCCAGGCGCGTGACGCGCGGGTCGGCGACGTCATCGGAGAGGCGCGAGACATAGACCTTGGTCAGGGCGGGACAGGCGTCGACGTGCTCGCGCATGCGCTCCCACCGCTCGGAATCGACGATCGCGATCTTGGCCCCGGAATCGGTGAGGCCGTATTCGAGCTCCGGCCCCGTCCACCACGCATTGAGCGGCGTGGCGATGGCGCCCAGATGCACGCAGGCCCAGAATGCGACCGGCCATTCCGGGACGTTGCGCATAATGATGGCGACGCGGTCGCCCTTGCGGACGCCGTCGGCGGCGAGCTGGGCGGCGAGCTTGGCGACGGCGTTGTTCAGGGCGCGAAAGGTGACGCGCTCGTTCTCGTAGACGAGGTGATCCCGGTCGGGCCATTGGGCTGTGGCGGCGAAGAGTTCGCGCAAGGTCGGCGGCGCGTTCTTCCAGGTCTTCAGGCGAACGCCCCGGATCTCACGCTCCTCGACCTCGAACGGGCTGCCCGGCTGATTGAGCAGCGCGTGGGCTTGCGCGATCGACATCGCGGGAAAGCCGGCCTGAGCCGGCGCTTGTTCGACTGCGCCCAAGACGTCCTCCTCGTTTTCTCGTTGCGCCTAAGAAGAAGAGCGTGACAGGAGCGTCAAGTCACCTTGGCGGAAACTGTGAAGGCCGGATCGCGATAGACGCCGGTTTTGAGCACCTCGATCAGCGCGTCCGCCGCCGCGTCGGCTTCACCATAGGTCAGCGTTAGGGCGGGGAAGGCGAAGCGCATGGCGTCGGGCGCGCGGAAGTCGCCGATCACGCCGCGCGCGATCAGCGCCTTGACGACGGCGTAGGCGTCCTTGTGTTTCAGCGTGACGTGACCGCCGCGCCGGGCGGGATCGGCTGGGCTGATCAGCTGGAGGCCGGGGCGCTTCTTGGCGAAGACGCGGGCGAGGAAGCGCTCGGACAGCGCCTGCGATTTCGCCCGGCGCAAGGCGCCCGGGGCCTCGGCCATGAGGTCGAGAGCCGCTTCGAGCGCGGCGTAGGCGAGGATCGGGGGCGTGCCGGAGACGAAGCGCTGCGCGCCGGGCGCGGGCTCGTAGCGATCGGCGAAGGCGAACGGATCGGCATGGCCGAGCCAGCCGGAGATCGGGTTGGCGAGGCGCTCCTGATGGTCGCGCGCGACATAGAGGAAGGCGGGGCCGCCGGGGCCTCCGTTGAGATATTTGTAGGTGCAGCCCACCGCGAAGCGGGCCCCGGCGCCGGCCAGATCGACGTCGATGGCGCCGACCGAGTGGGAGAGATCCCACACGATCTCGGCGCCGGCGGCGTGCGCCTGGGCGGTCAGCGCCGCCATGTCGCGCACGGACGCGTCACGGTAGTGCACGTGCGAGACGATGATCACGCCGGTGCGCGCGTCGATGCGCTCGGCGAGCGTTCCCTTCCTGGCGAAGCGGACCTTGGCGCGGGCGAGCGCCGCGAGGCCCTGAGCGATATGCATGTCGGTGGGGAACTCGCCGCCCTCGACGAGGATGGCCTTGCGCCCCGGCGCGGCGGCCAAGAGCGCGCCAGCCAGCTTGAACAGATTGACCGAGACGGAATCGGCGACGATCACTTCGTCCGACCGCGCGCCGATCAGCGGCGCGATCTTGGCGCCCAGGCGCTGCGGCGCGCCGATCCAGTCGGCCGTGTTCCAGGCGCCGACGAGCCCGTGGCCCCATTCGTTCTGCACCGCCTGAGCGACGCGGGCGACGACGGCTTTCGATACCGGCCCCAACGAGTGGCCCGCGAGATAGACGATTCCGCGCGGCAGCTCGAAGGCGTCGCGGAACCGGCGCAAGGGGTCGGCGGCGTCGAGGGAAGCGGCGTCAGACATGAGCGCACCATGCGCCCGGCTGCCCTGCGCGCGCAATCTCGGCGGTTCGTCCGGGTTCGGCGCAACCGCTCAGGCGCCGCCGAGACGCGGCGTCATGCCAAATCTTGCCAAAGTGTCATGGCCGAACTTGAAGGCCGCCTGGAGGTCGGGCAAAGCTCGCGCCGAAGCCAGCGCGGCGGCGCGAGGGAGGCGGCGGTGGACAAATTCAAACAATTCGTGACCGCAAACGCCAACTGGATCATCGCCTGCGGGCTTTTCCTGCTGGTCGGCGTGTGGGGCGGGGCGGTCGGCAGCATGGCGCTCACCGGCGGCGCGCGTGGACCGGCGCCGCTTTCCGCGATGGCGCTCCAGGGCCCCGACCCGATCCGCGCCGCCGACGAGCCGCGCGCGCCGGCGGATCGCCCCGCCGGCATGGCGTTCATGAATGTGCGCATCGACACGTCGACGGCCACGCCGCGTGCGTGCCTCGAATTCACCAAGCCGATCGCCGCCGGCGGCGACATCAATCTGCGCGACTATCTCGTGATCGAGCCCGAAGCGCAGGTGCAGGTCGAGGCGTCGGATACGCTGATGTGCCTTTCGGGCCTGCCCTTCGAACCGGACCGCCAGGTCACCATCCGCCGAGGCCTCCTGTCCACCAGCGGCGAGCGCACGGCGCGCGACGAGACCTTCACGCTCTCGTTCGGCGACCGGCCGGCCTATGTCGGCTTCGTCGGCGACGGCGTGATCCTGCCGCGCAGCGAAGCCGATGGGCTCGCCATCGAGACGGTCAATGTCTCGACGATCAAGATCCAGGTGCTGCGTGTGAACGACAGGATCCTCTCGCAGCGCGGGCTCAATGTCGGGGAGATCATCGAGGAAGGCGGCTACGGCTATTGGTCGCTCGAATACGAAGCCTCCGACGTCGGCGTGAAGGTCTATGAAGGCGAGATCGACGTCGCGCGCGCCCGCGAGCGGCGCAATCAGGCGGTCACGACGGTCTTTCCGCTCGGCGCGGTTCTGGAGGACCGCCGACCGGGCGCGTACGTCGTGCGCCTGATCGACGGCACGCCGGGCGCGGGCCAGACCGGCGGCGACACCGACCGCCCGGCCGGCGCCTATCGCTGGATCATGTACACCGACATGGCGCTGCAGACCTTCACCGGCGCGGACGGGCTTGACGTCGTGGTGCGCGGGCTTTCCAGCGCCGACACGATGAGCGGCGTCACGCTTACGCTGATCGCGCAGAACAATGACGAATTGGCGCGCGCGCAGACCGATTCCAACGGCCATGTCCGGTTCGGCCGTGCGCTGACCGAAGGCGAAGGGCCGGCGCGGCCGCGCTACGTGATGGCGTACAGCCGCGACGGCGATTTCGCCGCGCTCGATCTCGACACCGGCGCGCTCGACCTTTCGGAACGCGGCATCGACGGGCGCACCCCGCCGGGCGACATCGACGCGTTCCTCTACACCGAGCGCGGAATCTATCGCCCTGGCGAGACCGTGCGCCTGATGGGCCTCATCCGCGACATCGCCGGGCGCGCCATCTCGGACCGGCCGTCCACGCTCGTCGTCTATCGCCCGAACGGCACCGAAGCGCGGCGGCTGCGCCTGAACGCGGCCGAGCGCGCCGGCGGCGTCGCCAGGAACATCGCGATGGACCGCGGCGCGCCGCGCGGGGTCTGGCGCGCCGAACTCATCGTCGACGGGCAGGAGCAAGCGGCGGGGCAGACGTCGTGGTCGATCGAAGACTTCGTGCCGCAGCGTCTGCGCGTCCAGATCACCGCGGATGAGACGCCGATCATCGGGTCGCAGCGCCGCGCCATCGACGTGCAAGCCGACTTCCTCTATGGCGCGCCGGGCTCCGGGCTGCAGGTGACGGCGGAGGGCCGCCTGCAGATTGATCCGAACCCGTTCCCGAGCTTCCGCCAGTACACGTTCGGCGTCGAGGATGAGAGCTTCGAGGAGCGGTTCTTCCAGCTCCCGGAAACGACGACGGACGGCGACGGCCACGCGCAGATCATCGCCGGCATCGACGATCCGCCGCAGACGACGCTGCCGCTGCGCGCGCGGCTGGTGGCGAGCGTGCAAGATCCGGGCGGGCGCGTGGTGCGCGAGAGCTTTTCCGCGCCCGTGCGGCTCTCAAACCGCTATCTTGGCGTGCGCCAGCGCTTCGACAATCGCGCCGTCAGGCACAACGGAACGGCCAATTTCGACGTCATCGCCGTCAACGCCAACGGCGCGCGCGTGGCGGCGCGCGGCGTGTCATGGACGCTGGTGCGCGAGGACTGGAGCTATGACTGGTATCTCGACAATGGCCGCTGGCGCTGGCGCCGCACCGGGCGCGACGTGCCGATCGCGGGCGGGACGACCGACATCGCCGCCAATGCGCCGGTGCGCATTTCGCGCGGCGGGCTCGATCACGGCTCCTACCGGCTGATCGTGCGCGACGGGCAGGGCGCTGAAACCTCGTCGCGCTTCTACGCCGGCTGGGGCGGGGGCGAGGACAGCGACACGCCCGACATGGTGACCGTCGCAGGGCCAAGCGAGCCGGTGCGCGCCGGGCGGCGCGCCGACATCCAGATTCGCGCGCCTTACGCTGGCGAAGCGCAGGTCGTGGTCGCCACCGACCGGGTCCTCTCGATGCGCACTGTGAGCGTGGCGGCCGAAGGCGCGACGATCTCGCTGCCGGTCGAAGAGAGCTGGGGCGGCGGCGCCTATGTGCTCGTCACGGTGATGACGCCGCGCGATCCGGCCAACCTGCCGGTGCCGCGGCGCGCCATCGGCGTGACCTACGTGCCGGTCGACACCGGTTCGCGCACGATGGAGGTGGCGGTCGGCGAAGGGCTGGGCGTGGTGCGCCCGCGCCAAACCATCAATGTGCCCATCGCCATCGAGAACATGCCGCGCGGCGAGACGGTGAACGTCATGTTGGCGGCGGTGGATGAAGGCATCCTGCAGCTCACCAAGTATGAGAGCCCGAATCCGAGCGAGCACTTCTTCGGGCGCCGTGCGCTCGGCGTCCTCGTGCGTGATGATTATGGACGTCTGCTCAATCCCAATCTCGGCGCGCCGTCCAGACCGCGCCAGGGCGGCGACAGTCTCGGCGGCGAAGGGCTTACGGTGGTGCCGACGAAGACGGTGTCGTTGTTCACCAACGCCTATGAGGTTGGGCGCAACGGGCGCGTGACCGTTCCGCTGGACGTGCCGGACTTCAACGGGCGATTGCGGATCATGGCGGTCGCCTGGTCGAATTCGGCGGTGGGAGAGGGCGAGCATGCGCTCGTCGTGCGCGATCCGGTGGTGGCTGAGCTCGTGCTGCCGCGCTTCCTCGCGCCTGGCGATGAGGCGCTGGCGACGCTGACGGTCGACAATGTCGAGGGGGCGGCTGGAACCTACCAGACCGCGTTCGCCGCGACCGGCGCGGCGCGCACGACGGCGCAGGCCGAGCGCATGCGCCTGCAGCGGCGCCAGCGCGGCACGGCGCGGGTCGCGATCACGGCGCCGGCGGCGGGACTCGGGCAGGTGCAGCTTACGCTTACGGGGCCCGCGGGCTTCGAGCGGGTGGTGCGCGAGTATTCGATCCAGGCGCGCGCGCCGTACCTTCCGATCACCGAAACGCAGATCGAAGAGCAGGCGCCGAACGTCAGCTATCGTCCGCCTACGGATGTTCTTGCGCGGTTCGCGCCGCGGGAAGGATCGCTGGTCGTCTCCTACTCGGCGCTCGCTGGGCTCGATCCGGCGCCCCTATTGGCGCAGCTTGAACGCTATCCTTACGGCTGCACCGAACAGCTGGTCTCCACATCCATGCCGCTGCTCTATTTCAACGCGGTGGCGCAGGCGGTGGGACGCGCGCAGGATCAACGGCTCAGGCGGCGCGTGCAGGACGCGATCACCCGCATCCTCGACCGGCAGGGCGCGGACGGCGCGATCGGGCTCTGGCGTGCGAACGACGCCTCCTCGACGCCATGGGTCGGCGCGTACGCTGTGGACTTCCTCGTCCGCGCCAAGGCGCAAGGCTACATCGTGCCCGACGCGGCGCTTGAGCTTGCCTACGCCGCGCTCCGGCGCGTGGCGCGGCTCAACGACTTCGCCGGCGTCGCCTACGATTTCGAAGTCTATCGCTGGCCGGGCTCGAACGACACCGAAGAGCTGTTGCGCTCGCGCTCGGCGGCCTATGCGCTCTATGTGCTGGCCAAGGCCGGGCAGGCCGATATCGGCCAGCTGCGCTATTTCCACGACACGCCGCTCAGGAACGAGCCCTCGCCGCTCGCGCGGGCGCAAATCGGCGCGGCGCTGGCGCATCTGGGCGACCGCGCGCGCGCGCGCAACGCGTTCCGTCTGGCCGAACAAGCGATCGGCTACGAGAATACGGGCGACTGGTACCAGACGCCGCTGCGCGATCTCACCGGCGTCATCGCGCTCGCGGCGGAGGCGGGCGAAACGGCGACCGTGTCGCGGCTGCGGGCGCGGCTCACGCGCATGGAGCGCGAGCCGGAAGCGATGATGACGCAGGAACAGGCGCAGACGCTGCTCGCCGTCAACGCGCTTTCGCGCGCCGCCGGGCCGGTGAACGTATCGCTCAACGGCGCGGCAGGCGCGGGACGACGCGTCACCGCCGACGCCGCGCAGCTCGCGCGCGGGCTGGTGTTCCGCAATGACGGGCGCGGCGCGGTGTGGCGCACGCTGACATTGCAGGGCCCGCCGCGCGAGGCGCCGCCGGCCGTCAGCGCCGGCTACAGCCTCGACAAGACCGTCTACACGCTCGATGGGCGCGTAGCGAACCTCGGCGAGTTGCGCCAGGGCGATCGCGTGATCGTCTCGATCAGCGGCCAACCCGCCGGCGTGCGCATGTTCCCGACCGTGCTCGTCGACCTCCTGCCGGCAGGGCTGGAGATCGAAAGCGTGCTCGGGCCGCAGGACGGCGTGCAGCCGGATTATTATGGCGGCGGCCAGCGCAACGGGCCGTTCGCGTTCCTGGGCGTGATTTCGTACGCGCGGATAGCGGAGGCGCGCGACGACCGTTTCGTCGCCGCCGCTGACATCCGCAACACCAGCTTCCGCTTCGCGTACGTGGCGCGCGCGGTGACGGCGGGGAGCTTCACGATGCCGCCGGCGCAGGTGGAGGACATGTACCGCCCCGGCGTCTATGCGCGCACGTCGGTCGGGCGGATCGCCATCGCGCCGCCCGGCGGGTGATGGCCGCGCGCGAGCCCTCTCCGTCGCGTCCCGCCCCCCTTGCGGGGGAGGGTAGGGAGGGGGGGCGTCCAAGCGGAGGCGCAAACGGCGCCGTAGCGGCTCAATCTCAGAGCCCCCCGCCCCCTTCCCCCTCTTCGCAAGGGGGAAGGGGCATATCGTCCGTGTTCGGACGGACGCGGCGAGGGCCGCGCGTTCCCCCGCCGCTCTCGCCGCGCGGCAAGCGGATCGCGTGGGCGTTCATCATCGCGTCGCTGATCCTGTTTGCGCTCGATCTCGCGTTTCCCCCGCCGCTTCATCGCGCCGATATCGTCTCGCCGGTCGTGCTTGACCGCAACGGCCAGTGGGTTCGCGCCTTGCAGACGCCGGAGGGGCGCTGGCGGCTGGCGGCGCGGCTCGATGAGATCGATCCGGAATTCAGGCGCCGCCTGATCAGGATCGAGGACTCCCGCTTCTGGTTTCACCCCGGAGTCGATCCCCTCGCGCTGGCGCGGGCGAGCGCCAGCTATCTGCGCAACGGCGAAGTCACCTCCGGGGGCTCCACCATCACGATGCAGGTGGCGCGGTTGATCGAGCCGCGCCCGCGCACCATCGGATCGAAATTCATCGAGATCGTGCGCGCGCTGCAGATCGAGCGGCGCTGGTCGAAGCGGGAAATCCTCGCCGCCTATCTGACGCTTGCGCCCTATGGCGGCAATCTTGAAGGCGTGCGCGCGGCGAGCCGCGCCTATTTCGCGCGCGACCCGGTCTGGCTCGACGACAGCGAAATGGCGCTTCTGATCGCGCTGCCGCAGGCGCCGGAAGCGCGCCGGCCGGATCGGCGCCCCGACGCTGCGCGCCAGGCGCGCAACGCCATGCTCGATCGTTTCGCGGCGGCGCGACTGATCACGAGAGAACGCGCACGCGAAGCGCAGGGCGATCCATTGCCCGCGCGCACGCCGTTCCCGGTCATGGCGTTCGCAACGGCCGAACGGCTTGCGCGGGAGAATCCGCGCGCGGCGGTGCTGCGCACCACGCTCGACGCCGATCTGCAGCGCGCGCTCGAAGCGCTCGCCGCGCGCCACGCCGCCGAGCTCGAGCGGGACGCTTCGATTGCGATGCTGGCGGTGGAGATCGAACCGCGCGCCGTGCGCGCCAGCGTCGGCGGAGCGGGTCTCGATCGCGCGGGCGGCTATCTGGACATGACGCAGGCCGTGCGCTCGCCGGGCTCGGCGCTCAAGCCGTTCATTTATGCGATCGCCATCGATGACGGGATCGCGGCGCCGGACACGATCATCCTCGATGCGCCGCAGCGCTTCGCCGGCTACCTGCCGGAGAACTTCGATCGGCGCTTCCACGGCGACGTGCGGCTGGCGGAGGCGTTGCAGCATTCGCTCAACGTGCCGGCGGTGGCGACGCTCGATCGGATCGGTCCGGCGCGGTTCGAGGCGGCGCTGGCGCAGGCTGGCGCGCGTCCGCGCATCCCGCGCCGCGAGCTGGCGGCGCCGGGGCTGGCGCTCGCGCTCGGCGGCGTGGGCATGACGCTGGAGGAGCTGGTGTCGCTCTATGTCGCGCTCGGCGATGGCGGGCGCGCAGGCGATTTGACGCTGCTGCAGAATGATCGCGCGGCGCGGCGTGGGCGATTCGTGCGCGCCGATACGGCTGAGCGCGTGCTCGAGATCCTGCGCCGTTCGCCTTCGCCGGCCGGACGCACGCCCGCGGCCCTGGCGCAAGGCGCGCCGCTCATCGCGTTCAAGACCGGCACGTCTTACGGATTCCGTGATGCATGGGCCATCGGCGTGGGCGAGGGCCATGTCGTCGGCGTGTGGGTGGGCCGGCCCGACGGCGCGCCGCGCGCGGGCGCGACCGGGCGCAGCGATGCTGTGCCGCTCTTGTTTGAAGCGTTCGACCTCATCGCGCCGAACGCGCCGCGGCGAGCGGCGTCGCAAGAAATCGCTGAGGCTGCGCCAGGGCTTGAGCGGCTGCGGCCGCGTCGCGGCGAGGACGCCGGGCCGACGATCCTGTTTCCGCCGGACGGCGTGGAGATTCTGGTGCTCGATTACGGCGCCGCCTCGCGCGGGCTCTCGCTCTCCGCGCGGGGCGGGCGCGCGCCGCTCTCATGGTACGCCGAAGGCCGCGCGGTGGCGAGCGAAGCGACCAGCGGGCGCGCGATCTGGCGCCCGAGCGCGCCGGGATTCCACACCGTCAGCGTCATCGACGCGGACGGGAAGAGCGCTCATGTCCGTGTACGGATCAGAGAGACGGGAAGCTGATGCGCAAAGAAAAACGCGGACCTCCGAAGAGGTCCGCGTTCCCTTGATTCGTCGCCAGGCGGGCGGGCTTAGGCGACGATGTTGGACGCGACATAGAGCGCAGCGAGGGCGAGCGGCGCATAGAGGGCGACGGCGACCAACAGGGAAAGAGGCCGGGGCATTGTCTCAACTTCCTTTCGAGTGCGAGATGCTTTGAAACAGATTGAAACGAAGGGCGCGTGTGCGTTCAGCCGACAATCTGCGCAGCTTGCGCCAGCGTGACGGCGGCGAACGGCGCGACGAGAGCGACTGCGGCGAGAAGCGCGTAGAACTTGTTCATGATGGGCTCCGTGGGAATTGTGTGATCGTCGTTGTCTTACGCCATGGAGATGCCGGCGGATCGGCGGATGGATGCGCGCCGATGCAGAAAAAACGCGGACGGGTCCTGCGAAAAAAAAAGCGGCCCGAACCGAGCCAGGTCCGGGCCGCAGGGAAGATCGTCGCAACGAGGGAGGGAGGAGCTGCGCGACGATCGAAGCGGGAAGCGCTCAAGCCAGGATTTGCGCGCCTTGATGCAGGATCGCGATGGCGAGCGGGGCGGAAAGCGCGAAGGCGAGGGCGAGAGAGAGAAGGCGGGGCATCGGCGGTCCTCACTGGCGTTGTGGTTCGATGACGTGACCCTAGGCGACGCCTGCCCGGGCCGCGGTGACGCCGGTCACCTGCCGGGTGCTCTAACGCGCGTCGGCCGCTGTCCCGGCGGAAGGACGCGCACTGGCGCTTGACGTTGCACAGCGCATCTCGTATTTAGCGCATCTGTTAATTGCATAGTTTGTTAAATGAACGCCGACGCCCTCTCCCAGACCTTTTCCGCCCTCGCCGATCCCACGCGGCGCGCGATCCTGGCCCGTCTCGCCGAGGGAGAGGCCACGGTGAACGAGATCGCGGCGCCGTTCGCGATCAGCCTGCCGGCGGTGTCGCGGCATCTGAAAGTGCTGGAGGCGGCCGGCCTCATCACGCGCGGACGGGACGCGCAGTGGCGGCCGTGCCGGCTCGAGCCGGCGGCGCTCAAGCGCCTCGATGACTGGCTTGAGCGCTACCGGCGCTTCTGGAGCGGCGGCTTCGACAAGATGCAGGCCTATCTCGACGACCTGAAACGCAAGGAGAAGGGCGAATGAGCGCTGAACTGGCCGACCACGAACTCCTCATCACCCGCATCTTCGATGCGCCGGCGCGACTGGTGTTCCAGCTCTGGAGCGAGGCCGCGCACATGCAGGCCTGGATGGGGCCGGAGGGTTTCACCTGCGAGGCCATGGACATCGATTTCCGCGTCGGCGGCGCCTATCGCGGGATGATCAAGTCCGCCGCATATGGCGAGAGCTGGTTCGGCGGCGTCTATCGCGAGATCGCGCCGGAGAAGCGGCTCGTGTTCACGTTCGCCTGGGACGCGGGCCCCTCCGCCGGTGTGGAGACGCTGATCACCATCACGTTCGCCGAGCGCGACGGCAAAACCACGCAGACCTTCCACCAGACGCCGTTCCTCGATGTGGAGCGGCGCGACAGCCATGTCGGCGGCTGGTCGAGCGCGTTCGACAAGCTCGCCGCTTATGCCCGCTCGCTCACGGATCGCTGATTTGTTCGCCCAAGGAGGCCGCCATGAAGAAGTTTCTCGCCATCTATCTTGTATCCGCCGAGAGGCGGGCGGCCTGGGACGCAATGGATCCCGCCGTGCGCAAGGCGCGGGAGGCCGACGGGATGAAGGCCTGGCTCGCGTGGCAGGAGGCGCAGGGGCGCGCGCTCGTCGATGGCGGCGGGCCGCTCGGCAGAACCAAGAGCGTGGGCCCCGAAGGCGTGCGCGACGTCCGCAATGCGATGGCCGGATACGTGATCCTCGAAGCGGAATCGCATGAGGCGGCCGCGCGCCTGTTCGAGAACCATCCGCACTTCACGATCTTTCCCGGCGAGCGGGTCGAGATCATGGAATGCCTGCCCGTCCTGACGATGTGAGCGCTGGGGGAAACGCCATGATCACGATTTCCGCCTTCGAATGGGTTCCCGATTTCGCGCGCGGGCAAGTGCGCGATCTGCGCGTGCGGTGGGCGCTGGAGGAGGCCGGGCTGCCCTATCGCGCGCGGCTGCTCGCCCAGGGCGATCAGGACAAGCCCGAGTACCGCGCGTTGCAGCCGTTCGGGCAGGTGCCGATCTTCGAGGAGGACGGGTTCGTGCTGTTCGAGACGGGCGCGATCGTGCTGCATATCGGAGAGCGCAGCGAGGCGCTGTTGCCCAAGGATGCGCAGGCGCGGGCCCGCGCTGTGCAATGGGTGATCGCCGCGCTCAACTCGGTCGAGCCCTTCATCATGCGGGTGGTGCAGCTCGATCTCTTCCTCGCTGACCAGGAATGGTCGAAGCTTGCCCGTCCCAGCGCGCTGGCGTTGGCCAACCGGCGCCTCGCCGGGCTCGCTGCGGCGCTCGGCGATAAGCCGTTCCTCGACGGTGACCGCTTCACCGCCGGCGACCTCCTCATGGCCACGGTCCTGCGCATCATGCCCGATTTGACCGCGCAGCACGCAAACCTGGCGGCCTATGTCGCGCGCTGCACCGCGCGCCCGGCGTTCAAGCGCGCCCTCGATGCGCAGCTCGGCGATTTCAGGAAGGACGCGGCGTAGCGCTATTCGCCGCGGACGCGGCCGTCGCCTTCTTCGGCGAGCACGATGTCGGGGTTCTCCGGCGCGGGCTGCTCGAACAGGCCGATGTCGAGCGGCGCCTGCGGCGCTTGCCCCTTAAGCGGCGCTGCGATGCGCTCGGCCAGTTCGTGGCGCTCGGCCGGCGCGAGCTGCGGCGCGCGCACGGGCGAGACGATCGGGCGCCAATAATGCACCGCGACGGCGAAGCGGCCTTCGCGCTCCACTATTTCGGCGAGGCCCACCGCCGCCAGCGCGCCCCAGCGCGCCATCAGCCGCGCGCGGGTGGCGTAGCGCTGCGGGAGCGTCTCGGTGGCGAGTTCGGCCGGCGCTTGGAGAATGGCGCGCGCTTCTTCCGGCGTGCGCGCCGCGCCCAGCGGGCGCTTGACGGCCGCCTCCACCGAGCGCGCCACCGGCGCCGGCGGCGCCGGGCGCCAATAACGCAGCGCGACACGCCAGGAATTGTCGCGCCATAAGAGCTCGTAGCGCCCGCCGCCATAGAGATCGGGGATCGCGGCTTCCGCCGCTTCGGGCGCCGCGAAGCTCTCGGGCAGCTCCTCCGAGGCGAGGAAGACAGGGCCGCCGATGCGCGCGGCGGCTTCCTCCGCCGTCCGCGCCGTCGGCGCATCCGCCGCGCGCGCATCGCGCACGCTCGCCCCGATGGGGAACCGGCTCATGGCTTCAACATAGGCGCGCTCGGGTCCGCGCGCGCGTCCGTGCACATGGCTAATGCGCTTGTCATGGGCCGGCGCCAGGGTAAAGACTGCTCGCCTCATCGCTTGGCTTTCCGGCGGGGTCTCGCCCGCGGCGCAGCGCCCCGCTCGCCCGGTGAGAAGGCTGAGCTTGCCTGGTTGGGGAGATGTCCGATGACGCAACGCCGCCGAACGAGCCTCCTCGTGCTGGCCCTGGCGCCGATCGTCGCGCTGATGGCGTGCGATCAGGCGGCCAAGATGGCCGAGCGCGCCAGCCAAGGGGGCGGGCCGGTCGCGCTTGACAGCGTCGCGCTTGAAGCGCGCGCCATCGCCGGCGGCGTCAGGCCTGAAGCGGAGATGGCGGCGCTCATCGCGCCCGCGCCGGTGCTGGTGGCGCCGGGCGAGATCGTCGTGGGCGCGGCGGTTGAAGAGCAGGTCGCCGCCGCCGCCCAGCAGGAAGGCGTGCAGGCGGAAATGGCGCCCACGCTGCGCCGCGACGGGATGCGCGCGCTTGAGCGGCTCGATGACAGCGTGCGCCGGCGCGTGGTGCGCCGCGCCGAGGCCG
>JACAEE010000070.1 GCA_013389015.1 Hydrogenophilaceae bacterium | reverse complement strand
GGGGGGCTCCAGGTGGGGTCAGTGTGCGAGCGGGGGTTGGCTCACGCGACCATCGCCTGAGGCAAGCCCGCCGCCTGCACGCTCACCACGACCACCAGCGCAAACACGATCGCGCAGACGGCCGCCCATTGAGCATTGCGGGCGAACATTGTCTGGGCCTCCTTCCTCGGCCGGGCGGGAAATCCGCCCAGCGCCGCCCTTGAGCGGCGTCCCCCTTTCAGCACGGCCAGGCAAGGCGCGCGGTGACGGCCGTCACGCGTTTTGTCGCAGGCTGCGGAAAGCCGTTCATCGTGGGTTCAGAAGCGCGCCGTTCTATATCTTCCGTATACGGACAAACTTCTAACTTCACCTTCTCCCGCCCACGCGGGAGAAGGTGAATTCCGCTGGCGCGCCGCTAGATCGTGATGACGATCTTGCCGAAATGCGTTCCGCCTTCCTCGTGGCGGAAGGCGTCGGCGAGCGTTTCGAGCGGAAATGTCTTGTCGAGCACGGGTTTGAGGCCTGTCGCCTCCATGCCGCGGACCATGTCCTCCTGATGCTCGCGCGCGCCAACGGTGATGCCGATGAGGCGGATCTGCTTGCCCATGATCATGGCGGTGTTCACTTCGCCGGCGAAGCCCGCGAGCACGCCGATCATCGAGATGTGCCCGCCGATCCGGCAGGCGCTGATGGATTGGGTGAGCGTGCCGGCGCCGCCGATCTCGACGACATGGTCGACGCCGCGGCCTTGCGTGAACTTCTGCGCTTCCGCGCCCCAATTGGGGGTCGTCCTGTAATTGATCGTGCAGTCGGCGCCGAGCGCTTTCAGCCGCTCGATCTTGGCGTCGGAGGAGGAGGTGGCGATCACGGTCGCGCCTGCGGCCTTGGCGATCTGCAGCGCGAAGATCGAAACCCCGCCCGTGCCTTGCACCAGCACCGTCTCGCCGGACTTCAGGCCGCCTTCGACGATCAGCGCGCGCCAGGCGGTGAGGCCGGCGCAGGGAAGGGTCGCGGCTTCCTCGAAACTCATGTGCTTGGGCGCGCGCGTGAAGGAGGTCGCGGGCGCGGTGACTTCCTCGCGCGCACAGCCGTCGGTGCGGTCGCCCGGCACGGCGCGGAGCTTGGCTTGCGTCGGCGTTCCCGAAAGCCAGTCGGGGAAGAAGGTGGAGATCACCCGATCGCCGACCGCGAACTCGCGCACGCCTTCGCCTACGGCGGTCACTTCGCCGGCGCCGTCCGACATTGGGATGCGCCCCTCTTCGGCGGGGATCATGCCTTTGACGACGAGATAGTCGTGATAGTTGAGCGAACTGGCGCGGATGCGCACGCTGATCTCGCCCTTGCCCGGCGGCGGGGCGGGGGCGGCGTCGAGATAGAGATTGTCCAGCCCGCCGGGCTTCTTCACGCGCATTGCTCTGGCCATCGCAGCGCCTCTCCTGTTCCTTGCGCGATTTTCGTGGCGTCCGCGGCGTCAAGGCAAGGGGAGCGCCATGTCGGGAGGCGCCACGATCCTTGCATGTTTCCCCATCTGCGCGTGGGGAGTTGGGGCGGGCGGCGCCTTGGTCTAGACGCATGCGCGGGGACGTGCGTCCTTGAGGGCGGCGGCGAGGAGCAGGTCCGTGGAGCGGGGCGCTAAGCTTTACACCCTCGACGGCCTGCGCGGCTTCGCGGCGATCGCCGTCGTCGCGTTCCATACGCCGGGGCCGCTGCAAGACCTCGTTCCCAGCGCCTATCTCGCCGTCGATCTCTTCTTCGTGCTCTCGGGATATGTGATCGCCCGATCCTATGACGGGCGGATCGCCAGCGGACTCATGGGCGTGGGCGATTTCGTCCGCACACGGTTCATTCGGCTCTATCCGTTGCTCTTCATCGGCGCGCTGATCGCAGTGGCGACTAAGGCGGGCGGCATTGCGCTTGGCGTCGCGGACGATGATCCAGAGCGGTTCGCAGCGCAAATTCTGGGCATCTTCCTGGTCGCGCCCGTCACCTGGGCCGAAGACGAGTTTCTGTTCAATCTGAACGTGCCGGTGTGGTCGCTGTTCTTCGAGATCGTGGCCAATCTCGCGTTCGTGACGTGGTTTTCGTTCTTCGCACGGCATCTGGCGATGTTCGTCGCGTTCGCGGCCATCGCCCTGATCGCCACGGTCACGCTCAGCGGCTCGGCCGAGATCGGCGCGGAATGGACAAGCTTCGCGGGCGGGTTCGCGCGGGTCGCGTTCTCATTCTTCGCGGGCGTGCTGATCTTCCGCGTGCGCCGGCGAATGTCCGTCCCCGCGCTGCCGGCATGGGCCTATCCGCCGATTCTGATCGCGGCGCTGGCCGCCGATCCGCACGGCTTCAAGGCGGCCTATGATCTCTTCTGCATCCTCGTTGTTTTCCCGCTGATGGTGGCGGGCGCGGCGCGCGTGGAGCCGCAGGGCGCGCTGAAAGAAAGCTACGCCTTCCTCGGCGCAGTCTCCTATGGCGTCTATGTGCTGCACTACCCGTTCTGTCGGGCGATGAACAATCTCGACCTGTTCACGCAGGAATCGCCGCTGGTGATGATCGCCGCCGGCCTGGCGCTCATCGCCGGGGTCATCGTGCTCGCCTGGCTGCTCGACCGCGCCTATGACCAGCCGGCGCGCCGGCGGCTGACGCGGGCGCTGGCGCCGGCGGGCGTGCTCGCGCCGGAGCGGCGCTGAGCCGCCCTCGACGCGGGCCCAAGGCGTCGCTATATCCCGCGCCTCTCCGGACATAAGCGTGACCTAAGAAGAGGCGCATTCACCATGGCCGAACCGGCACAGTACATCTTCACCATGCAAGGCCTGACCAAGGCCTATCCGGGCGGCAAGAAGGTGTTCGAGAACATCTGGCTGTCGTTCTACCCGGACGCGAAGATCGGCGTCGTCGGCGTCAACGGCTCCGGCAAATCGACCCTGCTCAAGATCATGGGCGGGCTCGACAAGGATTTCACCGGCGAAGCCTTCCCGATGGCCGGCGTGAAGATGGGCTATCTCGAGCAGGAGCCGCAGCTCGATCCTGCGCTCAGCGTGCGCGAGAATGTGGAGGCGTGGTGCGAGGAGAAGAAGCTCGTCACGCGGTTCAATGCGGTGAGCCTCGAGGTCGCGGAGAATTATTCCGACGAGCTCATGGAAGAGATGACTAGGCTGCAGGAGAAGATCGACGCCGCCGACGCATGGGACATCGATTCCAAGATCGAGATGGCGATGGACGCCCTGCGCTGCCCGCCCGACGATGCGCCGGTGACGAACCTTTCGGGCGGCGAAAGGCGGCGCGTGGCGATCTGCCGCCTCTTGCTGTCGAAGCCCGACATGCTGCTGCTCGACGAGCCGACCAACCATCTCGACGCGGAGAGCGTGGCGTGGCTGCAGCATCACCTCGAAGCGTTTCCGGGTTGCGTGATCCTGGTCACGCACGATCGCTACTTCCTCGACCAAGTCACGAAATGGACGCTCGAACTCGATCGCGGCAAGGGCATTCCCTACGAGGGCAATTATTCGGCGTGGCTTGAAGCCAAAGCCAAGCGCACGGCGCAGGAGCAATCGGAATCCGATGCGCGCAAGAAGACGATCGCGCGCGAGCTCGAATGGGTGCGCCAATCGCCGAAAGCGCGCCAGGCCAAATCGAAAGCGCGCCTGCAGCGCTATGAGGAGCTCGTCAGCGCCGCCGAGCGCGAGAAGCAGACTTACGCCACGATCCAGATCCCGCCGGGGCCGCGGCTCGGCCAGAACGTCATCGAGGCGGAGGGGCTGAAGAAGGCGTTCGGCGACAAGCTCCTGTTCGAGAACCTCTCGTTCAAGCTGCCGCCGGCGGGCATTGTCGGCGTCATCGGGCCCAACGGCGCCGGCAAATCGACGCTCGCGCGCATTCTCACCGGCCAGGAGCAGCCCGACGCAGGCGTGGTGAAGATCGGCGACAGCGTGAAGCTCGGCTTCGTCGATCAATCGCGCGACGCGCTCGATCCGAAGAAGACGATCTGGGAGGAGATTTCCGGCGGCCTCGACGTGATCGAAGTCGGCGGGCGCGAAGTGCCCACGCGCGCCTATGTGTCGAGCTTCAATTTCAAGGGCGCCGATCAGCAGAAGAAGGTGGGGCTGCTCTCAGGCGGGGAGCGCAACCGCGTGCACCTCGCCAAGACGCTGCGTCTGGGCGCCAATGTGCTGCTGCTCGACGAACCGACCAACGACCTCGATGTCGAGACGCTGCAGGCGCTGGAATCGGCGCTCGAGGATTTCCCCGGCTGTGCGATCGTGATCAGCCACGATCGCTGGTTCCTCGATCGGCTGGCGACGCACATCCTCGCGTTCGAAGGCGATAGCCACGTCGAATGGTTCGAGGGCAATTTCGAAGCCTACGAGGAAGACAAGATGCGCCGCCTTGGCGCCGACAGCATCATCCCGCACCGGATCAAGTTCCAGAAGTTCGGGCGTTAGTCCGCCATGGCCCTGCTGCCGAATGCGCACATGGCCTTTGTGGAACCAGCAAAGCTCGTCTCCTATCTGCTGGATCCGAACCACGAAGAGGGCGGGCCCAAGAGCCGATTTCTCGCCGCGATGGGGTTCGAGCTGGGTAAGCCTGATGAGGTGGAGAGAGCGTTGCTGGCGCACGCCCGGGCCTACGATGCCGCTGAACTAGCCACGCCGTTCGGCATGAAGTACCATGTGGATGGCGCGTTGATTTCGCCAAGCGGCCGGGCCGCGATGGTGCGGACGGTCTGGCAGATCGACACAGGAACTGTGGCGCCCCGTTTTGTGACGCTGAGACCGCGAGTAGGGCGATGACAGATCAGATCGTTGAGCACGAACGTGCGATCATAACGCGCGATTTTCCCGAGCTCGGACTTGTCGCTGGCGATGTCGGCGTCGTCGTGCACATTCACCGTGCTGTGGGCGGCGGCGAGCCGGTGGGTTACATGCTGGAATTGTTTTCACTCGATGGTGAAAGCCTGCGCGAAGAATCCGTCCCGGCGGACGCCGTGCGGCCGGTCACGGCGAACGATCTGATGCACGCGCGGCCGGTGGCGGCGGAGTAGGCGCGCTTCCGGTTGCGGAGGCAATTTCGAAGCCTACGAGGAAGACAAATCGAGCGGGAATCCGCGCGGCGGTTCGCGCTCCTGGGCGGAAGCGATTCCGGCATCGGCTATATCGATGCGCATCTGCTCGCCTCCTGCGCGCTGACGCCGAACGCGGCCTTGTGGACGCGCGACAAGGCGCTGCGCGCGTGCGCAACGCGCTGCGGCGTCGCGCCGAAGCAGAAGCTGAGCTGAACGTCCGTAGGCTGAGCAACCTCGGACTTGATCCGGGGTGACGCCTTCTCCCTCAAGGGGAGAAGGAGCGCGGATCGTCGGCCGGCAGAAGACGCGCCATCGCGCGCCGGTAATCCAATCGGCGCGCCGAGACGATGGGGTCCGCGTCACGGCGCCGGCGCGCAACCAAAGAAAACTTATCCCACACTCCCAAACCTCCCGCATAATGCGCCTGCCCCACCGCGAGCGGAGGTCGTTCCGGACAAGGCCTGAATCGGCGGTGGGCGTCGGATGAGCGTGATGCGCGCCGCTTCGAAAGCAGGCGGCGCGCTGGAGCCGGCGGGGTCGAAACCGCCGGGCGGCTCGCAGCAGCGAGCCCATCCGGGAGCGGCCTTGCCCGCCCCGCGCGCCGCCGGCCACCGGCGCTGGAGCTAAAACCTCCCGTCGCGCCGCGCTGGCGAACAACATCCGGCGGGGACGCGGTCTCTCGCGTCTTTTCGCGTCGACGGCTGACAAGGCCCCAGACGCATGCTTGGCGCGGCGGACCGCGTCCCCACCCTCCGCATGCGGAGGAAAACCAAAGCGAACCCGCGGGGCCCTGCGCCGCGCGCGGCGCGATGGGGCTTGGACAGCCGATGCGGTAGTTGGGAGAAGAAATGTCGAAACGCAAATGGCGCCGGGTGCAGCGCGCGGGAGGCGGCCAGCCGACGGCGCACGCGCGCGCGCAAGCTGCGATACGCGCCGGGAACGTGCAGGAAGCCGAACGCTGGGCGCGCCTGGCCGAGCGTCTGGCGAAGGCGCACGCGCCAGCGGCGCAAGAGGAAGAAGAGGATCACGAATCGGCGATGCGCCGGATCGCGGCGAAGCTGGCCGATTTCCAGCGCGGCGAAGAGGAGCGCGAAGAGGTCGCGCGCGCCTATGACCGGCTGTGGTGGGAGTCGCGGTGGAACGAGTTCCGGGCGGACGCAGGGCTTGAGCCTTTGCCGCTGACGCCGCTCCTGGATCCCAGCTACATCCGCTGGGCGCAGGCGCATCCGAAAGTCGATTTCCTGAAGCGAACTTTGCGCCGCTATCGCGCGCGCGGCTGGCTGCCGCCGGCGGAAGGCGAGGAGGGCGATGTCACTGAAGGCTGAGCCCGGTCAGCGCGGCGAGATCGGCGAGCGCTTGATCCTCGGAGAGCACTTTGATTGTGGCCATGCCCATGGCGCGCGCGGGCTTCAGGTTCACGCCCAGATCATCGAGGAAGACGCAGTGCGCGGGCTCGACGTCGAGGGCTTCGCACATCAGCGCATAGATGCGCGGGTCGGGCTTCCTGATGCCGGCTTTCGAGCTTTCGATCACGTGATCGAAGCGGGCGAAGACGGCGTCGAGCTCCAGCGCCTTGGGGCGGTCGGAGGCGACATTGTTGGTGATCAGGCCGTTCCGCATGCCGGCCGCCTTCAGCGCATCGAGGGCCGCGACCATGCGCGGGCGCAGGCGCCCGTAGATGCAGTCCATCACGTCGCGCCCGCGCACGCGCCCGCCGCTTTCCTCGAGGAAGAGCGCGTCGAACTCGGCGGCGCTGATCCTGGCGGATTCGAACTGCGCCCAGGCGTTCGTATCCGGGTTCGTGGCGTTCAGCGTACGGATGAAATCCCGGGGCAGGCCGCGCTCGGCCTCGAGCGCGTTGAAGGCCTCGAACGGCGAGGAGGTGAAGACGCCGCCGAAATCCCAGATGATCGCGTTAATCATGCCGCCTCTTAACGCGATCTTGACGGCGTTTGTCTAGGCTTTGAGGCGGGAGAGTTCATCATGCCGCGTTTCCTCGTCTCGGAATGCAATCCCGCCGGCTACAAGCTCGAGGAGCTGCTGGCGATTCTACGCGCCGACGTCATCGAGAAGAGCGCGAAAATCGCGGGCGACGAACGGCCCGAGGCGCAGCACGTGCTGGCCAACAATGTCCGCGTGCTCCAGCTCTTGACCGAGGCGATCGAACTCGCCCGGGACTCGACCAGGACGCTCGACCGCGCCTTCGGCCCCGCCCACGGCGCGCCGCGGATCGGGGAGGCGGTGTAGGGTCAGTCCGCGCCGGGATGGGGCGTCTCCATGGGCGCGGCCTCATGTCCCTTCACCTCGACGCCGCGTCCAAGCTTGGAGTTCCACATCCCGTAGAAGAAGTACACCAGGAGTCCGAGCCCAAGATAGATCAGGAAGAAGTTCCGCGTCTCCGTGTGCGCCATCAGCGACATCAGCAGGAACAGGCACATCAGCGCGCCGAACACCGGAGTGATCGGGAAGAGCGGCGTCTTGAACGGCCGCTTCATGTCCGGCCGTGCGAAGCGGAGATAGATGACCGTCATACAGACGATCGCAAACGCCGCCAGCGTGCCGACATTGGTGAGATTGGCGAGCGCGTCGAGCCCCATGAATCCGGCGAAGCCGCACGCGAGAATGCCGACGAGGATGGTGTTGATCCACGGCGTCTTGAACTTCGGATGCACGTTGGCGAACACCGGCGGGATGAGCCCGTCGCGCGCCATGGTGTAGAAGATGCGCGTCTGGCCGTAGAGCAGCACGAGCATCACCGACGACAGGCCGGCGATGGCGCCGATCTTCACCAGCACCGCGAACCAGGGCAGGCCGATCTCGTTCACCGCCTTGGCGATCGGCGCCGCGTCATTGAGCTGGGTATAGGGAACGATCCCGACCAGCACGGCCGAGGTGAGGATGTAGAGCACGGTGCAGATCGCCAGCGAGCCGATGATGCCGATCGGCATGTCGCGCGACGGGTTCTTCGATTCCGCGCCCGCGGTGGAGACCGCTTCAAAGCCGATATAGGCGAAGAAGATGGTGGCTGCGCCGGCGATCAGGCCGCCGACGCCGTAATGGCCGGTGTTGTTGGCGGTGAGCACGTTCCAGAACGCGCTGCCGATCTGGCCCCACAGGCTCATGTCGGCCCCCGGCGGAGGCGGCGGGACCTGGGCTGGGATGAGCGGGCTCCAGAGCGCCGGGTTCACGAAGAACGCCCCGATCGCAATGAAGGCGACCACGACGGCGACCTTGATGAACACGACGATGTTGTTGACCAGCGCCGATTCGGACACGCCGACGACGAGCAGGGTCGTGACCGCGGCGAGCGCGACGAGCGCCGGCAGATTGAACGCCGAAGGCGTGATCGAATCCGCCACCAGCGCCCGCACCGGTTCCGCAGCCATCACGCCGCGCGAGCCCGATCCGTCGAGAAAGGTGAGCTGTGCGCCGGCCGCCAGTTCGCGCGAGACGCCGGCGACGGGATCATAAGCCTCGGCGGCGTTCTGCAGCGTCACTGTGGTGGTCGAGGTGAGATCGAAGGACACCGATCCCACCGTGTTGTAGGCGCTGAACTCGATGGGATGGACGCCGGCGAGGATGGCCGGCGTGTCGCCCTCGATGGTGACGCGCGCGCCGTCTGCGAGCACGGCGGTGGCGCCGCCGATATCGACGACCGGATTGGCGACGGTGGTGGAGATGGCGTCGACGGCGACGAAGGCGCCGGGCGCCTGCGTCAGCGCATGGGGCAGGTTCACGCCGAGATTGTCGTGCAGGAAGCTGACGACATAGCCGGACCAGCCGACCGCGACGGTGGACGCCGCCAGGCCATACTCCAGCACCAGCAGCAGGCCCATGACCCAGGCCACGACTTCGCCCATCGACGCGTAGGAATAGGAATAGGCTGAGCCGGAGACCGGAATGGCCGCTGCGAGCTCCGCATAAGAGAGCGCGACCAGCGCGCACAGCGTGCCGGTGATGATGAACGAGATCATGATGCCTGGGCCGGCGAACTCGGCCGCCGCGCGTCCGGTGAGGACGAAAATGCCGGTGCCGATGATGCAGCCGATGCCGAGCAGAACGAGGTTGAGGGCCCCAAGCGTCTTCTTGAGTTCGCCGTGCTCGTGCTCGGCGTGCATCTGTTCGACGGTCTTGCGCTTGAACAGGCGCGCGGCAAGCGACGTGGTTCGGCCGGGCTGGTTTGCGTCCGTCACTGGTGATCTCCCCCGGAGGTTTGGGCGTTCTGTTGGCCGGGGAGGCTAGTCGAGCCGTGGGGGCCAAACAAGCGGTCAGCGGCGGGCGCCCGGCGCTCGTCTTCTTCGGCAGGGGCCCATTTCGCGTGGACGGCGCGCGCGGGGCCGATTCACCCCTCGAAGCCGGGCGGGACGGGCCAGCCGCGGCGGGCGCAGGCGGCGAGCAGGGTGTTGCGCAGCAGGCAGGCGCGGGTCATGGGCCCCACGCCGCGCGGCACAGGCGTGATCGCGCCGGCGATCTCGCGCGCCTCGGCGAAGGCGACATCGCCGACGATGCGGGACTTGGGCGCGCCGTCCTTGCCCGGTCCAAGCTCGGGCGCGGGCACGCGGTTGATGCCGACGTCGATGACGATCGCGCCCGGCTTCACCCACGCGCCGCGGATCATTTCCGGGCGCCCCACGGCGGCGACAAGGATATCGGCGCTGCGGCAGAGCGCGGGCAGATCGCGGGTGCGCGAATGCGCGATCGCGATCGTGCAATTCTGTTCAAGGAAGAGCAGCGCGGCAGGCTTGCCGACGAGAATGGAGCGGCCGATCACGACGCAATGCGCGCCCGCAAGGTCGCGCGTCACGGTGCGCGCAAGGATCACGCAGCCGGCGGGCGTGCAGGGGCGCAGGCCCGGCTTGCCGAGGAGCAGCCGCCCGGCGCTTGCTTCGGTCAGGCCGTCGACGTCTTTGGCCGGATCGAGCGCGGCCAGCACGCGCGCTTCGTCGATGTGCTTCGGCAGCGGCAGCTGCACCAGGACGCCGTCGATCTGAGGATCGGCGGAGAGGCGCGCCACCAGCGCGATCACCTCTTCCTCGGTTGCGTCGGCCGGCAGACGATGGGCGTGCGAGCGCATGCCGGCGTCCTGCGTGTTCTTCACCTTGGCGCGCACATAGATCTGGCTGGCGGGATCCTCGCCGACGAGCACGACCGCAAGCTCGGGCGCGGCGCCCTTGGTCTGCTCGAGCCGCGCCGTCGCGGCCTTCACCTCGTCGCGGATGCGCTGGCCGATCGCTTCGCCGTCGATGAGGGCCGCGCTCATGCCTGCTCCGTGAGCGCGGCGAGACGCGCGCGCAAAGCGCCAGGCGCTGCGCCCTCGATGGCGACGAGCTTGATGCGCGCGCTCGCGCCGCGGATCACCGCCACCTGTGAGCGCGGCATGGCGAAGGCGCGTGCGATGAGGCGTTCGAGCGCGTCGTTGGCGGCGCCTTTGTCGGGCGCGGCGCGCACACGCGCGAGCAGGATCGGTGCGCCGTCGGCGTCGGCGCCGATCGCGTCGATGCGGTCTTGAGCCGCCCTCGGCGTCAGGCGCACGCGCAGCGCCGCGCCGGTCGGCGTCGCCGTTACCGGGGTCGCGCCGCCGGCCGCGCTCAGCATCGCGCGAGCACCAGGCACGGCAGCATCCGCATCACCAGATAGATCAGCAGAATGAGCACGAGCGGCGAAAGATCGACGCCCTGGATCGGGGGAATGAAGCGGCGGATCGGTTTCAGGACCGGGTTCGAGATCGCGGTGCTGAAGCGCCAGATCGAGTCCACGATCGGGCTGCGTCGCGACACCATTTCGAACGCGACGAGCCATGACAGCACCGCCTGCACGATCAACAGGATCACGAACAGCTGGAGGATGATGACGACGATATCGACGAGGATGGCGACCATGGAGGCCTTCTGCGGCGGCGTTCGGCCCGGTCTAGACCGCGTCGGCCGGGCGCCGCAAGGCGGCCGGGCGGGGCGCGGCGGGCGGAGGACGGCGCC
>JACAEE010000036.1 GCA_013389015.1 Hydrogenophilaceae bacterium | reverse complement strand
GCGACGCCTGGGGCGTCGCCGAGCCCCCGGTCGGGGAGCCTAACGAAGCCTACCGGATCGAAATTCTCGACGGCGCCGAAGTGGTCAGGAGCGCCGAAACCGAGACGCCGGAATACATCTACGCCGCCGCCGATCTTGCCGCCGATCTCGGCGCTCCGAATTCGATTGCGGTGCGCATCGCCCAGATCGGAGAAAACGCCTTCCCCGGGCGCTGGGCCGAGGCGGTCCTCTCAATCTAGCGCTTGCGCGCCGGCGCGGCGCCCTTAAGTGAGGGGCGCGACGGAGGCGGGCGAACCGAGTGAGTTGGGACCCATACGCCGCTTTGGGCGTCAGCAAGAGCGCCAGCGCGGACGAGATTCGCCGCGCCTACCGGCGGCTGGCCAAAGAGCTGCACCCCGACGTGCGCCCGAACGACAAGAACGCCGAAGAGCGTTTCAAGCGCGCCACCGCCGCCTTCAATCTTCTCTCCGACCCGGTTCTCCGCGGAAGGTACGACCGCGGAGAAGTCGATGCCGACGGCAACGAACGCCCGCGCTTTCGCACCCGCGCCGGCCCCCGCGGCGCCGGCCCGCGCGCCGACGAAAGCGCCTTCGACTTGGGCGACATCTTCTCCGATCTGTTCGGCTCCGGCGGCGGCGGCGCGCGCGGCTTCACGCGCATGCGCGGGCGCGATCTGCGCTACGCGCTGGAGGTGGATTTCATCGACGCGGCCAACGGCGCCAAGCGCCGAATCCAGCTGGAGGAGGGCCGCGCGATCGACGTGACCATCCCTCCGGGCGTCGAATCGGGCCGCATCCTGCGGCTCAAATCGCAGGGCGGCCCGGGCGTGAACGGCGGCCCGCCCGGCGATGCGCTGGTGGAATTGACCGTCCGCCCCCACCCCTATTTCCGGCGTGACGGGAAGGATATCCGCCTCGATCTGCCGATCTCGCTGGCGGAGGCGGTCAATGGCGCGCGCGTCCAGGCGCCGACCGTGACCGGTCCGGTGGAGATGCGCGTCCCGCCCAACGCCAATTCCGGCATGCTGCTGCGCCTCAAGGGCAAGGGCGTGGGCGGCGAGGGCGATCAGATCGTGCGCCTGGTGGTCATGCTGCCGGAGGGCGGCGACGCCGAACTCTCCGATTTCGTTAAGAATTGGCGCCAGCGGGATTGGCGCCCGCCGCGTCCCTGGGGCTGAAGGGAGCCTCGCGACAATCGCCATCTGCGCGAGGGGGCTCGCCCAACAGGCTATTCAGGAGGCATTCAGAGCAAGCTTTCTAGGGTGGGGCGCATGAGGACTCGTCGTTCCCTTCTCGTCGCCGCGGCGCTCGGTGCGCTGGCGCCTGTTCTGGCGCCGCCCGCGCTCGCCCAGCGGCTCGAGCCCAACCCATTCTCCCGCCAATACCAGGGACCGCCGGAGGAGCAGCCGCAGATCCTCTCCGTGCGCGAGATCATCGAGCGCCTGCCCCGTCAGCTCGGCCCCGGCCGAGTCATCGGCCAGCCCTATTTGCAATCCGACGGCCGTCGCCCAGTTTATGTGGTGAATTGGCTGAGTCCCGACGGCCGGAGCCGCGACGTCGTTGTGGACGCGACCAACGGACGCGTGCTGCGCTGAGCGAACGGAGGAGGAATGCGGGTCCTGGTGGTCGAGGACGACCGAAACCTGCGCGAGCAGCTTGTCGCCGCGCTGGGCGACGCCGGCTACGCCGTCGATCAGGCCGACAACGGCGAGGATGGACAATTCCTCGGCGAGACCGAGCCCTATGATCTCGTCATCCTCGATCTCGGGCTGCCCAAGGTCGACGGCCTCACGGTGCTGAAGAACTGGCGCGCGGGCGGGCGCGCGATGCCCGTGCTCATCCTCTCGGCGCGCGATCGTTGGAGCGAGAAGGTCGAAGGCCTCGATCTCGGCGCCAATGATTACGTCACCAAGCCGTTCCACATGGGCGAACTCCTGGCGCGCGTGCGCGCGAACGTGCGCCGCACGACCGACCATGCGAGCTCGGTGCTCGAATGCGGCGATCTCCAGCTCAACACCGCCACCGGCCAGGTGCTGGTGAACGGCCAGCCGATCAAGCTCACCGCCTATCAGTACAAGGTGCTCGATTATCTCATGCACCACCGCGGCCGCATCGTGTCGCGCTCGGAGCTGATCGAGAAGATCTACGCGCAGGATCACGAACGCGATTCCAACACCATCGAAGTGTTCATCGGCATCCTGCGCCGTAAGATCGGCGCCGATCGCATCGTCACGGAAAAGGGACTTGGCTACCGCCTCGTGAATCCCGCCGAGGGCGGATGACCGCCGCGCCCGAAACGGCGTCCGGGGCGGCCTCCGCGCCGAATCCGTTCGACCGATTCAAGCAGCTGATGCGCCGTTCGATGACGGCGCGCCTCGCGCTGGTGGCGGGGCTGTGCACGCTGGCGCTCATCGTCGTGGCGATCGGCGTCAACGCCTTTTTCAACCGCCAGATGACGCGCCTGCTGATCGATCCGCAACTCGTCTCCATGCTCGATCAGATGCAGGCCGCCTCGGCGCTGGGCGAGGATGGGCGCTTGGTGTTCGAGCAGCCGCGCTTCGACGCTCGCTTCAACCAGGGCGCCAGCGGCTATTATTACCAGGTCGAGCGGATCGATCAGGATTTCGCCGTCGTGGCGCGCTCGCCTTCGCTCTATGGCGCGGAACTGCGCATCAGCGCCGGCGACCGCGCGCGGCTGACGGCGCGCGATGCGCAGGGATTCGTCACCGAGCGCTTCATCGATGTGAGTCCGGGGCCCGATCGCTGGCCGATCCGGATCGCGGCGCGCGTCGGCGCGCCCCAAGCGCTGCCGGGCGAGTATCTCTACATCGTCGCGATCGCGCCCTCAGTGCCGCTGCAGGAGATCAATCCGGTGATCTTCCTGACGGTGACGCTGTTTGTCGCCTTCTCCGCCGCCGCCGTCGCCGCGATCACCTGGCTGCAGGTGCAGATCGGGCTTGAGCCGCTGCGCAAGCTGCAGCGCGACGTCGCCGACGTCCGTCGCGGCAAGAGCGAGCGGCTGGAGGGCGAATACGCCGCCGAGCTCACGCCCGTCGCCAACGAACTCAATGCGCTCCTGCAGCACAACCGCGAAGTGGTGGAGCGCGCGCGCCGCCATGTCGGCAACCTCGCGCATGCGCTGAAGACCCCGATCGCCGTGCTCAAGAACGCCGCCGACGACAAGGACGCCGAGCCTAGCGTGCTCAAGGGCGCGGTGCTGGAGATGGAGGCCTTCGTCGAGCGCCAGTTGCGCCGCGCGCGCGTCGCCGCCCGCGCCGAGGCCCGCGCCGGCGTCGAGGCCGGCGCGCTCGGCTACCGCACGCCCGTGAAGCAGAACCTGGAAGACCTCATCTTCATGATGGAGCAGCGCTACGACCACGAGAAGGCGCTCGACATCATGCTCGAGGCGCCCGTCGACGTCACCTTCCGCGGCGAGCGCGAAGACCTGCTGGAAATGGCCGCCAACCTGATCGACAACGCCTGCAAATACGGCAAGAGCCAGGTGCGGGTGACGCTCACGCCGGCGCAGACGCCAGGCGGGCTCTTGGAGATCGTGGTCGAGGACGACGGGGCGGGTCTGAGCGATTCCGAGATCGTGCAGGTCCTCCAGCGCGGGACGCGGCTCGATGAGGCGGCGCCCGGTCAGGGCCTCGGCCTCTCGATTCTGAGCGAGGCGGTGTCGCTCTATTCCGGCGAACTGAAGTTCGAGCGCAGCGAACTCGGCGGCTTGAAGGCCCGGCTGCGGCTTCCGGCCACGGATTGAGATCTCGCAATTGAGGCGCGCGGCCGCGCGCTGTAAGCCCCGGCCCATGTCCGGCATGATCGTTCTGGCCGCAGGCGCCGCCTTCGCCGCCCTGGCGTCGTGGTGGGGCATGCGCGCCTTCGTGCGGGCCGCGCCCGGCGCGGTCGCCGCCCGCGGCCCGCTCCTGGTCGCGGGCGCAGGCGCGCTGGCCGCGCTCGGCCTTTACCTGCTCTTGGGCGAGCCCTTCCTCGGCGGCGCCGCCTATGCCGACCGCATGGCCGCGCTGAGGGAGAAGGCGCCGGAATCGTTCACCGTGGAGGAAGCGGTCGCGGTGCTCGAAGCCGCCGCCAAGCAGCGCCCGCGCGATCCGCGCCCGCTCATCCTGCTCGGCGATCTTGAAGCGCGCATCGGCCGACCCGAGCGCGCGCTCACCGCATTCCAGGAGGCGCTTCGCCGCGCGCCGCGTTCGGCGGAGGCGATGATCGGCGTGGGTCGCGTGCTCGTCGCGCGCGACCGCGGCGAAGT
>JACAEE010000152.1 GCA_013389015.1 Hydrogenophilaceae bacterium | reverse complement strand
GCCGCCTCCGGCGCCGCGCCGCGCCCCATCGCCCTCATCGCCCCGCCGCTGATGCACGGCACCGGCCAGCTCGGCGCCGCCAACGCGCTCTCGTTCGGCGGCGCGGTGGTGCTGCTTCCGAAGGGCCGGTTTGATCCCGAAGCGCTGTGGGAGGCGGTCGCGCGCGAGCGCGCCTCCCGCATCTCCATCGTCGGCCAGCCCTTCGCGCAGCCGATGCTCGACGCGCTCGACGCCAATCCCGGGCGCTGGGACGTGAGCTGCGTGCTCTCGATCGTCTCCTCCGGCGCCATGTGGAGCCGCGACAATAAGAAGGGCCTGCTGCGCCACATGCCCCAGGCCATGCTCACCGACGCCTTCTCCTCCTCCGAAGCGATCGGCATGGGCACATCGATCATGACCGCCGACGCCGAGTTCGAAACCGCGCGCTTCACCATCGGCCCCGATTGCGCCGTCTTCACCGAGGACGGCCGCCGCGTCGCGCCGGGCTCAGGCGAGCGCGGCCGCGCGGCCGTCGGCGGCTATCTGCCGCTCGGCTATTACAAGGATCAGGCCAAGACCGACGCCACCTTCAAGATCATCGACGGCCAACGCTGGTCCATACCCGGCGATTGGGCGGAAGTGACGGCCGAAGGCGAACTCATCCTGCTCGGCCGCGGCTCGCAATGCATCAACACCGGCGGCGAGAAGGTCTTCCCCGAGGAAGTCGAAGAGGCGCTGAAGCTGCATCCCGCCGTGCGCGACGCCGCCGTCACCGGCCTGCCCGATCCGCGCATGGGCGAGCGCGTCGCCGCCATCGTCGAACTGAGCGCGCCCGCCGAGCCCGCCGAACTGATCGCCCACGTCAAGGAGCGCCTCGCGCACTATAAGGCCCCACGCCACGTCCTGATCGTCGACAGCGTCGCCCGCGCGCCGAACGGCAAGCTCGACTACAAGGCCGTGAAGGCCCGCGCGCTGGACGCCTTCGGCGCCGAACAGCCCCAATGATCGCCGTGACGTGACTGACGAGCGCGGCGCAGACGAGGATCCCGAGCGCGCCTTCCGCCGCGCCGTCGATCAGAACCTGAAGCGCAACTACCTCGCCAATTACATCCACGGCATGCTGGGCCTGACCGGCTTCCGGCTGATGTACGCGCCGACTTTCCTGCCCGCCTACATCTTCTCTCTCACCGGCTCGGCGGCGCTCGTGGGGCTCGGCCAGACGCTGTTGCAGCTGGGCGCGGTCGCTTCCCCCATCATCGGCGCCGCGCGCATCGAGCAGCGCCGCCGCGTGCTCCCCTACGCCATCGGCGTCGGCTCGCTGATGCGCGTGCAGATTCTCGGCCTCGCCCTCGCCGGCTGGTTCTTGAGCGGCCCCGTCCTGCTCGGCGCCACCATGGCGTTCCTGCTGCTGCTCGGCGTCTTCACCGGCATCCAGCGCGTGGCCTTCCAGATGGTGATGGCCAAACTCATTCCCATCCGCATGCGCGGGCGCCTGCAGGCCTGGCGCAATCTCACCGGCGGCCTGATCGCGGCGCTCCTCTCCTATTTCGCCGGCCGCTACCTGATCGAGCACGATGTGCTCGGCAACGGCTACGCCACGACGTTCTTTCTCTCCTTCGTGCTGACGAGCCTCGGCCTCGTGGTGCTCCGTGTGCTGATGGTCGAGCCGGATTCGCCCGGCGTGCGCGGGCCGATGCGCGTGGCCGAGCGCGTGCGCCAGTTCCCCGCCTTGTTCGCCGATCGCGATTATCGCTGGTTCATCATCGCCCAGGCGCTGGCCGTGGGCGGACGCGTCGCGGCGCCCTTCTACATCCTCTTCGCCGCGCGCCAGATGCCGCTCGACGGCGCGACCCTCGGCCTGCTCTCGCTCGCCTTTCTCGGCGCCGACACCGTCTCCAACCTGATCTGGGGCTATATGGGCGATCGCATGGGCTTCCGCATCACCTTCCTCGCCGCGCTTGCGGTCTGGATCGCGGCGGCGGCGCTTCTGCTGTTCGCCGACTCGCCCGCGCTCATCCTCCTAAGCTTCTGCGGTCTCGGCGCCGGCATGAGCGGCTACATGATGAGCGCCGCGACTCTGGTGCTCGAATTCGGCGTGCGCGAGGATGCGCCCATGCGGCTCGCGCTCTCCACCACCATCGAGGGCGCGATCTCCGCGGCGGGCCCGCTCGTCGCCGCCCTCATCGTCATCGCCGCGGATTACGCCGTGCTCATCGTCATCGCCATCGCCTTGCTGATCGCCGCCTTCGCCGCGCTGGTGCGCGTGCGCGAGCCGCGCGGGCGTCACACGTCGGCGAAGAGCCCGTAGGCGATCGTCGAGGCGTAGATTTCGATCGCGCGGGCCGGCTCAAGCTGCGCCGCCCATTTGCGCAGGTCGTACGCGCCATTGATGCTCGCCATGATCGTCTGGCTTGCGATCAGCGGATCGATCGCGCGGATCGAGCCCTCGCTCACCCCGTCGATCAGCATCCCGGCGAAGCGCCGCGCGATACGGTTCGAACGCTCGACCACCGCGTGGCGCACATCCGTGGGCAGCGCCTGCAGCGCGGCCGTGCGGAGAAGCGGAAAATCGCTGCGGAACTGCACGTCGAGCAGCGTGGCGATCGCGGCGCTGAGCTTGGTCCAGTAATCCGCCCCGCCGCGTTCGATCGCCGTGCGCTGCACCAGCGAGACGCGCGCATAGCTGCGCTCGAAGCATTCGAGCACCAGGTCGTCCTTGGCGTCGAGGTGATGGTAGAAGCTGCCCTTCGTGACATTGAGATCGGAAGCGATCCGCTCCACCGACGCGCCCTTGTAGCCGCGCTCATTGATCAGGCGCGACGCGGCGCGGATGAAGGTCTCGCGCCCGGCGTCGGCGTCGCTGCAGCGCGGCTCCTCGATCGCCAGCAGAAGCGGCCGCCACGGCGCGCCGTCGCCGGCGACGCCCCGGCTCAGAATCTCCACCAGCCGGCGTCCGACGCGATCGAAGTCGGCCACCGAATAGGACCCCAGCCACGCCGGCATCCAATAGACGTTCTCCGCCAGCACGTGCATCCGCGCCGCGCGCAGCGCGCGGGCCTGCGCCGTTTCGGCCGCGCCGAAGAAGCTCTCAGCGGCCCGGCGCTGGACCTCGAGATAGCGCGCGCCCAGCCGCGTGCGGATGGGTTCGTCCATCGCCCGCAGGTCGGAGAGGCGCGCCATCGGGCGCGCCTCCTTGCGCCGCACCCTCGCCCAATCCGCCAGTTCGGCGTCCACATAGGCGGCCACGCGGGCCTGGGGATCATGCTTGCGGCAGGCCTCCTCGACGCGCGCCTCGATCCGGTCCAGCGACCGCTCGAACGCCGCCTCCGCCAGCAATTCCTTGCGCTTGAAGTAATAGGTGATGCTCGTGGTGTTGAGGTCGACGCGCTGGGCGACGTCGACGAAGGTCATCCCCTTCACCCCCCGCTCATTGATCAGGTCGGTGGCGACGTCCAGGATGCGCTCGCGCTTCTCGGCGTAGCGCGCCGTCTGGTCAGGGGTGTCGCTCGGGAAAGCGCTCATGGGGCTAGCCTCTAGCAAGGGCCGGCCAGGGTGTCATCCGCGGTCGCCTTGCGGGCGTCGACCGCCAAAGGGAGAGGAATTCATGGAGGCTGCCTTGCTCAGTCTGGCCGGACAATCGGCCATCGTCACCGGAGCGGCCTCCGGCATCGGACGCGCGGCCGCGCGCCTGTTCGCCGCCGCCGGCGCGGGGATCGTCGCCGCCGACCAGAGCGAAGCGGTGCACGAAACGGCCCGCGCCATCGCCGAGGCCGGCGGCAAGGCGCTCGCCGTCGTCGCCGACGCCGGGCGCGAGGCCGACGTCGAGGGTCTCGTCGCCCAGGCCTGCGCCGCTTATGGCGGGCTCGACGTCTTCTTCGCCAACGCCGGGATCACCGGCGGCGCGCCCGGCGGCATCTTCGACGTCGGGCCGGAAAACTGGGCCGAAGTGCTGCGCGTCAACCTCATCGGCCCATATCTCGCGATCAAACACGCCGCGCCGAAAATGAAGGAGCGCGGCGCCGGCGCCATCATCTGCACGGCATCGGTGGCCGGCTTGCGCGCCAATGCGGGGCCCGCGCAATATTCCGCCTCCAAGGCCGGCGTCATCAGCCTCGTGCAGACCGCCGCGCAGCAATTGGCGGGAACCAATATCCGCATCAACGCCATCTGCCCCGGCCTCATCGAGACCGGCATGACCAAGCCGATCTACGACCACGCGCGCAGCGCCGGCGTGCTCGACAAGGTCGGACAGCTCAATCCGCTGAAACGCGGCGGCGAGCCGGAGGAGATCGCCAGCGTCGCGCTGTTCCTCGCTTCGTCGGCGGCGAGCTACGTCAACGGCCAGGCCATCGTCGTCGACGGGGGACTCTCCTCCTCGCATCCGTTCACGGCGCGCAGCGTCGCCGCGCGCACGCCGAGCGAGCGAAGCTGAACGCGACGGCCCGCTCTTCGTTGCAGCCACGAAACGCGCGTGGTGGGCGATGACGGGATCGAACCGCCGACCCTCTCGGTGTAAACGAGACGCTCTACCGCTGAGCTAATCGCCCCATGCGCTGCGGACGCCGGCCGCTTCTAGCGCAGGTCCTGCCCCGGCGAGAAGGCTTGCCTGGCCGGCCGCCTCCCGGGGAGAATGCGGCCATGCCGCACACCACGCCTGCGCCCGACGCCGCGCTCTCATCCACAAACGCCTTCTACCGCCTCGACGGCGCGATCGCGCATCCAAGCCCAGACACTCGCGGCCCCTGGGACCCCAACGCCCAGCACGGCGGCGCGCCGACCGCGCTCATCGCCTGGACCGTCGATCGGATGGCGAGCGCCGTCCCCATGCGCATCGCCCGCATCACCGTGGATCTCTTCCGCCCCGTGCCGATCGCGCCGCTCGAAGTGCGCACGGCGGTGTTGCGCGAGGGACGCAACATCCAGCTTGTCGAGGCGCGCCTGGTCGCCGACGGCAAGGAATGCGTCCGCGCCGCGGTGCTGCGCGTCCGCGACGCGGCCGTCGAGACGCCCCTCGATGTGCGTCCCCCGCCGCAGCGCTGGCCGGCGCCGGACGATTGCCCTCGCATCGCCAATTTCGCTCGCGAGGGCCTGGCGCAGCATCTCGACATCCGCCCGGCCGATGGCCGCATGCGCGACCGCAACGGCAGTCCGGTCTGGTTTCGCCTGCGCGCGCCCTTCATCGAAGGCGAACGCAATACGCCCTTGATCATGGCCGCGATCACCGCCGATTTCTGCAACGGCATGTCGGGCGTGCTCGACTGGGAGCAGTGGACCTTCATCAACGCCGATCTCACGATCCACTTCGCCCGCGATCCGATCGGCGAATGGATGATGCTTGAGGCGCACGGATGGGTCGGCGCCGATGGGCGCGGCACGGCCTTCGGCGTGCTTTCCGACGTAGACGGAACGTTCGGCCGCGCCGCGCAATCCCTGGTCATCGCGCCGCGGCGATGAAGCGCCTCTCCCCTGACGAGGCGGTGCGCGACATCGCCGCGCACGCCCGGGGGACGCGCCGGGTGTTCCTCCCCGGCGGCTGCGCCGAACCCATCGCGTTGCGCGAAGCCTGGAAGCGCAATCCGGATGCAGCCGCCGGCTTGTTGTTCTGCGGGGTGTTCCTGCCCGGCGTGAACACGTTCGACTATTCCTCTCTCCACCCCGACGCGCGCCTCGATCTCTTCTTTCTCACCCCGGCGCTGCGCGACGCCTGGGCGCAGGGGCGCGCTGCGCTGACGCCCGCGCACTATTTCAGCGCCGCTCAGATGATCGCCGCGCGCGAGATCGCGGCAGCCGTGCAGCATGTCTCGCCGCCGGATGCGGAGGGGCGATGCTCGTTCGGACTGGGCGCCGACCTTGGCCCGATGATCGTCGGGCGCGCCGATTACACGATCGGCCTCGTCAATGCGCGCATGCCCCAGATTCAAGACGGCCCGACCATCCCGCTGCGCGCGTTCGACGCCATCGTCGAGATCGATGCGCCGCTTGCGGAGGCGCCGGCGGCGGAAACCCGCGCGGAAGCGATCGCCGCCCACGCCGGCCGCTATGTGTTTGACGACGACGTCGTGCAGTTCGGCGTTGGGCGTTTGCCGAGCGCGATCGTCGCGGCGCTCACCGGCAAGCAACGCCTGCGCATTTTCTCGGGCATGGTCAGCGATGCGCTCCTCCCGCTTCTGGACGCAGGCGCCATCATCGACGAGCCTGCGGCGATCACCACCGGCATGGCGATCGGCGGCGCGCGGCTCTACGAACGCCTCGGGCGAGAGCGGCGCCTCAAGATGGCGGCCATCTCTCACACCCACGCCTATGCGGTGTTGAGCCGGATCGAAAAACTCGTCGCCATCAACGCCTGTTTGGAAGCCGATCTTTTCGGCCAGATCAACGCCGAGTTTGCGGGCGCGGCGCAGATCGCCAGCATCGGAGGCCTCGGCGACTTCATCCGCGCCGCACGCGCCGCGCCCGGAGGGCGCGCGATCGTGGCGCTTGAGGCCGAGAGCCGCGGCGCCTCACGCATCGTCCCGCGCCTCACGAGCCCGGTCTCCGTGTCCCGCTATGACGCGCCCATCGTCGTGACCGAGCATGGCGCAGTCGACCTCGCCGAACTTGACGTCGACGCCCGGGCGGAAGCGCTAACGGCGCTGGCGGCGCCGGCGCATCGCGACGGCTTACGCGAAGCCTGGCGCGCCATGCGCGAGAGGCTTTAGCGTTCAGGCTTCTTCTCTTCGCCCAGCGCTTCCCCGCACACGCGGCAGAAATGCGCGTCGCGCTCGTGCCGGTCGGCGCTGCAATTGGCGCACCGCACCCGCTTCAGATGCGGCGCGAAGGCCTTCTGCGCCACCCCGAAGAACAGCGTGATCCCTGACAGCATCAGCACGATCTTGAACACCCGCCCGAACTGGCTGTCGATCGTAATGTCGCCATAGCCCGTCGTGGTGAGCGAGGTGATGGCGAAATACATCGCGTCGATGAAGGTCGCGAGCTTTGGATGCGCGCCGGCGAAAAAGGCGTAGGCGAAGCCCGAGGCCAAGAAGATGAACACGACGAGATTGACGATCGCCTTGGTGAGATCCTCGACATAGGTGTCGTCCCAGCGCCCGCCGCCGAGCACATTCCAAGTCCGTTCCCGGTGCGCCAGGGACCAGAGCCGCAGGATCCGGAGAAAGCCGAGACTCCCGATCGCGGGAATCAGCATCGTCGCCAGCACCAGCAAGTCCACCCATGTCGTCGGGTAGCGCAGCCAGCGCCGCACGCTGCCCAGCGCATAGAGCTTGGCCGCGATGTCGAACGCCAGGAACGTCGCGATCGCGTAATCGACCCACAAGAACCACCACTTCTCGTGGATGAAGCTGTCGGCGATGAAGAACCCGATCACCAGCACGTCGAGCGCGAACAACACGCCCTGAAACCGCAACGCCGCCGCGTCCGTCCCGAAATAGAGATCGCGCAGCTTGGACCGCAGCGGCCAAGGCGACGCCGCCTCGCTCATCCCTGGTTGCTCTTCATTTGCGCGAAAAATTCCGCGGCCTTGGGATCGGCGCCGGTGATCTCCTGCGGCGTCGCTTCGCAGAAGCGCACCCAGGAGAGCTTCGATTCCACGCCATATTGCCGCTCGATCGCTGCGTTCTCCGGCGCGTCGAGCGATCCGATGGTCACATAGATGCGCGCCTCGGGAATGCCGTAGGCGAAGGACAGCGGCGTGCCGCAATCCGCGCAAAACCCACGCTGCGCCAGATTCGAGCTTGCGAAGAAACGCGGGGCGCCCTTGATCCAGGCGAAATCGCCCTTCGGCGCGCCGGCCAGCGCCGCGAACAGGCCGCCCGTGGCGCGCTGGCACATGCGACAATGGCAGGCGTGCGCGTTCTGCGGGGCGACATAGAGCGCATAGCGCACCGCGCCGCACTGGCATCCGCCCGTGGCCATGGGAGTGCGTGAATCCGTCATCACGCTTCTATCTAGCGTCGCGCCGCGCGCTCTGCCAGAGAGCCGGCATGACCACGCCACCGCTTCCACGCGCCCTCGACGGCGTCCGCGTGCTTGATCTGACGCGCGTGCTCGCCGGGCCCTGGGCGACGCAGATCCTGGGCGATCTCGGCGCCGAGGTGATCAAGATCGAAAAGCCCGGCGCCGGCGACGACACCCGCGCCTGGGGCCCGCCTTTCCTGCGCTCGCCCGACGGCGGCCACGGCGACGCCGCCTATTATCTCGCCGCCAACCGCAACAAGCGCTCCGTCACGGTCGATTTCACCACGCCCGAAGGCGCAGAGATCGTGCGCCGCCTCGCCGCGCGCTGCCAGATCGCGGCGGAGAATTTCAAGGTCGGCGCGCTCAAGAAATACGGCCTCGACTATCCGAGCCTTTCGGCGATCAATCCTGCGCTCGTCTATTGCTCCGTCACCGGCTTCGGCCAGACCGGGCCTTATGCGCCGCGCGCCGGCTATGATTTCCTGATCCAGGGCATGGGCGGCCTGATGAGCATCACCGGCCAGCCCGACGACGCGCCCGGCGGCGAGCCGATGAAGGTCGGCGTCGCGGTCGCCGATCTCTTCACCGGCATGTACGCGACCGTCTCGATCCTCGCGGCGCTGCGCCACGCCGAACGCACCGGCGAGGGCCAGCACATCGACATTTCCCTGCTCGATTCACAGATCGCGATGCTCGCCAACCAGGCGATGAATTACTTCGTCGGCGGACAAAGCCCCGCCCGCCTCGGCAACGCCCATCCCAACATCGCGCCCTATCAGGTGTTCGCCACCGCCGACGGCTTCCTCATCCTCGCCATCGGCAACGAGGCTCAGTTCAAGGCGTTCGCGAAGGCGGCCGATTGCGAAGCCATCCCCGATGATCCGCGCTTCCTCACCAACGCGCGGCGCGTCGCCAATCGCGCCGCCCTCACCGAAGCGCTCGCGCCGATCATGGCGGCGCGCGCCACGGCTGACTGGATCGCGCGTCTGGAAGCGGCGGGCGTGCCGTGCGGCCCGATCAACGACATCGCCCAGGTGTTCGCCGATCCGCATGTGCGCGCGCGCGGCGCAGAGCAGGCGATGGCGCGGCCGGACGGCGCCGCGATGCGACTTGTCGCCAGCCCGATCCGCATGAGCCGCACCCCGCCAGAGCCGCGACTGGCGCCGCCCGCCCTGGGCGCCGACACGGACGCCGTTCTCCGCGAAATGCTGAACGCAACGAACGCAGACCTCGCCGCCTGGCGCGCCGCCGGCGCGATCTAGCCGCCGCGCAGCGCGCTGATCGTCCGCCCCGGCGCGATGTTCTCAACGTCCGCGATCACATGAATAAGCGCCGGCGCCCGCGCGCAGGCCTCGCGCAGCGCGGGCGCAAAATCCGCCGTCCGCGCCACTTTCACGCCCCACACGCCGAACGCGTTCGCGAAGGCGACGAAGTCGGGGTTCACGAGATCGGTGGCGTGCACGCGCGCGGGAAACTCCCGCTCCTGATGCATCCGGATCGTGCCGTAGCTGCTATTGTCGATCACGATGGTCACGACGCCGACCTTGTGGCGCGCGATCGTCGCCATCTCGTTCGCCGTCATCATGAAATCGCCGTCGCCGGCGAAGCAGATCACGGTGCGATCCGGATGCGTAAGCTTCGCCGCGATGGCGGCCGGGAAGCCATAGCCCATCGCTCCGCTCGTCGGGGCGAGCTGGGTGGGCCAGGCGCGATGCTTGTGGAAGCGGTGCAGCCACGCCGCGAAATTGCCCGCGCCATTGGCGATGATCGCATCGGCCGGCAGCGCAGCGCTCAGATGCGCCACGATCTCGGAGAGGTTCACCGCGCCGCCGACGGCGACCGGCGCCGAAAACGCCTCGTACTCCTCGCGCGCCGCCTGCCGCCACACGCCCCAGCGCGGCGCGACCGGCAGCTGCGCCAGCGCCGCCATGGCGAGCCCGGAATCCGCGCAGGCGCCCGCACGCGCCGGCCACACCCGGCCGACCTCCTCCGCACACGGATGAACGTGCACGAGCTTCGCCGCCGTCTCCGCCCGCGTGAACAGGGTATAGCCCTGGCTCGGATTCTCACCGAGCCGCGCGCCGACGGCGAGCACGAGATCGGCCTCCTTGATCCGTGCAATGAGCTTCGGATTGGGCCCGAGCCCGAGATCGCCGGCGAAGTTCGGATGCTCGTTGTCGAGAAGATCCTTGCGCCGGAACGAAGCGACGACAGGGAGATCGGCGTTCGCCGCGAACCGCTCGAGCGCCGCGCGCCCCGCCGCGTCCCAGCCCGATCCGCCGACGATCAGCACCGGCTTCTCGGCGCTCGCGAGCAGCAATTGCGCGTCGCGCAGGAACGCCTCGCTCGGCGCAGAGCGCGCGGGCTCGACGCGCGCGCCGGGCGCAGCCTCCACAGCGTCGCTCAACATATCCTCCGGCAGCGCGATCACCACCGGGCCCATCCGCCCCTGCATCGCCGTCGCAAACGCGCGTTCGACGAATTCCGGAATCCGCGCCGCGTCCTCGATCTCCACCGCCCATTTGGCGATCGATCCGAACACGGCGGAATAATCGAGCTCCTGAAACGCTTCGCGATGTTTATCCCCGCGCGCGACCTGCCCGACAAACAGGATCATCGGCGTCGAATCCTGGCGCGCCGTGTGCACCCCGATCGCGGCATGCGTCGCCCCCGGCCCGCGCGTCACGAAGCAGATCCCCGGCCTGCCCGTGAGCTTGCCCGCGGCCTCCGCCATGTTCGCCGCGCCGGCTTCGTGGCGGCACACGATCGTCTCGATCGCATCGCGCGCCGCATAGAGCGCATCGAGCACCGCGAGATAGGATTCCCCCGGCACGCAGAACACGCGCGCCACGCCTTGCGCGGCCAGCACATCCACCAACAGCTGCGCGCCCGACTTCGCCATCGCCGTCTCGTTGTTTGAATGGTCGGGGCGGCGGGATTCGAACTCGCGACCCTCAGCTCCCAAAGCTGATGCTCTACCAGGCTGAGCTACACCCCGGACCGGGCGGCCTCATTAGGGCGCTTGGGCCTGCCCCGCAAGCGCGCCCGGAGGCCAGACGCGCACCTCGCCGCGAAACGGCCATTCGACATTGTCGAACGCGCCGGTCGTGTACGCGCGGCCTTGGCCGTCGAACGCGATATTGGTGAGGAATTGCGTCGGCGCCGTCAGAGCGACCGCGAGCGCGCCATCGGCGCTGACGCGCAGCACCCGGCCTTGCCCGTAGATCGCCACATAGAGATCGCCGTCCGGGCCGATCTCGAGCCCGTCCGGCCCCCATTCCGCATATGCCGGCGCGCCCGCGGGCCACGGCGCCGCGGCAAGGCCGACATCGATGGGCGCGAGCGCGCTGAGCGCTCCGTCTTCGCCCACCGCATAGCGCAGCACGCGATGGCGGAACATGTCCGACACATAGAGCCGCCGCGCGCCGGCCTCGAAGAACACGCCGTTGGCGTACCACAATCCTTCGATGAGGCGCTCCACGCGCCCCTGGGCGTCGAGCCTGTAGACCACGCCCCGCGGGCCCACTTGGCGCGTGAACGGGCCAGGATCGGTGAAATAGACGCCGCCGCGATCGTCGCTGCTGGCGTCATTGGGATTCTGGAAGGGCGCGCCCTCCGCGCTCTCTTCGATCGTGCGCAGCACGCGCCCCTGGCCGTCGAGGACCGCAAGTCTCGCCGCCCGATGGCACAGCACGACGAAGCCTTCGCCATAAGGCGCGATCGCCGTCGGCCCGCAGCCCTCGGGCGTCCGCCAGATCGCCCCCGCGCCCGGATCGTCGAACACCCGTATGCGGTCCGCGCCCATCTCGGCGACATAGAGCCGGCCGTCGCGCCAAAGCGGCCCTTCAGGATAGGCCGCCTCGGCCAGAACCGCCCCGCCCGGCCCGTCCTGCTGCGCGTGCGCGCAGCCGGCGAGGCCGAGCGCCAGGGCGAACGGCGCCAGCCCCTTAATCAACGGCCGCACGGCTGCGCAACAGGATGAGGAGCAGCCCGCACACCACGATCACCGACGCGAAGAGCAGCGTGGTGTCGCGCGAGCCGAGCACTTCCATGAGATAAAGCGCCGTCCCGAGCGTGCCGACGATATTGCCCACCGTGGTGATGGAATAGACCGCGCCCGCCACCCGCCCGCCATGTTCGGCGTCGGTCAAAAGCAGCCGCACGGCATAGGGCGAAAAGAAACTGAGCAGCGTCAGCGGCACGAGCATGATCCCGGCCGCGGCGGCGAGCGTCAAGAGCCGCGTCGTCCATTTGTCGTTCCAGGCCTCGCCCGGCAGCGTCAGGATCATACCGTCGAGCGCCGCCGTCGCTGCGAACGGCACGCCCAGCAGGTAGATCCCCCCGATCAGCACGGCGAGGCCGAGAACGTCCGAACGCGGAAATTTGTCAGCCACCCGGCCGCCGATGAAATAGCCCGCCATCAGCGCCAGCATCACCGTAGAGATGAGGCTCGCCCACACTTCGATGTCGCCGCCGAAATAGGGCGCCAGAATCCGGCTCGTCGCCATCTGCACGCCCATCAGCGCTACGCCGAGCGTGAACCCGATCGCCAGAATGGCGGTTTGCACCCAGCTGGTCATCGTCCCCCTCTGGTCTCAGCAGCGCCCGGTGCCGCGCGCGTTCGGCTGGCGCGCATTGTGCCGTTCGGTCGCGTTGAGCGATTCCACCGGCGCGAAATCGTCCGTCAGCACGCTCGCCCCGCGCAGCCGGTTCGCGATCCGCCGCACCGCGATCATCGGCTCGATCGGGTGGCGGAAATTGTGCGCCGCCTGCAGCTGGCGCGCGCGCCGGCGGAACTGCGCCTGCGTCGGGATTTCGCCGTCATAGGCCACGGCGACCACGTTGCCGCCGGCGTCGTAGACGTCGACATGATCGAACACGGCCTTGAGCGTGTTGATCGCGGATTCATACAGCATCGTGCACGGCTCGATGTTCTGCGCCACCGCGCCGCCCGGCGAAAGCCGGCTCTTGACCGTCTCGAAGAACTCGCGCGTGAGGAGATGGAACGGCACGAACGTGCCGCGATAGGCATCCACCATGATGAGGTCGTAGCGCGCCGTGCTGCGCCGCAGATACATCCGCCCGTCGGCCTCGACCACTCGGAAGCGCGCGTTCGGCCGCACGCCGAAATAACGCTGCGCCAGCGCGATCACTTCCGGATCGAGCTCGACGCTGGTGATGGTGAGCTGGGGCATGTGCAGGTGCAGGTAGTTCGCCGTGCGCCCGCCGCCGAGGCCGATCTCGAGCACGTTCGTCAAACGCTGCGGGTAGAGCAGCGCGACGGTCATGTAGCGGGTGTATTCCACCGGCAGCTCGCGCGGATCGGCGGGATTGTAGAGGCTCTCGGTGAAGCGCCGTTCGTTGATCCCGAACTGCATCGAAATGAGCCCGCCCCGCTCGCGGCGCACATAGATGGTGTTGTAGCGGCTCTCGCGCCTTACGATGAGCCCCGCCTCGTTCTGCGCCGCAGCCGGCGGCGCAAGGCTCGCTGCAGCGCCAAGGCTCAAAAGCCCCCCCGCAAGCGCGCGACGATCGAGGTGAACTGACATGAACGGCTCCCGCCAAGCGGCGTCCCACGCCGGCCGTCCTGTGTTGTTGATCGAGGGGGCGAGATCAAGGCCGGCGAGGGGCGACGAGCCCTGCGCGTCATGCGGCGTTTCGCGCACGCGGAACTGGCAGGCCCTAGGGGAGTCGAACCCCTCTTTTCAGGTTGAAAACCTGACGTCCTAACCGATAGACGAAGGGCCCATCGCGCCGGGCGGAGCCGCCCGGGCGAGCGCGAACGGGCGATATAGAGGCGCCCGCCTGGGGACGCAAGGCGTGTTCGCGCCCCAGCCTCCTGGCCGCGGCGGCGCCCAAACGGCCCCTGGGAGGAGCGCGCGATGTACCGGGTTAACCTGACCGAATCCTATTTCCCGGCCCAGACCGACGACGTGATCCTGGAAACGACCGTCGGCGGCGTCCTGCGCGCGCAGGCGGCCAAGACGCCCGAGCAGGTTGCGCTGCTGGAGGCCGACATCGCCGGCGCGCTTGGCCGCAGCTGGACCTATTCCGCGCTCCTGGCCGAGTCCGAGCGGCTGGCGCGCGCCCTCCTCTCCCGCTATCGCCCCGGCGAACGGATTTGCGTCTGGGCGCCGAACGCGCCGGAATGGGTGCTGCTCGAATTCGCCGCCGCGCTCGCCGGGCTGACCCTCGTCACGGCGAATCCCGCCTATCGCCCGCGCGAACTCAAATACGTGCTCGATCAGTCCCGCGCTGTCGGCCTCTTCATCGTCAAGGAGCACCGCGGCAACCCGATGGCCGAGATCGCCGCCGAGGTCGCGCGCGCAACCCCCGCCCTTCGCGAGGTCGTCGACATGGAGGACGCCGTCGCCTTCTTCGCCGGCGCGCGCGAGGCGATCGCGCTGCCCGAGGTGAAGCCGCGCGATCCGGTGCAGGTGCAATACACCTCCGGCACCACCGGTTTCCCGAAAGGCGCGGTGCTGCATCACCTCGGCCTCACCAACAATTCCCGTCATGGGCTCGCGCGGCTCCAGGCGCGCGCAGGCGAGACGCTGCTCAATCCCATGCCGATGTTCCACACCGCCGGCTGCTCGATCCTGACGCTGGGCGCCGTGCAGCATGGCTGCCGGATGATCCTGGCGCGCTTTTTCAATCCAGGCCCGATGCTCGACATCATCGAAGCCGAGCGCGTCGACTTCCTGCTCGGCGTGCCGACCATGCTGGTGGGGCTCCTGGAGGCGCAGGCGGCCAAGCCGCGCGACGTCTCCTCCATCCGCATCGCCTGCTCCGGCGGCTCGATGGTGCCGCCCGAACTCGTCCGCCGCGTGAAGGCGACGTTCGGCTGCGATTTCGAGACCGTGTACGGACAGACCGAGACGAGCCCGCTGCTCACCCAGTCGCAAGTCGACGACAGCTTCGACGATCTGTGCAACACCGTCGGCCAGCCGATGCCGCAGACGGAGATTTCGATCCGCGATCCCGCGACCAACCAGATCGTTCCCGTCGGCGTAGTCGGCGAGATTTGCGCGCGCGCCTACAGCCTCATGCTCGAATACAACGACAATCCCGAAGCGACGGCCGCGACCATCGACAAGGAGGGCTGGCTCCACACCGGCGATCTTGGAACCATGGATTCCCGCGGCTATGTGCGCGTCACCGGCCGGGTGAAGGAGATGATCATCCGCGGCGGCGAGAATCTCTTTCCGGCTGAAATCGAGAACGTGCTGCTCGAACATCCCGATGTGCTCGAAGCCGCCGTCGTCGGGGCGCCGGATGAGAAATGGGGCGAGATCGTCGTCTGCTTCCTGCGCCTGCGCCCCGGCGCGATCCTCGATCGCCAGGCCCTCATCGCGCATTGCCGCGAACGGATATCGCCGCAGAAAACGCCCGCGCACTGGATCGAGGTGCAGGAATGGCCGCTCACCGGCTCCGGCAAGATCCAGAAATTCGTGCTGCGCGAGCGCTTCGAAAAAGGCGAGTATCAGAGCGCCTGATCACGCCGCCCGCGCCGCGTCGAGAATCTCCACCTCGGGGCGCGGCGGCCCCCCGCCATAGGCGTCGCGCTTGAGTTTGCACGCGACATGCAGCAGCCCGCGCTGCGACAGCAACGCCTCGCCCAGCGGCGCGCCGCCCACGCGCCACGCGATCGCGCGGATCCGCGCGCCGCGCGCGTCTTCAAGCACGCAGCGCACATGCTCGCCGCCCTTGAGCGGATTGACGTAGCTCACCTTCACATCGGGCAGCGCCAGCACCGGCTCGGGATGCCCCGCGCCATAGGGCCCGATCGCGTCGAGCGCATCGAGCAGCTCCACCGTCAGCGCGCCCACGCTCGCGGCCGCGTCGATCGACAGCGCGCGCGCTGCGCCTTCGGCCGCCGCGATCTCGGCGCCGAGCGCCTCGGACAGAAAATCCTGCAGCGCCTCCCTGCGCTCCCACTCGACCGTGAGTCCCGCCGCCATCGCGTGCCCGCCGCCGGCGAGCGCCACGCCCGCCTTGGCCGCCGCCGCGACCGCCGCGCCGAGATTGACGCCGGTTATGGAGCGCCCGGAGCCCTTGGCGGGTTCGTCCGGCGTCACCCCGCCGAGCACGATCACGGGCTTCAGGAGCTTGTCCTTCAGCCGCCCCGCCGCGATGCCGATGACGCCGGGGTGCCAGCGCGGGGAGCCCACGACGACGACGGGCGAACGCTCCGCTTCCGCCGCCGCCTGCGCCTCCGCCAGCATCTCCGCCTCGCGCTTGCGCCGCTCGGCGTTCAGATCTTCGAGCTGCGCCGCGATCTCCTCGGCGAGCGCGGGGTCTTCCGTTGAGAGCAGCCGCGTCGCCAATGACGAATCCCCGATCCGCCCCCCGGCGTTGATCCGCGGTCCAAGGATGAAGCCGAGATCATAGACGCTGCCGACGTCGGGCCGGCCCGCCGAGCGCGCGAGCGCGGCGAGCCCGATATTCTTGCCGCCGCGCAGCACTTTCAGTCCCTGCGAAACGATCGCGCGATTGAAGCCCGTCAGCGGCGCCACATCGCACACCGTCCCCAGCGCCGCGAGATCGAGCCATTCGCGGGGATCGGGCAGATCGTTCCGCCCGCGCTTGCGCGCTTCGCGGTTCACCGCGGCCAGCGTCACCAGCACCACGCCCGCCGCCGTCAGCGTCCCCATGCCGGAGCCGCAATCCAGCCGGTTGGGATTGACGACCGCCAGCGCCTTGGGCGGGGGCCCCGCCATCAGGTGATGGTCGAGCACGATGACGTCGAGCCCCATGTCCGCCGCAGCGTTGAGCGGCCCTTCCGCCGCCGCCCCGCAATCGACGGTGATGACGAGTTCGTAGCCCTGCGCCTTCAGGCGTTCGAACGCCTGCGCGGACGGTCCGTAGCCCTCGCTCATCCGATCCGGCACGTAGATGCCCAACTCGCGCCCCCGCGCACGGAAATAGCGCACGAGCTGCGCGGCGGAGGTTCCTCCATCCACGTCATAGTCCGCGAACACCGCCGTCCTGCGGCCGCTAGCGATCGCGTCCTCGATCGCGCGCGCCGCCAGGTCCATGTCCGCAAACGAAGAGGGATCGGGAAAGAGATCGCGCAGCATCGGCTTCAGGAACACGCCCGCGCCTTCGCGCGTCACGCCGCGCGCCGCCAGCAGGCGCGCCGCGATCTCCGGCAGGCCGTGCGCCCGCCGCAGCGCTGCAGCCAGCTGCAGATCGCCGGCCCGCTCGCGCCATGTCCGCCCGCCGAGCGAGCGCTCGACGCCCAGGAACGCGCGCGGCGCATCATCGGGCGGCGCAACGATTTTCTCCGGCTTGTTCACGGCCGCGACGCTAGGCCGATTCGCCTCCAGCTGTTCGCCGGTCCGCGCGTTGGCGCCGGTCTTCTTCGCCGCCGGCTGGCTCGCGCTGCGGGCGCTGGGGCGCTACGTGCGCACGCTGGCCGCCGCGCTGCGCCGCAGTCTGCCTAGGCGCAGGGCGAGCGCATCCTGAGATCGGTCACGTTCTTCGTCGCCGAGTTCATGATCAGCGTGTGGGTGGTGCAGTGCCCGCCGATCGTGCGCACGCCCTGCAGCATCGAGCCGGACGTGACCCCCGTCGCCACGAAGATGGCCTCGCTCGCCACCAGATCATGGAGCATGTAGCGGCGGTTGAGATCGGTGATGCCGACCTTGTCGGCGCGCCGGCGCTCATCGTCGTTGCGAAACACGAGCCGCCCCTGGAACTGCCCGCCCACGCATTTCAGCGCCGCGGCCGCCAGCACCCCTTCCGGCGCGCCGCCCTGGCCGACATAGATGTCGATGCCGGTGTCGGGATTGGTGGTGTTGATCACGCCGCAGACGTCGCCGTCGGAAATGAGGTGGATGCGCGCGCCGATCTTGCGCAAATCGTCGATGATCGTCGCGTGGCGGGGGCGGTCGAGAACGCACACGCCGATATCGTGCACCTTCTCGCCCTTCGCTTTGGCGACCGCATGCACATTGTCGGCGATCGAGGCGTCGAGATCGATCACGTCGTTGTCGAAGCCGGGGCCGATGGCGAGCTTGTCCATATAGGTGTCGGGCGCATGCAGGAGCCCGCCGCGCGGCGCGAACGCCATCACCGCGATCGCGTTGGCCATCGCCTTGGCCGTCAGCGTCGTGCCTTCCAGCGGATCGAGCGCGATGTCGATCTCGGGGCCCTCGCCCGAACCGACGAATTCGCCGCAATAGAGCATCGGCGCCTCGTCGCGCTCGCCCTCGCCGATCACGATCCGGCCCTTGATCGGCATCGCGTTGAGCGCGTTCCGCAGCGCATCGACGGCGGCCTGGTCTGCGGCCTTCTCGTCGCCGCGCCCGGCGAGCTTGGAAGCGGCCACCGCGGCCGCCATCACCGCCTTTGCGGCGGAGAAGGCAAGATCGTCGGTCAGCGTCACGCTGGAGGCGACAAGCTTGAGATCAGGAGCGGAAGCGCGGGCCATGGGTTTCCTCGATCGGCATGATGCGCGGGGCGGCGATCGCCGCCTCAAGGCTCTGAATCTGCGCCGCGGCGGCCTCAAGGCTCGCCCGCGCGCAGGGCTGGGTGGTCAATACAATAGGAACAGCGCCCTCGTCACGACCATCGTCGCGGCTAAGGTCTCTGGCCGGCGTCTGCAGGATGCTTTCGATGGAGATTTTCTCCCGTCCCAGGCGATCGGACACCGCCGCGATCACACCGGGCCGATCCGCCACTAAAAGCCGCATATAGAAGCGTCCGTACTCTTCCGGCGCCGCGCGGGGAGCGGGAAGCAAATCGCGCACCACTTTGCCGAACGCGGGCCCGCAGCGCCCGCTGAGGATGTCCATAAGGTCGGCGGCGACGGCCTAGGCGGTGGGCCCCGCGCCCGCGCCCGCGCCGACGAAGGTGAGCCGCCCGACCGGATCGGCGTCCACCACCGCCGCGTTGAGCGCGCCTCCGATCGCGGCCAGCGGATGATCGAGCGCCACGAGCGCCGGGCGCACATTAAGCGCCACGCCCGCGCCGATCCGTTCGGCCTTGGCGATCAGCTTGATCCGGTAGCCGAGCTTGAACGCGAGCCGGATGTCGGTGAGCGAGACGTCGTCGACGCCCTCGATCCGGCAATGCTCATAGTCCGGCTGCGCGCCGAACGCGATCGCGGCGAGGATGGTGATCTTGTGCGCGGCGTCGAAGCCGCCGACGTCCATCGTCGGGTCGGCCTCGGCGTAGCCCATGCGCTGCGCTTCGGCGAGAACCTCCGCATACGGATGGCCGCTCGCCTCCATCTCGGTGAGCAGGAAATTGCAGGTGCCGTTCAAGATGCCGGAGATGGCGTTGACGCGGCTGCCCGTCAGGCTTTCGCGCAGCGCCTTCACGATCGGCACGCCGCCGCCGACCGCCGCTTCGAACTTGAGCGCCCCGCCATGCGTTTCGCTCAAGGCCGCAAGCTCCGCGCCATGCATGGCGATGAGCGCCTTGTTGGCCGTCACCACGTGCGCGCCGCGCTTGAGGGCGGTCTCCACAGCCTTCTTCGCCGGCCCGTCCGAGCCGCCGATGAGCTCGACGAGCACGTCGATTTCGGGATTTTCCGCGAGCTCGACGGGATCGTCATACCAGGCGTAAGGCTCGATCGAGACGTCGCGCTTGCGCGTCCTGTTCCGCGCCGACACGCCGGCGATTTCGAAAGCGCCGCCGCCCACTTTCGGCGCGGGGCCTTCGAGCAGCTTGACCAGCCCCCCGCCGACGACGCCGAGACCCGCCAGGCCGATGCGCAATCGTTTCACTGCGCGCGCTCCGTCACTTCCAATCCCTCATTGCGCGCGAGCATAGCGAGCCTCGGAACCCGGGCGCGCGCGAGCGGCTCGATCTCCTGGGTTCCGGATCGGCGCTGCGGGCCGTCCGGAATGAGGAAGGAAGACGAACTCATTGCGCCGCCACCGCGGAGTTCGACGCGAGGAACCGCTTCAGATTGCGCGCCGCCTGGCGGATGCGCTGTTCGTTTTCGACCAGCCCGATGCGGATGAAGCCGTCGCCATATTCGCCGAAGCCGGCGCCGGGCGCGACGGCGATCGCGGCCTGCTCCACGAGCCGCTTGGAGAATTCCACGCTGCCCAGATGGCGGAACGCCTCCGGCAGCGGCGCCCAGGCGAACATCGACGCCGACGGCGAAGGGATCGCCCAGCCCGCTTTCGAGAACGTCTCCACCAGCACGTCGCGGCGATGCTTGTAGGTCTGGCGCATGTCTTCGACGCAGTCCTGCGGTCCGTTGAGCGCGGCGGCGGCTGCGACCTGGATCGGCGTATAGGCGCCATAATCGAGATAGGACTTCACCCGCGCCAGCGCCGCGATCAGCCGCTCATTGCCGAGCGCGAAGCCGACGCGGAAGCCGGCCATCGAATAGGTCTTGGAGAGCGTGTTCACTTCCACGCACACATCGAGCGCGCCCGGAACCTGCAGCGCCGAAGGCGGCGGCTCGCCGTCGAAATACACCTCCGAATAGGCCATGTCGGAGAGCACGAACATGTCGTGCTTCTTCGCGAACGCGATCGCCTCCTTATAGACGTCGAGCGAAGCGACCTGGGCCGTCGGGTTCGCCGGATAGCACAGGATCATCGCGATCGGCGGCGGCACCGAATGGCGCACCGCGCGCCCGAGCCCGGAGAGATATTGCTCCGGCGAATGCGCCTCGATGTGGCGGATGACGCCGCCCGCCATGATGAAGCCGAACGCATGGATCGGATAGGACGGGTTCGGCGCAAGGATCACATCGCCCGGCGCGGTGATCGCTTGGGCGAGGTTGGCGAAGCCTTCCTTGGAGCCGAGCGTGGCCACCACTTGCGTATCGGGATTGAGCTTGACCCCGAAGCGGCGCTCGTAATAGCCCGCCATCGCCTTGCGCAGGCCGGGAATGCCGCGCGAGGCCGAATAGCGGTTCGTGCGCGGCTTCTTCGCCGTCTCCACCAGCTTCTCGATGATGTGCGCCGGGACCGGCAGATCGGGATTGCCCATGCCGAAATCGATGATGTCGACGCCCTGGTTGCGCAGGCGCGCCTTCACCTTGTTCACTTCCTCGAACACGTACGGCGGCAGGCGGCGCGTCTTGTAGAAATCGGCGGTCATGTGAAGTTCTGTTAAAGCGGCGCGGGGCGCGCGTCACTCCGGCGTGGACGCATCCTGAGCCGGAGCCGGAGGAGGCGGCGGGGCGGCGGCCGGATCGGCCGGCGCTGCGGACGGCGGGACCGTCGAGGCCGGCGCGCCATGGGCCGCGCCGGTGGCTTCCAGCTCCCGCCGCGCGGCCTCCGTGAAGGCGGCCGCGTCTGCATCTGCGGCCGCGCCGGCGACGGCCGGCGCGCTGCGCGGATCGGCCAACATTTCCGCGGCCGCCGCATCGAGTTCGCGCGTCACCGCGTCCCAATGGCCTTGATCCACCGTGGCGTCGACCCGGTCGGGCACGTTCTCCAGCCGCGGATAGCCTTCCTTCTCCAGCGCCGCCTGTTGCTCGACGAACCAAGCCGGCAGCGGCCGGGTCGTTTCGGCGTTGCTCGCGCATGCGCCGGCCGCCGCCGCAAGCGCCGCCGCCGCCGACCAGAGGGCGGCGCGTTTTGCGGCGAACGGGGCGGTCAAGCGTGTCATGGGCGCGCCAGGCTCCTTTGGCCGCGTCCTATACCAGCCTTTCCGCTTATGCCACCATCGGACTCAATACAGATAGGGAGAACGCAGTCATGACGCCGCCGGAAGACGGGTCCCAGCGCAGCGGGAAACCGGCCGAGGGCGCCCCCGCCAAACCCCGGCGGAAGCGCGCGGCGGCCAAGAAGGCGCAGTCCACTCCCGCCGGCGCGCCGGCCAGCAAGGAAGCCGCCGTGTCAGCACCGCCAGCCCCCCGTCCTGCTGCGGCGTCGCCCGAACCCAAGCCCGCGCCGGCGGCGTCCCTGCCCGAAGTGTTCGCCGCGCAGACGCCGGAGAGCCTCGCCGATCTTTCGCGCAACATCGCCGAGGCGATGAACCAGGCCAATTCCGTGTTCGCCGACGCCTTCCTGCGCCACGCCCGCCCCACGCCCGCGCCCCAGCACATCGATCCCTTCGGCGTCGGCCCGGCGATGGCGGAGATGTGGTCCCACCTCATCATGCAGCCGGAAACGGTGCGCGACGCCTTCGCCAATCTGTGGAAGCGCTACGCCGACATCTGGGAGCGCCACGCGCTCAATCTGATGATGGGGCCGCCTGAAGGCGGCGAACCGGTGCGCGACAAGCGCTTCAAGGATCCCGAGTGGAGCACAAATCCCGGCTTTGCGCTGATGCGCGACGCCTATCTCGCCACGGCGCAATTCTTCATCGATCTCGTCGAGCGCACCGAAGGCCTCGACGACGCGGCCAAACGCAAGGCCGCCTTCTTTATGCGCCAGGCGGTCGACGCCGCCTCGCCGTCCAACTTCCTGCTCACCAATCCCGCGGCGCTGCGCGCGCTCATCGAAACGCGCGGCGAAAGCCTGAAGAAGGGCATGGAGAATTTCGCGCGCGATCTGAAGCGCGGCGGCGGCGCGCTGGCGATCACGCAGACCGACATGACCGCGTTCAAGCTCGGCGAGAACATCGCGACGAGCCCCGGCAAGGTCGTCTTCCGCAACCAGCTGATCGAACTGCTGCAGTACGAACCCACGACCGAGACCGTCCATGAAGTGCCGCTGCTGATCTTCCCGCCCTGGATCAACAAGTTCTACATCCTCGATCTGCAGCCGAAGAATTCGATGATCCGCTGGCTCGTTTCCCAGGGCCACACGGTGTTCGTCGCCTCCTGGGTCAATCCCGACGCCGAAATGGCCGAGGCGACGTTCGAGGACTATATGCGCGACGGCGTGTTCGCGGCGGTGAAGGCCGTGCTCGACGCGACCGGCGTCGATCGCGTCAACACCGTGGGCTATTGCATCGGCGGCACGCTGCTGGCCGCCTGCCTCGGCTACATGGCCAACAAGGGCGACCGCCGCATCCAGAGCGCGACTTTCTTCGCGTCGCAAAGCGATTTCGAACTCGCGGGCGACCTCAAGGTGTTCGCCGACAAGACCGCCATCGAGTATCTCTCCGACCGGATCGACCAGCACGGCGGCTTCCTGGATGCGCAAGCGATGGCCGACACGTTCAACGCGCTGCGCGCCAACGATCTCATCTGGAATTACATCGTCGACAATTACTATCTCGGCAACAAGCCGCCGCCCTTCGATCTGCTCTATTGGAACAGCGACCAGACGCGCATGCCGCGCGCGCTGCATCTCTTCTATCTCAATCGCTTCTACCACGAGAACGCGATGGCCAAGAACGAGATGACGCTCCTGGGCGAGCCGATCCGTCTCGCGAAGGTGAAGATCCCGATCTATATGCAATCCTCCAAGGAGGATCACATCGCGCCGGCCGCGAGCGTCTATCGCAGCGCCAAGCTGTTCGGCGGCCCGGTGACGTTCACGCTCGCCGGCTCCGGCCACATCGCCGGCGTGATCAATCCCCCGAGCGCCAACAAGTATCAGCACTGGGTCAATCCGAAGCTGCCGGACACGTTCGAAGAATGGCTCGAAGGCGCCGAAGAACGCCCCGGCTCCTGGTGGCCGCACTGGAACGACTGGCTCGCGAAAATCTCCGGCCCGGATGCGCCGGCGCGTCATCCTGGCGACGGCGACCTCCCCGTGCTAGGCGAGGCGCCCGGCGAATATGTCAAGGTGCGTTCCGCAGCCTGACGCCAAGCCGCGGAGGAAAACTCATGGGTGTCTCGCTTTATGACGCCACCGTCCCCGGCTTCCGCCAGGTGCTCGGCGGCCTGGCCGGCGTGCTCGACAAGGGCGCGCATTATTGCGCCGATCACAAGATCCATCCCAACGACTTCGCCGAGACGCGGCTGTTCGAGGACATGCTGCCGCTCAAGCATCAGATTCTCTTCACCCACGTCCATTCGCTCGGCGCCATCGAGGCGGTGAGGCAAGGCGTGTTCGTCCCGCCGCGCGAAACGCCGCCGCCGCAGGATTATCCTGCGATGCAGAAGCGCGTCGCCGACACGCTCGAAGGGCTCGCGGCGCTCACGCCTGATGAGGTGAACGCGCTGATGGGCCGCGACATGGTGTTCCAGCTCGGCGACAACAAGCTGCCGTTCACGGCCGAGAACTTCCTGTTGTCGTTCTCCACGCCGAACTTCCATTTCCACGCCACCACCGCCTACGACATCCTGCGCATGCGCGGCGTGCCGCTCGGCAAGCGCGACTATCTCGGCCAGCTGCGCCTGAAACGATAGCGCGTAACGCGCCCGCTTCGACGCGCGTATCCCGTGATCAGGCGGCGTCGCGGCGGGCGCGATGGCGCTGCGTGAGCGCCAGCACCAGGATGGCGCCGACCGGCGCTGAGAAGTGCAGGATCCACGGACTGAGCGGAGACGCCGCGCGCGAAAATCCGAAGCCGATCAGGTTGACCGCCGCTAAGTGAAAGCCGGCTTCGCCCGTCGTCCAATTGAGCCACGCCGCGCCGACGCCCGCGAACGCCAGGATGGCGAACAGCCACTTCATCGCAAATCCGCGCGTACGCAGCACGGCGACGAACCCCGCGATCATCAGCGCCAGCGACGCGACCGCGCCCGCCAGCATCGCCAGATGCACGCTCGTCATCCGATCGAAACGCAGCGCGTTCGCTGCGACCGCGGCGCTGTCGATCGGCGTCACCGAGAACGACTCCAGCTCGGCATTGTTCGCGCCTTGCGCCGTGACCATCCGCGCGCGCACCTCCAGCATGCGATCGCGATATTCATACAGGCTCAGCGTTTCGACCGTGCGGGCGCCGGAAGTCGTCGTCACCCGCCACGACGCCGTGCGGATCCGATCCGGCGGCGCGGCGGGAACCATCGCCATCATGGTCTCCAGCGCGGCGCGCGTCTCCTGGTTGCGCAGGCCGGGCGAGAGCATGTCGTAGAGCGCGGTCATGTCGCGCGCGCGCAGCGCCTCCATCGGCGCGCGAGAGAGCGCCTCGTCGCGCTGGCTCAATGCACACCCGGCGACCAGCAGCAGGGTCAGCGCCAACGCCAGGACGCGCCGCAGCGCACGCATCACGCGAGCCCCGCGGTCTCTTCCAGTCCAAGCATGATGTTGAGGTTCTGCACCGCCGCGCCGGAGGCGCCTTTGCCCAGATTGTCGAGCCGCGCCACGAGCCGCGCCTGGTCGTCATGGCCGAACACGAACAGCTGCATCGTGTTGGTGCCGTTGAGCGCTTCGGGATTGAGCGTCTTCACCTCGCGCGCTTCTTCGAGCGAGGCCACTTCGACGAAATATTCGTTGAGATACGCCGCCGCCAGCACGCCGTGCACGTCGGCCAGCGTCGGCCGGTCCGGCAGCGCCCAGAGCGGCAGGGGAACCTCCACGATCATGCCTTGCGCATAGCGCGCGACCGCCGGCGCGAACAAGGGCGCATGCGCGAGCCCGGCATGCGCCTGCATCTCGGGAACGTGCTTGTGGCCGAGACCGGTCGCATAGATCCGGTAGCGCGCCTCGGTGTAGTGCGCGTAGGTCTCGTCCTCGAACTCCGCGATCATGCTTCTGCCCCCGCCGGTATAGCCGGAGACGGCGTTGACGCTGATCGGGAACGCCGCCGGCACGAGGCCCGCATGCACCAGCGGGCGCATGAGCGCGATGAAGCCGGTGGGATAGCAGCCTGGATTGGACACGCGCTTGGAGGCCGCGATCTCGGCGCGCTGGGTCTTGGTCATTTCGGGGAAGCCGTAGGTCCACCCCTCGGCGGTGCGGTGCGCCGTCGAGGCGTCGATCACCCGCACGCCGTCGCGCTCGATCAGCGCCGCGGACTCCCTCGCCGCCTCGTCGGGCAGGCATAGGATCACCGCGTCGACGCTGTTGAGCATGTCGCGCCGCGCGGCCGCATCCTTGCGCCGCGCCGGATCGATCGAGACGAGCGCGATGTCGCGCCGCCCCGCCAGCCGCTCGCGAATTTGCAGCCCCGTCGTGCCGGCTTCGCCGTCGATGAATACCCGATGCGCCATCTCCGTCTCCTTCTGGACGGCGCCGTTCGGTCCGCCCTACGCTGCCTTCCGTTCCACCGTTGGGGGAGGCCCTGCATGTTCAGCTTTCAGAAGTTCTGGTCGCCGGTGCTCATTCAGATCATCTACATCCTGGGCCTGATCATGATCGCCGTCTCCGCCGTGCTCGCCATCGCCAACGCCGGGCGCGGCGGTTATGGCGGCTACGGCTACGGCGCCTACGCCACGGCGGACCCTACTCTGCGCATGCTGATGATCCTCCTCGGCTCGGCGCTTCTGCTCCTGATCTGGCGGGTCCTTTGCGAGGCCTGGATCGTCCTCTTCTCGATCAATGACCGTCTTGGCGTTCTCGTCCAGCGGGGCGAGCAACAGCCTTAGTTCTGCATGTCGCCGCGTCGGCTTCGTCGCCACGCCTCAAGGCTCTCGTAGAGGACGGCCTCGGGCCAAGGCGGCCGTTCCGGATGATTGCCGAAGGTAAGGCGCACCTCGGCCACCCGCCCATCTTCGGCGGCGAAGAGGTAGTCGTCGCTGCCGTCTCGCCGGGCGATCGCATCGAGCGCCATGCCCTTCAGCAGGTGCCCCGCCCCGACTTCGGCCTCGAGCTCCTCCCGGAACGCGCGCCGATGGTCAAGATTCTCGATCGGCCACCAGCCGCGCGGCCACTCAGCCATCGCTTCGAACCTCGATCACGACAATAGCAAACGGGCGCTCCGTCTCCGAAGCGCCCGCCTGAACACCAAACCTGTCCGGCGACGTTAGAGCCCGTTGCGACCAAACGGATTCATTCTCTCCTCCCTCATTCCGGGCGAACCCCGGACTTAATCCGGGGTGAGACCCGGAACCCAGCGGCGAAGGCGCGGCGCTCGACGCGCTTCTGGGTTCCGGCTCTCCGCGTTGCTCCGCAACGCTGCGGCCGGAATGAGGGAAGGTGATCCTGGCT
>JACAEE010000170.1 GCA_013389015.1 Hydrogenophilaceae bacterium | reverse complement strand
GGGCGCGGGCGGCGCGGCGCGCGGCGTGGGCGGCTTGGCCGGCTGCATCGCCGCGACACGGGCCGGCGCGGGCGGGGGCGCCGGCGGCGGCGTACGGGGACGAACCGGAGGCGCGGCGGGGGCGGGAGCGACATTGTTCACCGCCGCAACGGCGTCGCGGGCGACGCCGCGGGCGTTCTCCGCCGCTTCACGCAGGCGGGCCATCGCGTCCTCTGCGTCGCGGCGCAGCGCGGTGGCTTCGTTGCGGATGAGGTCGGCGGCGCGGCGGGCCTCCTCGACGGCGTCGGCCGACGTTTCACGCACGGCGCCGGCAGTCTGGCTCGCGGCGTAGGCGGCGGCTTCCGCCGATTGGCGGGCGGCCTCGGTGAGGTTCGTCGCCTTGGCGAGGGTTTCGAGCGCCTGCGAAAGCGCGGTTTCGAGGCGCAGCGCGGAATCGGCGCTGGCGGCGGCGGCGCCGGTGAGCGCGTTGGTGCGATCGGCGATCAGGGACGCGGCGGCGCCGAAGGAGCCGATGCGCGACTCCAGCAATTCGTCGGCGGCGCGCACTTCCTGCTCGGCGATGCGGGCGCTCTCCGCGATCGCGTGGGTGTGGCGCGAGATCGCCTGGCCGATCATCTCGGCCTGGTTGTTCAGGTCTTCCGCGATCTGCAGCAGCTCGGCGCGCTCGCGGCCGAAGCCGGCGATCATGGAATCGGCGCCGGATCGCGCTTGCTGGGCGATCGCATTCACCGCGTGGGTCTGGCGGGTGACGCTCGCCTCCACCTCGTGGAGCTTGGAGATCGTCTGCTCCAGCGCGCGGTCGAGCGCGGTGATCTCGCCGCGCACCGCGACGGCCAGGCGGCGCGCCGACATCTCGGCCCGGGCGGAGGGATTGATCAGGTCGGATGCGGCGTCGGCGAGGCGGCGGGCTTCGTGGCGGGCGCGCACGCCCTCGCGCGCGGCGACGCCGCCGAGGATCACCATGAGCGCCGGCAGGACCGCGACCGCCGCCAGAATGGCCAGGGTCTCGGGCGGCAGGGTGGCGATATAGGTGACGCCGAGGACGTTGATCCCGGCGAACACAGCGGTGGCGATCCAGGCTGCGCCCAGCACGGCTGAGGCGATCAAAATCGCGCGGCCGGGGTCCTGCGCCTCGCTGCGGGCTTCGGAAGTCTCAAACTCGGCCATCGGGCTCTTCACCCCAGCTTGCAACGCCGCCGGCGCCGGCCGGTCCAAAGATGGACGGCGACGCAACAAAAGCTCGACAAGACATGCGAATCAAGTGCCGCGCCACGCGGAGCGGCAGCGTTACGCAGCGCGGGGTGAATACGAGGCGGGCGCTAGCCGCACTGGTCCGGGCTGACCGCGATCGCGGCGACGGATTTTGAGCCCTCGGCCGGCTTCGGTTTACGCTCGTCCTGGGAGTCCACCGCCACGCCGATCCAGCTCAACGCCAGGATCACCAGAAAATCACGCACGGCGACCAAAATTCGGGCCACGGCTCATTCCCCTCTAATGGCGCTGTTCATGCGCCAATCCGGCGCGACCGGCAAGGCCTTCTCACCGCATGCGCTGTTCGCTCATGCCAAAACTCGGCGTCGTCGCTCGCTTGACCGCGTGCAAGGCAAGGATTAGGGAGGAGGTATGTTACAACATAACGCAGCTCAGGGGCGGGAGCCCGGTCCTGAAGGCGCGCTCGGGCGGCGCGCCGGGTCCGCGCGCGCGGCCCACAAGCTGCACGCGCTCGTGGTGGGCGCGCACGTGTTGTGCTGCGGGGTTCCGGCGGCGCTGATGCTGATGGCGGCCGGCGCGGGCGCTTCGATCGGCGTGAGCGCGGTCGCGCGCTATTTCAGCGGCGCGCACGAACTCATCCATGCCTACGAACTCTGGATCCTGGCGCTGTCGGCGGGGCTGGTGCTGCTGGGCGGTCTGCTTGAGTGGCGGGCCCATCGCGGGCGGAAAGTGTCGTTCCTGTTCGGGCTCTCGGCGCTGTGCTTTGCGGCCAACCTCGCCGTGGTGATGCTCCACCAGCATTCGGGGTAGGCGCTGCGCGCCCCATCCGCCGCCTCCGGCTTCCGGCCGGCGCGCTGTCCGGTGGCTTGAGGCCCGCGCCCTTCATTCCGCAGGATGCTGCTGCGGGGGCGCGTTGCGGGTGGAGAGGCGGGCGAAAAAGGGTTTCACCAACCGCTCCAGGCGATCGACGAGCACGAACATCGCCGGCACGAAGACAAGGCTCAGAAGCGTGGAAAGCAGAAGTCCGCCGATGACGGCCGCGCCCATGCCTTGGCGCAGCGTGCCGTCCACGCCCCAGCCGGCGGCGGCGGGGATCATCCCGCCCGACATCGCAAACGTCGTCATCAGGATCGGGCGGGCGCGCTTCATGCCCGCCTCCATCAGCGCCTGATTGCGGCTCATGCCGTTGTGCATCTGCTCGATGGCGAAATCGACGAGCAGGATCGAATTCTTGGTCACAAGCCCCATCAGCATGAGCAGCCCGATCAGCGCGAACATTGAAACCGGCTGATTGGCGATGAAGAGGCCCAGGAACGCGCCCCCGATCGAGAGCGGCAGCGCGGTCATGATCGTCAGCGGCTGGAAGAAGTCGCGGAAGAGCAGCACCAGCACGCCGAAGATCAGGATCACGCCCCAGAGCATCGCGGTGGCGAAGCTGGCGAACATCTCTTCGGTGTCTTCGGTCTGGCCCGCCGTCGCCAAGCGCACGCCGGGCGGCGGGTTGCGCGCCTGCGGCAAGGCCATCACGGCCTGCTGTGAAGGGCCCAAATCGCCGCTGATGACGTTGGCCCCGACGCTGACCGCGCGCTCGCGGTCGCGCCGCTCGATTTCGGCCTCGCCGAGCGCGAAGGTCACGTCGGCGACGGCGTCGAGGCGCACGGGCGGCCCGTTTGCAGATTGCACCGGCAGCGCGCGGATGGCTTCCAGATCAGAGCGGCTGTCGGCGCGCAGCGTCACGCGGATCGGAATCTGGCGGTCGGCGAGATCGAATTTCGGCAGGTTCTGCTCGACATCGCCGCTGGTGGCGATGCGCACGGCGGCTGCGAGGCTCGCTGAAGAGACGCCGAGCCGCGCCAGATCTTCCGTGCGCGGACGGATCTGCAGTTCGGGGCGGCGCAGCGCGGACGTGGCGCGCACGTCGGCGAGCGTCGGGATCTCGCGCATCGCGGCGGCGAGTTCGTCGGCGGCGCGATTCACGGCCGCGGGATCCTGGCCGACGAATTGGACGGTGATGTCGGAGCCCGCCTGCGGGCCCTGATCCTGGACGAACGAGGCGCGATAATCGGGGAAGGCGGCGAGCGTCGGGCGAAGCGCCAGCTGCAATTCATAGGAGGAAAGCGCGCGGTCCTGGCGCGGGGTGAGCTGGATGAAGAGATCGGCCGACGTGGCCGTGCCGTCCGCGCCGCTGATGGAGGCGAACACGCCGACGACTTCACTGCGCCGACGAATCTCGGTCGCCATCGCATTGATCGCGCGATCAGCTTCCAGAAGCGGCGTGCCGGGCGGAATCTCGACGCGCGCCTGGGTCATGTTCGGATCGAAGCGCGGGATGAAGGTGAACGGCGTCATCGCCGCCAGGAAGAGCGAACCGATGAACACCGCGATGCCCATTGAGAAGGTCGCGAACGGACGCTTGATGGCGAAGCTGAGCGCATCGCGATAGGCGAGCGTGAAGGCGCCGGGCCTGGCTTCGCGATGGCCTTTGTCCTTCAGAAAGAACGCGGCCATCATCGGCGTAATGAGCCGGGCGACGACCAGCGAGAAGAAGGTGGCGAAGGCGACGGTGAGGCCGAACTCGCGGAAGAAGGGGCCTACGCCCTCGGTCATGAAGCTCACCGGCACGAACACGGCGATGATTGTGGCGGAGGTCGCCACCACGGCGAGGCCGATCTCGTCGGCCGCCTCCATCGCGGCGTCATAGGGCGATTTGCCCATGCGCATGTGGCGCACGATGTTCTCGATCTCGACGATGGCGTCGTCGACGAGCACGCCGGAAACCAGCGCCAGCGCGATCAGCGTCACCATGTTGAGCGTGAAGCCCAGCGCCTCCATCACCGCAAAGGTCGGGATGACGGCGAGGGGAATGGCGGCGGCCGCGATCAGCGTGGCGCGCCAGTCGCGCAGCATCAGGAACACGACCAGACAGGCCAGGACCGCGCCTTCGATCAAGGCGTGAATCGAGGATTCGTGCATGCCCTTCACGAACTCGTAGTTCGAGCCGACTTCGCGGAAGGTGATCTCGGGGCGGCGCTCCTCGATCTCGTGCAGCTTCTCGCGCAGGCGTTCGAACACCGCGACTTCGCTCGAATCGCGGGTTCGCTGCACGAGGAAGCCGACGACGGGCTGGCCGTTATAGCGGGAGACCGAGTCGAGATCGCTGGCGGCGTCGGTGACTTCGCCCAGATCGGCGAGGCGCACGACGCGCCCATCGGCGGCGCTGATGCGCGTTTCACGCAATTCCGCAACGCTCAGCGCGCCGCCGAGCGTGCGGATGGACTGCGCCTGGCTGCCGATTTGCGCCCGGCCGCCGGGAAGGTCGGCGTTCAGGGCGCGCAATTGCGTGCTCACCTGGTCGGCGGAGACGCCGTAGGCCATCAGGCGCGCGGGATCGAGTTCGATGCGGATTTCGCGATCGACGCCGCCCAGGCGCTGGATCTGGCTGACGCCGGCGACCGAGACGAGTTCGCGCTGGAGATCGTTGTCGATGAACCAGGAGATGTCCTGCGGCGTCATGCCTTCGCCGTCGACGGCGTAATAGCCGATCGGCTGGGAAGCGGCCTCCAGGCGCTGGATGATCGGCTCGTTGATGTCGGCGGGGAGCTGTTGGCGGATGCGGTCGATCGCGTCGCGCGCGTCGATGACGGCGCGGGAGGAATCGGCTTCGGCCTCGAGCTCGACGCGGGTGGTGGAGACGCCGGGCGAGATCGTCGAGGTTGCGCGCTTGACGCCTTCAACGCCCGTCAGCGCGCTTTCGATGCGCTGGGTGATCTGCGTCTCCATGTCCGTCGGCGAGGCGCCGGGCTGGGCGACGGTGACGAGAAACCCCCCGAACTCGACGTTCGGCAGCTGGTTCACAGGCAGGCGAAAATAGGCCGTCAGCCCGGCGAACAGGAGCGCCAGGATCAGCACGATCGAGGGGATCGGGTTGCGGATCGCGCCGGCGGAGATGTTGAGGGCCATGCGCCGCGCCTATTTCGTACGGCCGCGCAGGGCGGCGGTCTTTTCGGCTTCCGCGGCGGCCGGCGCTGGGCGCGGGGGCGTCTCCGCGACGACAGGGCGGATCGCATCGCCGTCCTGCAGGAAGGCGGCGCCAGCGCCTGCGACGCGGGCGCCGAGCGCGAGGCCGGAGCGGATTTCGACCCAGCCATCGGCGCGCATGCCGAGCTGAACCAGACGCCGGGAGACGCGGTTCTGCTGATCGACGACATAGACGTAAGCGTCGCCGTCCTGGAACAGCACCGCCGTCTGGGGCACGGCGGGGGTGCGGCGCTGCGGCAGCACCGCTTCGCCGCGCAGATACATGCCGGCGCGCACCGGCGTATCGCGCGGCAGCGAAAACAGCGCCTCGCCGGTGCGCGTGCGCGGGTCGATCGAGGAGGCGAGGCGGCGCAGGCGTCCTTCCACTTGCGTGCCGTCGACGAGACGGAATGTGGCGGTCTGGCCAATCTCCAGGGCGAGAATGTCAGCTTCCGCGACTTGGGCTGCGACTTCGAGTTCGTTGCCGCCGGCGATGCGGAACAGCGTCTGACCGTCGACCGGCGCGCCGAGCTGGGCCTGACGGTCGATCACAAGGCCGGCGACGGGGGCGCGCACATAGCCGCCGGCGAGACGTGCATTGGCTTCGGCCAGGGCGGCTTCGGCGGCGGCCAGACGCGCGTCGGCGGCGTCGGCGGCGGCGCGGCGCTGGCCGATCTGTTCGGCCGAAAGGGCGCCCGAATCGCGGATGGATTCGGCGCGCTGATACTCATCGCGCGCGCGCACGGCGGCGCTGCGCGCTTCGGCGACGGCGGCCTGCGCGGAACGGATCTGGGCGGCGGCGACCGCGGTGTCGAGCCGCGCGAGCGCTTGGCCCTGACGGACCATCTGGCCTTCGTCCGCCAGGAGTTCGAGAATGCGGACGCCCGAAGCGGGCGCGACGACATGGATGTCGCGCACGGGCCGCGCTTCGCCGGATAGGGCGATCTCAGGCGTGAACTGACGGGCGCCGACGGTGATCACGGTCACCGCCTGGCGGGGATCGGGCGTCGCACCCTCGCCCTCGACGCCGCCCAGGCGGGTGAAGATGAAGAGCGCGATCGCAACGGCGAGGACGGCCGCCATGGTCAGAAAGACGACGCGCCAGTTGCGGCGGCGCTGTTCGGGCGCAGTCTCTTGCTCAGGCTCGACGTCGCGGAGCACAAAGGGCGGAACCGGCGCATTCATCGTACGCTCTCCGTCGCCGACGCCCTCAGCGCGCCAGTTGGGGGGAAAGAGGTGCGCCTCATGTCGGTGCTCTTGTCGTGGGAGCAAGATAACGTTCAGCGACAACGCGGAACTGATGCAGAATTGTCTCGTGCGGCTCGATCTTGAACGCCGCGCGAACGCTGATGCCGTCAAAGAACGTCATGAGCATGCGCGCCACTTCCATCGGCGCGAGCGCGGGATCGATCTCGCCGCGCGCCTGGGCGACGGCTACGGCCTCGGCGAGGCTCGCGACGCTGCCTTCCTGGATGCCGAACAGACGCTGCGCTAGAATCGAATCGCGCGCCGCTTCACTGGCGATGTCGCATAGCAGCGAGCCCGCCTCGGAATCGGAGTGCTTGGCCAGGAACTTGCGCGCGACGGCGATCAGCGAGTCGATGAACGTGCGCTCGACCATCAGCTTGCGGAACTCCTCTTCCGCGTCGCGGCGCTTCTCCTCGGAGATTGCGGCGATGATGTCGGCCTTGGAGTCGAAATAGCGATAGAGGGCGCCGGGGCTGATGCGGGCCTCGGCGCAAATCTCCTGCATCGTCGCCTGGTGGAAGCCGCGGCGGCGGAAGCAGGCCTCCGCCGCATCCAGAATCTGCTGACGGCGGCGGACGGCCAAGTCGGGATCGGCAAGCCTCGCCATGTTGGTCCCCTCGATACAGCGCGCCGGGTTGAAGCCGGGGCTTGTGCGTCGCATATAAAACGAACGCTCGCTCACAAAATGTGAACGCGGGCGCGGTACGTCAAGGCCGGCGCTGCGTGGAGAAACGGGCTTGCGCGCCGGGGCGCCAGCGCGGAGATGGGGCCGGAGGGATGGTCATGCGGTTCGACAGGGCGCTCAGGGACGGGATCCTGCGCAGCGCGGCGGCCACGGCGGTGGCGGCGGCGCTGGCCGGCTGCTCACTGATGCCGCGGGAGCGGCCGACCCCTGGCGCGCTGCCGGCGAGCTGGGTGGACGCGCCGGAGGGCGCGGCCGACCCGGCCTCGCTCACCGATTGGTGGCGGGGCTTCGAGGATCCGCTGCTCGACCAGCTGGTCGCCGAGGCGCTGGAGAGCGGCGGCTCGGTGCGGACGGCGGCGCTGCGCGTGCGCGAGGCGCGGGCGGTGTCCTATTCGACGATCGCCAATTTCCTGCCGCAGGTGGACGGGTTCGGGCGCGGGGACTATTCGCAGGCGCTCGACGGGCCGGAGCTGCCGAGGGCGGACCAGACCGGCGTCGAGGCCGAGCAGCTGATCGGCCGCTATGGCGCGCAGGTCTCCTGGGAGATTCCGCTCTTCAGCCGGCTCAACGCGGCGGCGGCGGGCGCGCGGGCCAATACGCGCGCGGCGCTGGCGGACCTGCGCGGCGCGCAAGTGGCGCTCGCCGCAGACGTCGCGGAGGCCTACGTGGCGTTGCGCGCCGCCCAGCAGAGCCGGGCCGCGCTCAGCGAAGCGGTGGATTTCTCCGATCAGCTCGCGACCATCGTGGAGACGAGCGCGGGGGCGGGCTTCGCTTCGCCGGCCGACGCGGCTGACGCGCGCCGGCAGGCGGAATCGAACCGCGCGCGGCTGCCCGATCTGGAGATCGAAGCGCGACGCGCGGAGCGGGTGCTGGCGGTGCTGCGCGGCATCGCTCCGGGTACGGAGGATGAAGCGACCGGCGCCGCGCTCGCGGCGATGGGCGAAGTCCCTTCGCTCGACATCACCGCTGCGCCGCCGGCGCCGGCCGATCTCGTGCGCCGGCGGCCCGACGTGGCGCAGGCGGAGGCGCTGGCGCTGCTGCGCGCGGCCGATCTCGGCGTCGCGCGCAGCGATCTCCTGCCGCGGATCAATCTCACCGGGGCGATCACAGTCAGCGACAACGTCACCGGTGGGGCGCTGATCGAGCGCTCGTCGGGGGTTTCACTCACGCCGTTCATCTCCATGCCGCTGTTCGATTGGGGCACGCGGCTGGCGGAAGTGCGCGCGCGCGATTCCCGGTTCGAGCAATCGCTCATCCAGTACCGCGATACGGTGAACGGCGCGGTGCAGGAGGCGGCGAACGCGCTGACCGCGCTCGATCAGGGCGTAAAGCGGCTCGAAGCGGCGCGCCGCGCGGAGGCGGCGGCCGAAATAAGCGCGCAGGGCGCGCGCGCGGCGCATGAGGCCGGCATTCAAAGCCTCGCCGACCGTCTGCGCGTGGAGCAATTGCTGATCGATGCGCGGCTGGCGCGGATCGATGCGGAGGCGGCGCAGGCGCGCGCCGCGATCGGCGTCTATCGCGCCTTCGGCGGGGGCCCCGGCGATGAGTCCGGCGATGCGCTGGAAGAAGCGGCGCGCCCGTAGCGCGCCGCCGCGACGGCTTACCCGGCGGCGGCCGCGCGGCCGGGGGCGAACTCAGCGCTTTCCTTGACCTCGGCGCCGAGGCGCTCGAGCAGCAGGCGGTATTCGTCCCATAGGGCCGCCGGCAGGCGATCGCCGAAGCGTTCGTACGCAGGCGGAATGAGCGAGGCTTCCTCGCGCCAAACATCGCGATCGACAGACAAGAGCAGATCGAGCGCACCTTCAGGGAGAGCGAGGCCGCTGACGTCCAGCGAGGCCTTGGTCGGCACTAGGCCGATCGGGGTTTCGCGTGCGTCGGCTTCGCCGTCGAGGCGTTCGACGATCCATTTGAGGACGCGGGAATTGTCGCCGAAGCCCGGCCACACATATTCGCCGCGCGCATTCTTGCGGAACCAGTTGACGAAGAAGATGCGCGGCAGCTTGGCGCCGGCGCGCTCGCCCATTTTGAGCCAATGGCCGAAATAGTCGCCCATGTTGTAGCCGCAGAACGGCAGCATCGCGAAGGGATCGCGGCGCAGTTCGCCGACCTTGTTCTCCGCGGCGGCGGTGCCTTCGGAGGCGACGTTGGAGGCGAGGAAGACGCCGTGGCGCCAGTTGAACGCCTCGGTCACCAGCGGCACGGCGCTGGCGCGGCGGCCGCCGAACAGGATGGCGCTGATCGGCACGCCCTTGGGATCTTCCCATTCCGGCGCAATGATCGGGCATTGGCCGGCGGGGCAGGCGAAGCGCGCGTTCGGGTGCGCGGCGGGGAATTTGGAATCCGGCAGCCAGGGATTGCCCTGCCAATCCATGAGGCCGGGCGGGGGTGAATCGGTGAGGCCCTCCCACCAGACGTCGCCGTCCGCAGTGAGCGCGACATTGGTGAAAATCGTGTTCTTATCCAAAGACCGCAGCGCGTGGCGGTTGGTGGCCTCGCTGGTGCCGGGGGCGACGCCGAAGAAGCCGGCTTCCGGGTTCACGGCGTAGAGGCGGCCGTCTTCGCCGAAGCGCATCCAGGCGATGTCGTCGCCGATCGTCTCGGCCTTCCAGCCTTTCAGCGTCGGCTGCAGCATCGCCAGATTGGTTTTTCCGCATGCGGAGGGAAACGCCGCGGCGATGTATTTCACCACGTTCTTCGGCGAGGTGAGCTTCAGGATGAGCATGTGCTCGGCGAGCCAGCCTTCGTCGCGCGCCATCACCGAGGCGATGCGCAGCGCGTAGCACTTCTTGCCGAGAAGCGCGTTGCCGCCATAACCCGAACCGTAGGACCAGATTTCGCGGGTCTCGGGATAGTGGACGATGTATTTGGTCTCGTTGCAGGGCCAGGGCACGTCGGCTTGGCCCTCGGCGAGCGGCGCGCCGAGCGAGTGTACGGCGGGGACGAAGAAGCCGTCGTCGCCAAGTTGATCGAGCGCGGGCTTGCCCATGCGAGTCATGATGCGCATCGAGGCGGCGACATAGCCGCTGTCGGTGATTTCGACGCCGAGCGCGCTGATCTTGGAGCCGAGCGGGCCCATGCAGAAGGGCACGACATACATCGTGCGTCCGCGCATCGAGCCTTTGAAGAGGCCGCCCAGGATGGCGCGCATCTCGGCGGGGGCCATCCAGTTGTTGGTCGGGCCGGCGTCGATCTGCTGCTCGGAACAGATGTAGGTGCGGCTCTCGACGCGGGCGACGTCCTTGGGGTCGGAGGCGGCGTAGAAGGAGTTCGGGCGCTTGGCGGGATTGAGCCGCTTCAGCGTGCCGCGCGCGACCAGTTCGTCGGTGAGGCGCGCGAACTCCTCCTCGGAGCCGTCGCACCAATGGATGCGGTCAGGCTCGGTGAGGGCGGCCGTTTCGCGGACCCAAGCGATCAGTTTTTGGTGGCTGGTCGGCGCGGGATAGAGTCCCGGCGGGTGCGTCGCGTTCAATGAGGCCTCCTCGAGGGCGCGCCGCGACGCGCCGCAATGCGGAATGGCCGGGCGCAATCTCCCCCGCGCCCGGCTCCGCGATCCATGCAAGACAAGAGCCATCCGGGACGCGCGGCGTCAATCCGCGCCGTGCGTCGCAGGGGCGCAAAACCAGCCAGCCTGCGCCTTCGGCTTCTCAGGTCAAGCCAAGGGGGCCGTAGGAAACCGGTGTCAGGGCGCGCGCCGGTCGTGCGGCTCAGGTCCCCAGCGCCGCCACCGCCACGCGCAGGGCCGGGGCGATCTCGTCGTGCAGAACCAGATCGGCCAGGCGGTCGAGCGGAGTGTCCTCGCGGTTGACGATGGCCAGGCGCGCGCCGGCGCGCTTGGCGATGATCGGGAAGTTGGCGGCGGGCGTCACGACCAGAGAAGATCCCAGCACCAAGAAGAGATCACAGGCCCGGGTCTCCTCGTCGGCGCGCAGCATCGGCAGTTCCGGCATCGGCTGGCCGAAGGAAATGGTGGCGGTCTTCACCCAGCCGCCGCAGACGCGGCACGATGGGATGACGCCGTGGTCGAGATAGGCGGCCCTGAACTCGTCGAGCTCATAGCGGCGTCCGCAATCGAGGCAGCCGGCGTAGCTGGCGTTGCCGTGCAGTTCGATGACCTGCTCGGCGGGAACGCCGCTTTCCTGGTGCAGATTGTCGACGTTCTGGGTGATGACGCTCGAGGCGCGGCCGGCGGCGATGAGGCGTGCGACGGCGAAATGGCCTTCGTTCGGGGCCTTGCCGGTCCAGCCGGCCGCGCCGGCGTAGACGCGGCGCCAGGCTTCGCGGCGGGCGTCCTCGTCGGCCAGGAAATCCTGGAACATGATCGGCTGCATCTTCGACCAGACGCCGCCCGGCGAGCGGAAATCGGGGATGCCGGAATCGGTGGAGATGCCGGCGCCGGTGAAGACGACGATGCGGCGGGCCTCGGCCACGAAGCGGGCGAGTTCGTCTCTGAGGAAGTTCATGCGCGTCAGATAGCGCATGCGCGCGCAATCGCCTACGAACGGCGCGCGGAAGAGGGGACGCCCATGAAACCTTTGGGACGCGCGCCGGTGATCGGCGCATGCGCAGCGGCGCTTGCCGCATCGGGGTGCGTGAGCGGTTATGCGCCGCCCTGGCCGGCGGTTGAGCCGAGCCGAGCCTACGCGCCGGTGATTGAACGGGACGCGTATGGCGTGCCGACGGTGCGCGGAGAGACCGACGCCGACGTCGCCTACGGAATCGGCTATGCGCATGCGGAAGACGATTTCGTGAACCTCCAGCGCCAGATCCTGACGGCGCGCGGGCGGATGGCGGCGCGGTTCGGGCGCGAAGGCGCGGGGTCGGATTTTCTCTACCACCTGATCGATGTACGCCGACATGTTGATGAGGGCTATGAGCGCGATCTCTCGCCCGAGACGCGGGCGATCCTGGAAGCGTACGCGGCGGGCGTGAACGCCTACGCCGCAGCGCACCCCGACGAAGTCTGGCGCGACGCACGCGATGTGACGGGGCGCGACATCGTCGCCGGCTTCGTGCACAATTCGCCGATCTTCTGGGGCTTCGATTCCTGGCTTGCTCCGCTTACGGACAAAGACAGCCATCCGTGCGCGCCGCGTCCGCTCGGGCCGCGCATCGAGGACCGGATCGGGGACCGCGGCTCCAACGCGTTCGCGGTGGCGCCGTCTCGTTCGGACGATGGGCATACGCGGCTGATCGTCAATTCGCACCAGCCGTGGACGGGGCCGGTGGCGTGGTGGGAGCTGCGGCTCGAAAGCGAGGAGGGCTGGCGCTTCCATGGCGGGACGTTCGCCGGCAGCCCCGTGCCGTTTGTCGGCCACAATGGCGCGCTCGGCTACGCCGCGACGGTGAATTATCCCGATCTGGCGGACTATTATCTGCTGGTCACGGACGAGGCGCATCCGGGGCAGTATTTCCATGACGGCGCGTGGCGCGCTTTCGAGACCCGGCGGGTGACGATCTCGGTGAAGATGGGGCCGGTTGCGATCCCCGTCTCGCGCACGCTGCGTTATTCCGTACACGGACCAGCGTTCGAGACCGGCGACGGGTGGGTCGCGGTGCGCGCGGCGGGCGTGGGCGATGTGCGCGGCGTGGAGCAATATTACCGGATGAGCCGGGCGCAGGATTTCGGCGAATGGCAGGCGGCGCTGGCGATGCAGGCCGTGCCGTCCACCAACATCGTCTATGCGGATAGCGAGGGGCATATCGGCTTCTTCTACAATGCGCGGTTCCCGGATCGGCCGGCGGGCGACTTTGACTGGCGCCATTGCGCGCCGGGGGATGCGCCCGCTGCGCTGTGGACGCAATACCTGCCGCCGGAGGCTGCGCCGCGGCTGATCGATCCGCCCTCGGGCTGGCTCTATAGCGCCAACGCCTCGCCGTTCTCGGCGAGCGATCCTGAAGCGGATCTCGATCCGGCGGCGTTTGCGGACTCGCTCGGCATCGAACGGTGGATGACCAATCGCGCGCTGCGCGCGGTCGAGCTGCTTTCGCCGCAGGAACGGATCAGCGATGCGGGTTTGCTCGCCGCCAAGTTCGACCTCGCTTACAGCGCGCGTTCAGGCGTGGCGGAGGCGCTCGACGCGCTGATCGCCGCTGATGTCGGCGCGGATGTGGAGCTGCAGCGCGCGCAGGCGCTGCTGCGCGATTGGGACCGCGTGGCGGATGCGGACGCGACGGCGATGGCGCTCGCTTATTATGCGACGCAGCCTTATCTGCGCGCGCGCTGGCGGCGCGAGCCGGCGCCGGAAGACGCCGTCGCGGCGCTGCGCGCGGCCGTGGCGCGCATGCGGGAAGGGTTCGGGCGGATCGATCCGCCGTGGGGCGAGGTGTTGCGGCTGAAGCGCGGGGATGTGGATCTGAGTCTCGAAGGCGGGCCTGATCTCTTGCGCGCGGTGACGTTCGGCGCGCCGGAGGGCGGCAAGCTCGTCGGCGTGCATGGCGACGGGCTGATCATCGTGGTGGATTGGGGGCCGGAGGGAACCGTCCGGACACGGACGGTGTCGCAGTTCGGCGCCGCGGCGGAGCGGCCGGACTCGCCCCACTACAACGACCAGGCCGAGATCTTCGCGCGCTATGGGTTCCGGTTCGATGAGACGGAGCGGGATTAAATATTCCTCTAATCGGAGTAGTCGCCTTCCTGGAAGGCGGTTGCACATTCATAGGAAACATCGCCCAGCAACGCCGAAGATTCGGCGCGAGCGGCTTCGCTCTCCATGCATAACTTAAAGGCCTGCATCAACATTTGTCGCTCAATCGGCACTCCAGCCTCCCGGAGGGCATCTGCCGATGCCAGTGAATACAATGTTCTGGCCTGTTCGGACGCCGCGCGCCAATCGGCCACCGTGCCGGAGATTAGGGTAGCTCCCTCGTTTTGCATGACCCTGAACGCGGGCTCGTCGCTAGCTCCTGAATGGGGCTCGTCCTTGGTTTGAGGCGCCTCCACGGAGCAGCAGGCTAGGAGGAGAGCGGCTGCAAACCGAAGCGCCGCCATCAAAGTGATCCTGCGGTGCGCATGGCCATTTCCTCCTGCCAGGTTACGAAAATGAATGCGCAGCCAATGCTCGCGATTAGAGCAATGATTCCGATGAACATAGCCGCCTTCCGGACGCTCTCACGGTTCGAAACCAGGCCGATCTGGAAAATTTCTACTCCCTTCAGGACCATGTAGACCGCCAGCATATACGTTAGGATTTGGAGCATCCCGACCATCGATCTCTCCTTCCGCACCACGTTTCGCGACGCTAGCGTCGGGGTTCAATGTGGTCCAGGGATGTCGTTCGCCTTAGTAGGAGCGACTAACGCTGCAACGCCAGCAGCTGGTCGTCCACACGCACGCCGCCGCGGTCGACGACGAGGTATTGGTAATTGCGCTGGCCTTCGATGGTCTCGGAGGGGACGTTGGAGGCGTGCTCGACGAACTGGCGGCGCAGATAGACCGACAATTCGCCCGCGGTGACGACGCGGTTGCGGTCCTCGTCGGCTTCGCCGGAGAGGCCGGTGCGCAGGAAGAGCGAAAGATAGCCGCCGGCCTGGAATTTGTCGGCCACAGCGCTGGTCAGATCCTCTTCCGAGCTGAACAGGCCCATGACGCCCGGCACCGCGACGACGTCGCGCGCGAAGCCGCCGGAGAAGCAGGAATCGAGCGCGATGAGCGAGACGCCGGCGTTCACGGTGCGGAACATCTCGGCCATCTGGTTGTCGGTGATGACGCCGTCGACCATGACGATGGATTCCTCACGCGCGTCGGGCTCGTCGGGGGTGGCGCTCGTCCGTTCCTGCATGCCGTGACCCGAGAAGAAGAACAGGAATGCGTCGTCGGGCCCGGCGGCGGCGGCCACGCGCTGGAAGGCGGCGCGCACATTGGCGACCGTCGCCTGGGCGTTGGTGAGGACGATGCTCTGATCGGCGAGCACGCCGGCGCGGTTCAAGGCTTCGGCCATTTTCACGGCGTCTTCGTCCGTGTACGCCAGATTGTTGGCCGTGCCCTGATAGTCGGAGACGCCGACCATCACCGCAAAGACGCGGCCGCTGCGCGCGGGCGAAGCCGCGCTCGGGCGCGACGTCGAAGGTGCGACGCGCAGCGTGTAGGCGCCGGTCTCGCCGGGCTGATAGGAGGTGGCGATGATGGTGTAGTCGCCGTCCTCGGCGAGCACGGTTTCGAGGCTCGAATTCGTGCCGCCGCCGCCGGGCGCGTCGTCGTTCTCCTCCTGCACGCCGGAGGGCGCGACGAGGATGACGTAGGTGTCGAAGTCGCCCGACGCCATCTCGACGGTGAGGCGCTGGCCGGCGCGGCCGCGGAAGCGGTAGGAATCGGTGAATTCGCCGCTGCGCAGAGTCGCATCGCCCTGCGCCAGGGATCCGCGCTGTTCGCGCCCCACCGCGATCGAGTCGGCGGCGGCGGCGATGCCTTGCCCCGGCGCCACCGCCGTCGTTTCAGCGACGCGCAATTGATAGGCGCCGGTCTCGCCGCCGGCGTAGCTGGTGGCGACGACGGTGTAGTCGCCGTCGCGCGGCAACGTCACCAGCATGCGGCTGTCGGTCCCGCCGGCGTCGACGTCGTCGTCATTGTAGGCGCCGAATTCGTCGGGGCCGACGATGGCGACATAGGTGTCGAACGCGCCCGACCGCATGGTGATTTCGAGCTGCTGGCCGCGGCGGCCGCGCAGCGTGTAGGTGTCATAGTACTCGCCCTGTTGGAGCTGGCCGTCGCCTACCCCCAAGTCGCCAGACACGTCTGCGCCGACGCGGAGGACGCCGCTTTCGTCGGCGGCGAAGGCTTGCGGCGCCCCGTCTGCGGCTTCGCCCTCGGCGACCGTGAGGACGTAAGCGCCCGTCTCGCCGGGGCGATAGCTGGTCGGGCGGATGCGTATCTGGCCGCTCGCCGGCAGCGTGACGGTGAGGCGGGCGTTGGTGGAGCCGCGCGCGGCGGGATCATCGTCATTGTCCTCGGCGAGATCGCCTGGGCCGCGGACCATCAGGTAGGCGTCGAGATCCGTCGACTCCATCGAGATGGTGAGGGTCTGGCCGCGACGGCCGGTCAGCGTCCAGGTGTCGACATACTCGCCCGTGGAGATGCGCTCGTCGGCGGCGCTCAGCGCGCCGCGCACCGTCTGGCCGATCGCGATCTCGCCGCCGCGCGTGGCGTCCGCCGTCTCAACCGAACCTTCGACAATCTCGAGCGCATAGCGGCCGGTCTCGCCCGGCGCGTAGCTCGTGGCGGCGATGCGATAGATCCCGTCGGCGGGCAGGCGGACCTCAAGCAGGGAATCGGTGCCGCCGGAACCGTCGTCGTCATTATCGGCGCTGAAATCGCCGGGACCGCGGATGAACACGTAGGTGTCGAACGCGGTCGAACGCATGCGGATGACGAGGCGCTGGCCGGCGCGGCCCTGGACGGTGAAGGCGTCGTAGAACTCGCCGCTTTGCAGCTGGGAATCGCCGGCGGCGAGTTCGCCCTGGGCGGACTGGCCGGGGGCGAGGCTGGCTTGGGCGCGGGCCGCGGAAGGGGCGGTCAAGGCGATGGCGGCGAGCGCCAGTCCGGCAAACATTCCCCGTACGGACATCGCGCCCTCCCTTCATCAGCCCCGCGGCTATCTCCTGCGCTCCGACGGCGGCGTCAAGCGCGCGGCGCGGTTGACCTTGCGCCCGCAGGTGGGACAGTGGAAGGGCGTCGGCAGGGAGAGGAGCCATGAAGGCGATCGTGTTCAGCGCGCTGGTCGCCGTTGCAGCCTGCGCGTGCGCCGGGCCGGATGCGGGAACGGCCTCCGCGCCTGCACAAGCCGACGCCGACATCATCGAGAACGGGCGCCAGATCGCGCAGGCCGAATGCGCGCTGTGCCATGCGATCGGCGCCGAAGGCGAGAGCCCGCGCGCGGGCGCGCCGCCGCTGCGCCATGTGCTGGCGCGCTACCGCAGCGATGCGCTGGCCGAAGATCTGAATGAAGGCATCCGCGTCGGCCACGCCGACATGCCCGAGTTCACGCTGCCGGTGCAGGGGGTGGATATGCTTCTCGCCTATCTCCAGTCGATCCAGGAGAGCCCGGACGCGCCGTGAGCGCGGCCGCGTCACGCGATTGAGCTTCTATTCGAATACACTAAATTAAGTGCGCCGCCAGCCGCTTGGCGGCGTCGAGGGAGGCCGCCATGCCGGTTGGCTCTGGGCGCGCGCTGCGCGCCAAGCCGAAGAAGCCTGCGCCGCGCAAGGCGCCGTCGCGGGCGATCGAAGCGCTCGAGCCGCGCGCGACGGAGGCCGCGCGCTTGCTCAAGCTGCTGGCGAACGAACAGCGGCTCACGGTGCTGTGCCGGCTGAGCGGGGGCGAGATGTCGGTGGGCGAACTCGGGCGCTACGTGCCGCTCAGCCAGTCGGCGCTCTCGCAGCATCTGGCGAAGATGCGCGCCGACGGCCTCGTCGCGACACGGCGCGATGCGCAGACGATCTATTACCGCCTCGCCGATCCGATCACTGAACGGCTGATCGGGCTGCTGTGCGAACTCTATGGCGGGCCGGACTAGGCCCTGCGACGTTCTCGCGCTGGCCAAGTCGGGCGCTGCGGATCAGAAAGACGGCGTGTTGAGGGGATTGCGTCTGGCTCGTTCCGGGTTCGCCCGGGCGCTCGCGGCGTTCGCGCTACTGGCGATCATCGCGCGCGCGCTCGTGCCGGCGGGCTACATGGTCGCGCCGACGCAGGACGGACGGCTGCTCGCGATCACGCTATGCTCCGGGCACGGGCCGGTCCAAGCGCTCATCGATCTCGACACCGGCGCTCTGCTCGACGCTGACGCCGCGCCGGATCGGGATCCAGACGCTTCACCCAGCGCCGATGCGCCTTGCGTGTTCGCGACGATGGCGCAGCTCGCCGCGCCGGAAGCGGATGCTGCGCCCGTCGCCGCAGAGCGCTGGGCGCGAATTGCGCAGCCGACGCGCGCCGCCTCAACCGCCGCACGCACGCTCGCCGCGCCGCCGCCCTGGGCCACAGGCCCTCCGATCGCAGCCTGAAAATCCATCGCCGGCGCGTCCGCGCCAGAAGACAATACATGCGCGCGAAACTCGCGCGCGCTCAGGCTGTGCACCTTATGAAAACCATCGCAACATGGGCGCTGCTCGGCGCCGGCGTCGCCGCGTGCGCGGCGTCAAGCGCGGCCGCGCAAGAGCGCGCCGACGAAGCCATCATCGTCATCGGCCAGAAGACCTCCGGGGGAGAGTTCGGCGATCGCTCCGGCATTCCGCTCGCGCAAGTGCCGCAAGGCGTGCAGGTCGTCACCGCCGACGATCTTGTCGCGCAGAACGCGCGCAGCGTCGGCGACGCGCTGCGCAGCGCGCCGTCGGCCAGCATCGGCGCGCCGCGGACTTCGTCGTATCAGAGCTTCACCCTCGAAATCCGCGGCTTCCTGGCCGACCAAATGCGCAATGGCGTACGCCAGCGCTATTATGAAGACGTCGACGCCTCCGCGCTCTCCAATATCGAGCGTATCGAGGTGCTGAAGGGCCCCTCGTCGGTGCTGTTCGGGCAATCGGCGCTGGGCGGGATCGTGTCGATCGTCACGCGCCGGCCCGAGCGCGCGTTCAGCGCGCGCGTTTGGGGCGGCGTCGGCTCGTACGATCAGGCGCTGGCCGGCTTCGACGTCACCGGGCCGTTGAGCGAAGCGGCGGGGCTTTATTTCCGGGCCAATGGCGAGATCGAACGCTCCGGCACGTTCGTCGATTTCCAGGACCTCGACCGCGAGAACGCCTCGCTCTCGCTGACCTGGAGCGCGTCGGACAGCGTCACCGCCTATCTCGTCGCCGAATGGGTCGAGCGGCGCACGCTGCGCAATCCGGGCTTGCCGCTCGCAGGAACGGTGATCGACAACGGCTTGGGGACGATTCCATCGGAACGCTTTCTCGGCGATCCTGCGCATGCGGACCTCGAGGCCTATGCGCCGCTGGTGCAGGCGTGGGCGGATATCGAACTCGGCGGAAGCTGGACGCTGACGCCGCGCGTCTCCTATTCCGGCTTTGACTCCAATTTCACGCAGCTGCGCGTGCGCCAAGTCGCGGCTGACGGGTTCACCGTCGCGCGCAACGGCCGATTCGGCCAGGAGGACGACAACTACACCATCGTGCAGATCGATCTGAACGGCGAAATCGAGGCGCTGGGCGCCACGCACAATCTGCTCCTGGGGGTCGAGTACGATCGCGAACGCGCGACGTTCTATCAAGAAAACATCGCCGCGGTTCCTTCGATCAACGCCTATGCGCCGGTCTACGGAGCAGTCGCCGATCGTCCCTACACTTTCGCCTTCCTGCTCGAGGATGACCTCGATGGACTGGCGTTCTACGCCCAGGACCTGATCGAGATCGGCGATCGCTGGAGCGTCGTCGCCGGCGTGCGCGTCTCGGAGTTCGACGATCGTCTTGCGTTCAGCCTGGATCCGGTGATCGACGCCGGCGACGTCACCGAGACCGCGTTCGATCACGCCAATTTCCAGCTCGGCTCGACCTATCGCTTCAACGAGCGGTGGTCGGCGTTTGGCGGCTACGCCACGGGATTCGACATCGAATCGACGACCGGCGGCGTCGACGCGAACGGCGATCCGTTCGATCCCGAGGAGTCCGAGCAGTTCGAGGCGGGGCTGCGCTATTCGAGCCAACGCCTGCGCGGAAGCGCGAGCGTATTCCAGATCCGCCGGCTCAATGTGCTCACCGCCGACCCGAGCAATCCGGATTTTTCGATCCAGAACGGGGAAGTGACGGTGCAGGGGCTGGAGATCGAAGGCGTTTGGCAAGTGAACGATGCTCTGAGCGTCCAGGCCGGCTACGCCTATCTCGACGGCGAGATCACCAAGAGCAACAACGGCAATGAAGGCCAGCGGCTCGCCGACACGCCCGCGCACCAGGCGAACGTCTTCCTTCGCTACGCCGTGCCGAACACGCCGCTCGAACTGCGGCTCGGCGCCAATCATGTCGGCGAGCGGCAGTTCTCGAATGCAGCCGTCGATGTGTACAATGGAACGCTCGCAAGCGATGTGACGCTGCCGGACTATGTGACGGTCGATCTGGGGGCGGGGCTCGTTTTCGGCGAGGTGCGCTTTGATCTCGCGTTCATAAACGTCTTCGACGAGACGTACTACACGCGCGAGTTCAACGACTTCTCGGTGCTGCCGGGCGAGCCGGAACAGGCGAGCCTGCGCATCAGCCGGCGATTCTGAGGGGGGCGGCGATGGCGAACGACGCGCAAGCCGCGCCGGGCGGGCTCTACCACTTCGTCTGGCGCTGGCATTTCATCGCCGGCCTGTTCGTGGCCCCGTTCGTGTTGATCCTGGCGGCGACCGGCGCGCTCTATCTGTACAAGGACGAGATCGAGAGCGCCGTCTATGCCGAGCTTGTGCGCGTTCAGCCGTCGCCTTCGCCCATCGCCGTCTCGGCGCAGGAGGCGGCCGCGCTTGCGGCCTATCCAGGCGCGCGCGTCACGCGCTACACCGCGCCGATCGCGCCCGACCGGGCGGCCGAGTTCTCGCTGCGCACTGAGGATGGCCGCAGTCTCACCGTCTTCGTCGATCCGGGCGCGGGCGAAGTGCAGGGCAGCATCGAAAACGGGGCGCGCCTCTCCAATGTCCTCTCGGGGCTGCACGGCGAATTGCTCGCTGGGCGCTGGGGCGATCTCATTGTCGAGTTCGCGGGCTGCTGGGCGTTCGTGCTCCTCGTGACGGGCGTCTTCCTGTGGTGGCCGCGCAAGGAGCGGCGCGTCGGCGTCGCGGTTCCGAAGCTCAAGGCGAAGGGGCGCGGCTTGTGGCGCGAACTGCATGCGGTTCCTTCGGCCTGGAACGCGCCGATCATCGCGTTTCTGATCCTGACGGGCCTGCCGTGGTCAGGCTTCTGGGGCGAGAATCTCGCGCGCCTCGGCACGATCGAAGCCGTCGCGCCGGCGCTTGCGCCCACGCCGAACTTCGTGGCGGCGCCCAACGCGCCCGCACACGCCGAGCACAATCATACGCACAATCCCGAACGGCATCACGCCGCGTTGGGCGACAATCCGGAAGCAGCGGATTTGCCGTGGTCGATGCGGCAGGCGCGGCCGCCGCTTGGCGGCGGCGCGGCGCACGTCGATCTCGATCAGCTGGTGGCGCTGGCCGAGGCGCGGGCGATGACCGGGGCGGTGTTCCGCGTGATCTATCCTTCGGAGCCGGGCGGCGTCTTCACCTTGAGCTACGCGCCGGATGCGGCGCAGGGCCAACGCACGGTGCATGTGGATCCCGCCGACGGCGCAGTGCTCCAGGATGTCGGCTGGGACCAGTACAGTCCGCTCGGCAAGGCCGTCGAGTTCGGCGTGGAGACGCATGTCGGGCGCCAGTTCGGCGAGGCCAATCGATGGCTGATGCTGGCGAGCTGCGTCTTGTTGATCGCCACGGTGATGTTCGGCGTGGCGATGTGGTGGATGCGGCGGCCGAAGGGCGCGCTCGGAATTCCGCCGGCGCGCGAAGGCTATCGGCCCGCCTGGCCGATCCTCGCGATCGCCGTCGCCCTCGGCGCGCTCTTCCCGCTCGTGGGCGCGTCCATGGCGCTCATCGCCGCGCTCGAATGGGGCGCCGCGCGCCTGCGCTCGCGGCGAGCCGCGGCGCAAGCCTAAGCCTGAGCGTGGTCCCTGGACTACGCTGCGTCGATCAAGAAGGCCCGCCTGGAGCGCACGTTCGGCAAGGACGAGGACGCGCATCCCGCCATGCTCAACGGCGAGCCGGTGCAGCGCTTCCTGGACAAGTTCGAGCCCGAAGAACCATGACGCGCAACGCATGGCGCTGCACGCGGTTTCTGCCCGACGACACCATCCGCCTGCGCATGGCGTGGAAGGTTCCGAGCAAGAGCAAGTTCGTGGACGGCACCCGCGTGGGCGATCTCCGACACGCGGGCGTGCGCTTCCTGCTCGCGCGCGGACGCATCGACGTGGTGCGCGACGGCAAGGTTCTGCGCCCGACGCCGACGAAGAAGATGCAGCGAGAGGCGGCGGAGCGGCGACGGCGCGCGCAGCCAGCCAGGACCGCGCCGTTCGACCCCTGGGCTCGCGAATGCATCGCTGCATCGACTGCGATACGAAATTCGCCTCGCAGGACATCAAGGACCGCGTCTGCGGACCGTGTTTGGCCGTCCGCGATGCACTCTGACACACCGCCGCGCGGCCAGCTAATCTCTGCGAACGTCGGCTAATCTGGCACGCGCGTTGCCCTTCCTGTTCCGCAACAACAGGAGGCCATCGTGGCAAGCAATCCCGGTCGCAAGCTATTTCAGTGGACGCACCATCCCTACACCGCTCTCGCGAAGGCGATGTGCGGCGAACTCAAGCGGCGCGGCGCCAGCTCCGCCGAGATATACAGAACCGTGCACGAGCTCCTCCCCGATCTCGACGCGCTCTGCCTGGAGAAGTGGGGCGCGCGCGCCACCGAGACGCGCCTCGCGCAGCGCGCGGACCAGACCGTGCGCATGAACGAAGACAAGAATCCCCGCGTCGCTCCCTGGGTGGAGATGGCGAAGGCGCTGCTGGTAACGCAACAGCCGATGTCGTTGGCGGATGTGATGATGCGTGTGCCGGCCGAAGCAACCGCGGGCTAGAACTCGACGTTCGCGCGCACAGCTCCGTCGAAGATCGGCGCGTCGTCGGCGATGGGATGGTGTGCGAAGGGGTTCGGAAAGAACGTGGCGGACCCATTGTGCCGAAGGTGGATCGCAGCCGAAACGTGCCGGTTTTTGTTGGGGCGAAACACGCCATCCCGCCCATGGAACATCTCGCCGTGCTCGACGCCGTCGTCCTTCAGCGTGAGCGGCACGGTGAGCGCCCCGTAGGCCGCCATCGCGATCATCGTGTCGCTCGCGAACGGACCACGCGGTGTCAGGATTACGATCCCCGGTGCGGCCCGCGTCTCGCACGCCGCCTTTATTTGAGAGTTCGCATCCTCTAGCGCACGCGTCGCTCTTTCCCGCGTTTGTGTGCTTCCGCCAGACATCGACGCGATGTGGTCGAGCGGACGATCCTGCGGGTCGAGGCGAACGACAAGCGACGCTTCGTGACCCACATACTCGAAGAACTCGTAGGTCTTTCCGACGCGCACGCTGCCTCGCGGATAGATGACCTTCGCATCAGCGTAGTGTTGTTCGCAGACCCGGATCGGCCGATGCATCGGTGCTTCGCCCGCGCCGCGAACCCAGAGAAACTCTGGCGGGTTGCTCGCGATTTCGGCGCGACGCACGTCGCGCCCTTCACGCGTTTGCTGCACAAATGCCAGGACGACCTTTTGGTTGGCGAACCGTGGCGCGTGCTCCGCGAACGCCTTCAAGACCCAGAGGATCGACTGCTCGATCGCGTTCGGCTCGACGTTGAGCACCGCTTGTCCGTGTAGCTGCGGCGGGATTTCCGTGCGGGCCAAAATCCCCTGGGCGCGCACGAGGGCCGCCGTGCTGTCGTCCTCGTCGATGCTCTTCACCTCTGCCCAGAGGTGGGGCGGCGCGAGCGTCGCGGCCTCCGCCCAGAAATCGGGGTTTCTTCCGGCGGGAAGCCATGTCGGGCGAGACGGCGCGTAGCGCTGCTGAACAAGCCAGGCCTCGGCCCTCGCTTCATCCTCTTCTCGGGTGGACATCGCAGAACTGTACGACGAGTCTGCCCGAAAGCTCACTTCGGGCGTGCGTCCAGAATCAACAGTTGCCCGCGCTGGATCGGCCTTACTGAAGGATCTTCGAAAAACTCAAGCGACGGCGCGATGAACGCAGCCACGGCGAATGAGTAACGAAACGTCGCGAGAATTCTCGCGAACTCACCGTCGGGCGAAATTTCGAACGAGTATGCGAACTGATCCGAAACCGTCTGCCTGCCTTGTCGCAGCGTGCGGGCAGGGGGAAGGTTCTGCAGCAACTCCTCCGGAAAGCGACCGGAATTTTCGGTGCGCACTAAGTTGAAATGTAGTCGAACTCCGCGATCGAGGTGCGCGTAAGGTCGACTAAGTCATTGAAAACATGGTGGGTGTACAAGGATTCGAACCTTGGACCCGCTGATTAAGAGTCAGCTGCTCTACCAACTGAGCTATACACCCGACCCGCTCGGCGCGGCGGGGGGAGGGCGCGGGTCAAGGGACCCGTGCGCCACCGGGGAGCCGGCCAGCGAACTGGGGGACATAGCGAGGGTCGCCGTGTGTTGCAAGGAAGGGAACGCGGCGGTGCTGGCTGTAGGACAGCGCCAACGCGGCGCGTTTGGCGCGCGGCGCGGCTCGGGCGGCGGTCGCGCCGGACTGGGCCTCTCCGCGCGCGGCTCGGGCGCTAAGCGGACGCGATGCAAGGAAGGGAACGCGGCGGGGCTGGCTGTAGGACAGCGCCAACGCGGCGCGTTTGGCGCGCGGCGCGGCTCGGGCGGCGGTCGCGCCGGACTGGGG
>JACAEE010000151.1 GCA_013389015.1 Hydrogenophilaceae bacterium | reverse complement strand
GGCGGCCATCGGCGCCGGCGCGGCGGCGGCGGCGACGGGCGCAGGCTGGGCCCCGCGCGAAAGGCGCAGCTTCAGCTCGCCCTGCTCATACTCGATTTCGCTGAGCCCGGTGTCCTTCAGGATCGCGGCGAGCTCGCGCACCACGGAAGGATCAAGCGCCGCGCCCGGCTTCTTCTCACTCATTTTTGCTCCGTTTTTCATTGGCCCGCGGGCGCCGCAGGATTCAGCAGCAGCGCGGCGGCGTCGATGGCGAGGACGTAGGAATGCGCGCCGAAGCCGGCGATGACGCCTTTGGCGACGGGCGCGACATGCGAAACGTGGCGGAATTCTTCACGCGCGGCGGGATTGCTCAAGTGGATCTCGATGACGGGAACGCCGATCGCGGCGACGGCGTCGCGCAACGCAATGGAGGTGTGCGTGTACGCGCCGGGGTTGAAAACCACGAGTGCGGCCTTTTCCCGCGCCTCATGCAGCCAGTCGATCAACTGGCCTTCGTGGTTCGTCTGCCGGAAGTCGATGGCGAGACCATGGCCGCGGGCGCGCGCGGCGCAGGCCGCCTCGATGTCGGCGAGGCTGTCGCGCCCATAAACGTCCGGCTCGCGCACGCCGAGCAGGTTGAGATTGGGCCCGTTCAGCACATAGAGGGGCTTGGAAGGCATCGGCGTGGGGAGGCTCTGGGTCGGGCAGGGGGAAGCCAGGGCCGTTGCGCCGCCCGGCGCAGGGCCCTAACTCGGGCGCGATAGGAATGCCGATGCGCGTTTGGGTCAATGGCGAAGCGCTTGATGCGCCCGAACAAGCGAACCTCGCGCGCTTTCTCGCCGGCCTGGGGATAGACCCGGCCAAGGTCGCGGTGGAGCGCAACCGCGCCATCGTTCCGCGTTCGCAATACCAAGCAACCATGCTGGCGGAAGGCGACAGGCTCGAGATCGTCCAGTTCGTCGGCGGCGGGTGAGCGCGTTGACGCCGCCTGCGGCGCGGCTAGCATGAACGATCATCCCGGGGAGCCGCAGCGCAGCGGCTGAGAGTGGGCCGGCGCCCTGACCCGTCGAACCTGAACCGGCTAACACCGGCGGAGGGAGGAAGAATGCCTACAAGCCCCGTCGCCGCCGTCGACGCGCTCACCATCGCCGGGCGCAGCTTTTCTTCGCGCCTGATCATCGGCACCGGCAAGTATAAGACGTATGCGGAGAATGCGGCGGCCTTGGAAGCCAGCGGGGCCGAGATCGTGACGGTCGCGCTCCGGCGCGTGAACCTCTCCGATCCCGCCCAGCCGCGGCTTGTCGATTTCATCGACCCGAAGAAGTTCACCTACCTGCCCAACACCGCCGGCTGCTACACCGCCGACGACGCGGTGCGCACGCTGCGCCTGGCGCGCGAGGCCGGCGGCTGGACGCTGGTGAAGCTTGAAGTCCTCGCCGATCAGAAGACGCTCTATCCGGACATGGAGGAGACGCTGAAGGCGGCGAAGCTGCTCATCGCCGAGGGCTTCGCGGTGATGGTCTATTGCAGCGACGATCCGGTTTATGCGCGCAAGCTGGAAGACGCCGGCTGCGCCGCGATCATGCCGCTCGGCTCGCTGATCGGCTCCGGGCTGGGAGTGCAGAATCCTGTGAACATCCGCCTGATCGTCGAGGCTGCGCGCGTGCCGGTGATCGTCGACGCCGGCGTCGGGTGCGCTTCCGACGCGGCCATCGCCATGGAGCTCGGCTGCGACGGCGTGCTGATGAACACCGCGATCGCCGAGGCCAAGGACCCCATCCGCATGGCGCGCGCCATGAAGCACGCCGTCATCGCCGGCCGCGAAAGCTATCTCGCCGGGCGCATGGCCAAGAAGCGCTACGCCGATCCTTCAAGCCCGCTGGGAGGGTTGATCTAGCGCGCCGCCGCCGCGCGGCGCTTGGCCTCCATCAGCCGCGCGTTCATCGTCGCTTCGGCGTTCTCGCGCGGCCAACCGTTCATCCATTCGCCGTTGATCATGAAGGCGGGCGTGCCGGTGATTCCGGCTTCGGCGGCCTGGCGGTGGTTCTCCAGCAGCAGCGCATCGACAGCCGGGTCCTGCATGTCGCGACGCATGCGCGCGACATCGATGCCGCTGCGCCGCGCGAGGTCGTCGATGATCTCGGAGGTGAGCGGTCCCGAGCGGCCCATCATCGCCTGATGGAACTGCAGGTAGCGTCCCTGCCGCATCGCCGCCACCGCCGCGCGCGAGGCTTCCGCCGCCGCCGGGTCGGGGCGCACGGGATATTCCTTGAACACCACGCGCACGTCGGGGTGGTTGCGCGTCAGCGAGACCACCCAGTCGCTCGCCGCCTGGCAGAACGGGCAGGTGTAATCGAAGAACTCCACCACCGTGACCTTCGCGTCCGCGGGGCCGACCGAGAAGGAGCGCGGATCGTTCATGATCGCATGCTCGCGCTCGGCCCGCTCGCGCGCGGCGAGCACTTCAAGCGCTTCGCGGATGACGCTTGGATCGCGGATGAGATAGTCGCGCACCACGGCGCGCATGTCGGTCTGCTGCTGCGGCGTGAAGCTCTCCACGTCGATCGGCTCGGTGGCCGGCGGGGCCGGCGCGACGGCGGGGCTGGCCGCAGCCTGGGAATCTTGCCGGCTGCAGCCGGCCAGGGCGAGAAGCGCGGCGGCGGCGAGCGCGGCGACAAGGCGAGGGAAGGTCATCGGATGCAGGTGCAGGAGGCGGGGGCCGAATGCAAGGCGCAAAGGGCCGCTCAGCTCGGCGGCCGTCCGCCGCGATCGTCTCCCATGATGTTCTGCACCGAGGCGACGATGTCGCTCGCCCGCTGCCAGGCCACGCTGCCCTGCTCGAGCGTGCGGCGCGCCCGCTCCGCAAAGTTCCGCGCCCCGCCGAAATCGCCGATCACGTAGGAGCGCTCCGCCGAGGCGAGGCGCGCCAAGCCGTCCTCGCCCCGCAGGTCGTGCGCCGCCGCGCGCTCGGTCCAGGCGAAGGCGTTGTCGGGCTCGGCGTGCGTGGCGTGCTCGAGGAGCGCGATCGCCTCGTCGGCGCCGGCGCGGCCGCGCGCCGCGATCAGCGCCCGCGCCAGATTGATTTCGAACAAAGGCGTGCGCGGACGCAATTCGAGCGAACGCCTGTGGTGCGCGATCGATTCTTCGAACCGCCGGTTTTCGAACAGGATCTGGCCGTGGAGTTCATGGAAGAACGGATTGCTCGGGTCTTCCTGCGTCAGCGAGCTGATCTCCGCCAGCGCCCGCGGCAGATCCGGCACGCGCGATTGGATGCCGCAGCCGCAATAGGCGATCGCGCGCGCATAGCGCGCCGGTTGCGACAGGTCGCTCGGCGGGTAGCGCTGCAGCGTCCGCGCCAACGGCTCGATGAAGCCGATGAGTTTCGCCTGCATGAATTCGAAGCGCCGGATGTTCTCCGGCGTGTCCTGCGCGTCGTAATGTTCCGCGTTCTCAACGCGCACGCGGAGCGCTTCGATCCGGTCGGAGGTGAAGGGGTGCGTCACGACCCACGCCGGCGCGCGCCGCGCGGCGAATTCATACGGCCGGAATTCGCGATTGAAGAAGGTGATGAGGCCGCGTCCGGACTGGCCGGAGCGTTCGAGAAAATCCGCGCCCGCCTGGTCTGCGGAGGCTTCCCAGGTGTTGGTGTAGCGCACGAAATTGCCCTGCGCGAACTGGCCCGATCCGGAGATGATCGCCGCGCCCGCGTCCGGCGCGCCGCTGGCGATCGCGAGAATGCCGAGCCCGATGGCGATGAGCGCAGGGCGCATCGAACGGTTCATGGCTTCGGTCGAGCGTGCGAGGTGGCCGCCGGAAATGTGCCCCGTCTCGTGCGCCAAAACGCCGATCAGCTCATTGGGATTGCGCGCCCGCATGATCAGGCCGGTGTGCACATGGATGCGCTCGCCCTCGGCGACGAACGCGTTGATGGACGCATCGCCGATCAGCACGAGCCGCACCCGGCTGGGATCGATGTTCGCCGCTTCAAGCAGCGGACGCGTGTAGACGTCCAGCGTCTCCTCGATCTCGACGTCGCGGATCACCGATAAGCCCTGCGCCTGGGCGGGCGCGACGCACGCCGCGAAAGCCGTCGCCGCTGCTATCAACGGCGCGGCAAGGAACCGTATTGCAGCGGCGCCGATGCGCATGCGTGCTCCTCATGAGGCGCCGACGCAGATCAGCGCTCGGCGTCCCGTGATCAAAGCGCGCTTTGCGGCATCAAGATGACGACGCCGTCAGCGCTCCTTCTTGCCCCACCGCGAAAAGCGGGCGAGGAATCGCTCGCGCCGTTCCTGGTCGGGTTGGTAATCCGCGAGCGGCGCAGCGTCGGCGGCCTCGGCCGCCTGGTCTTCAGCGGCGATGATCGCATCCTCCGGAACCGGCAGCGGGGCGAGATAGGCGTCGTCGATCGCCGCCGTCTCCGTCATCGCGGAAGAGCGCGACTCGTCGTCCGCAACGATCTCGGCGAACGGCGCTGTTTCGCCTTCCTCATCGTCGGTCCCGTCCTCGGCGTCTTCGGCCGCGGTCTCGCCGTCGGGGCCCGCGGCGACGATCTCGGCGAAGCTGGCGTCAGGATCGAGCGGGACGGCGCCCTCGCGC
>JACAEE010000159.1 GCA_013389015.1 Hydrogenophilaceae bacterium | reverse complement strand
CGCTTGGCCAGGCGCTCCGCCTGCGCCTCGTCGAGCACGAGCGGCGCATCGAGCGACACGACGCCGCCTTCGGCCGCATCGCGGCGCCGCGCCGAGACCTGCGCGACGCGATACTCCGCCTGCGGATCGATAAAGCGCACGCGCGCCTCGATCGGCGTTTCGGCGCTGTCCTCGCGGACGACGTCCGCCTCGCCAGACTCGACGCGCTCGGCGCGCGTCAGCGTGAGCGCCGCTTCGGCTTCACGGTGATGGAACAGGAGCGCGCCTTCATGCTCGACGGCGTTGAAGTCGAACGCGGCCATCAGGGGCGCGAGCGCCTCGCGCGCGCTGGCGGGGGAATCGACCACGAAGCCCGCGACCGCGCCCGCCAGGCCCGAGACGTCCGCATCCGCGCCGGCGCAGAGATCGGACACGACGGCGGAGAGGTCGGAAAGCCCCGCCCTCCCCGTCAGCCAGTGCCCCAGCCGCCAGGACGGCGCGTCGGCCCAGACATCGTCACGCGCGGGAAAGTCCGGATACGGACGGGCGTCCCAGCACCACAGGAAAATCCCGTCCGGATCGACGACGTCGCCATCCCAGCAGCGCAGATACGCCTCGATCACGCGGCGCTGGATGAGATCGTCGCGCGCGCCCGAGGAGAACGGCGGCAGCTTCGATTCGCTGCTCTTGGGGTCGATGAAGAGGTTCGGCGCATTGCCGCCCTTGTCGACCGCGGGGCAGCCCAGTTCGGTGAACCACACCGGCTTGGATTGGGGAACCCAGGCCGTCGGCGTCGCGCTTTCGACGCCGCCGGGGCGATCATGATGGGCGTTCGACCACCAGGCGCGGACGTCCTTGGCGCGGAACACCCAGGGCTTGGAATAGGCGCCGTCGGTGATCGGAGTGCGGATCTGCGCGGCGCGATCGGCGTCGGAAGCGTAGTGCCAGTCATAGTTCTCGCCCGCCTCGATGCGGCCGGCGAGATAGGCTTCATCATAGATGTCGCGCGCGCCCTGCGCATCGAGGTGGCTTGTTCCGTGGCGCCAATCAGTGAGCGGCGCATACCAGTCGATCCCGACGCAATCGATGTTTGCGTCGGCCCAGAGCGGATCGAGATGGAAGTGGACGTCGCCAGATCCGTCCGTAGGCTGATGGCCGAAATATTCTGACCAGTCGGCGGCGTAGGTGAGCTTCGTTCCCGCGCCCAGCACGGCGCGCACATCGCCGGCGAGCGTCTTGAGCGCGGCGACGAACGGGTAGGTCGAGGTCGCGCTGCGCGCGGTGGTGAGCCCGCGCAGCTCCGAGCCGAGGATGAAGAAATCCACGCCGCCCGCCGCTTGCGCAAGCTTGGCATGGTGGAGCACGAAGCGGCGAAACGACCATTCGCCCGGCCCGCTATAGGTCACGCCGTCCGCATCTGCGCCGAAATGCGCGGCGCTGGCGGTTCCGACGAAAGCGCTGATCTGGCTTGCGGCCGCGGCGGTCTTGTCGGGCGTCCCCGGCTGGCCGGCCGCGGGATGGAGCGTGATGCGCCCGCGCCAGGGATAGGCCGCCTGCGCGGCGTCGCCATAAGGATCGGGCAGCGCGTTGTCCCCCGGCACGTCCATCAGGATGAACGGATAGAGTCCCACTTTGTAGCCGCGCGCCTTCAGCGACTGGATCGCGGCGATCACCGACTTGTCGGACGGCGTTCCGCCATAGGCTGGCGCGCCGTTCGCCTCGCTCACCAGATAGGCGGCGCTGCGCGTGACGCCGTTCACGCGCCACGCCTGCGGCTTGGTGAGCTTCACCGCGGAATCGACGCCCGGCCTGATCGCGCACGCATTGCAGCGCAGATCCGTCCCGAACCAGGAAACGACCAGAAGGATGTTCTCCACGTTCGGCAGTTCGGCCTGGAGCTGATCGATGGCGACTTCGAAATCGGCGCGATCGGCCTCAGCATGCGCGTTCTCGCCCGCCTCTGCGCCGCGCCCGAGCACGCGGCGCACCGGGCCTGTCGCGTACACGAACTCGCCCGCGCCGGGGATGAGGCAGACGCCGCGCGCGAGATCCTCCAGGCGATCGGCGTTCGGCGACGGCGCGGGGCGCACGACCTCGAACGACAATTGCGGAATCACATTGCCGAACGCCTCGAGCGGCAGATCCTCGAACACGACATAAGCGAGGCCGCGATAGGCGGGCGCGTTGTCGCCGCCTTCGATCGCCTCGATGAGCGGATCGGGGAGCTGCGCCTCGTCGCCCGTGTAGAGTCGCCAATTGACGGCGGAGAGATCGAGCCGCTCGCCGTTCGCCCAGACCCGGCCGATGCGCGCGATCGGTCCTTCGCAAAGACCGACGGCGAAGGAGAGCGAATAGGAATAGGTCGTCGTCTTGACGCGTGGGCCGCCCTTGCCGCCGCTCGTCTGCGTCGATTCATGCTCCTTGAAACGCGCCGCCCAGATCACCTGCCCGGCGATGCGCATGCGCCCATAGAGGCGCGGGATGGAGGCGCCCTCGTTCGAGCCCTGGACATGCAGCTCGGTCAGGCGCGGCCCGGCGAGGCGGCGAGTCGCGCCGAAGAGCGCATCATCGACGCTGCGCCCGATGAGAGAGGCGCCGGCGTGCAGGAGCGCGGTTCCCACGGTGCGCAGCGCCGCCGGCAGCACGGCCGCGCCGAGCGCGCGCGCCGCGGAGGTGAGGATCAGTTCGGCCACGGCGCGGCTCCCGGAAACGAAAACGCGGCGCCGAGGCGTGCGCGCCACCAAGGCGCAAAGCGGCTCTCGACCACGGCGCGCCCCCAATAGGCGTGGATGAGGCGCTCGTCCTCTGCGAGGATCGCGGCGTGCTTCATCGGCGCGCCGTGCGCCATGCGGAAGAGCAGCACGTCGCCGGGGGCCGGCGCCGCTGCAGGCGCGAGATATCTGAGCGCGGCTTGAAGCAGCGTCCCTTCGCCCCGCGCTTCAGCCCAATCGGGCGTGTACGGAGGAACAGGTTCGGGCTCCTCGCCATAGAGCGCGCGCCAGACGCCGCGCACAAGGCCCAGGCAGTCGCAGCCCGCGCCCTTCACGCTCGCCTGATGGCGGTAGGGCGTGCCGATCCAGCTGCGCGCCTCGGCGAGAATCGTCGCGCGCGCGATCATGTGTTGCGCGAGCCGCCGTCATTGTCGCCGCCCTGCACCGGCCCCGCGATCACGGCGTCGGGCCCGGGCATGTGCGGAAAGCCGCGGAAGTTCGCGGTGTTGTCGAACTTGGCGCGGCAGGTGGCGAAGCGCTTGTCGCAGCCGGCGGTGATCTCGAAGGTCTGAGCCGGCGCGAGATCGGCGGCGTCATAGAGTTCGATGGTCGCGAGCGCGCCGCCGGCGCGATGGGCGAGGACATCGGCCGCCCCGCCGAACGTCCAGTGCACGCGCCCGTCGGCGAACCAGCCGTCGGCGAAAGCGGCGAGGCCCGAAGCGGTGAACGCGCGCGCGCTCAGCGCCTCGACGATCGTTCCAGCGCCGCGATACGTCGGCGCGATCAGCGCAGCGCCGCAGCGCGCGTCGCCGACATCGGCGTCGCAGAAGCGGGAGAACACACGGCCGAAGGGCGCGTTCAGCGGCGCCTGCAGCCCGCGCAGCTCAGCCTCGAACGCCGCGGCGCCGCGCCTGGCCTCGCCGAGCCGGCCGGCGAAGACGTGCACTTTGAGCGACGGGTCAGCCCAGTCGAGGGTCCATATGTCGACGCGCGCGCCGTCCCAGAGGCCGCGCGCCAGATCCGCCAGCGTGATCGCTTCCGATGAAAGCGCGCCTGCGACGCTTGCGCTGTCGATGGAGAGATCTGCGCCCTTTTCGATGACGCCCCCGCCCAAGCCGCTCAGGGGCTCATAGACGAGGCCGTCGATCTCGAGCGGGCGATCGTGATCGGAGAAGCCGAACGCCTGCGCGTCGCGGCGCTCCACGCGCCAGATCGTGCACAAGGTGGTGACGCCCGTCGCCAGGCGGGCGGCGAGCGCTGCGGGGATGGCGCGCATCAGACCAGGATCTCGATGAGAGGAACAGACAGCGGGCGCCCGGCGCCGAAACCGTCGAGCGAAATGTCGAGGCGGTCGGCGTCGAACCGCACCGGCGTGTCGAAGAGGAAGCCCGCGGTGACGACGGCGCCGGCGGCCGGCGGCGCGACGAGCGTGACGATTCCCGTGGTCGCGTCGACGCTGAAGGCGGCGCCCGACAAGGGCGTTGAATCGACCGCGACGCTGACGCTGCCGGCGACGGGCTTGGCGATCTTTCGTTCGCTCGCGCCGTAGAAGCGGCGCAGCTGAAACGTCACGGCTGCGCCGTCGCCTGTCCCGATGTGCTGGTCCGTCGCCGCGGGCGTCGCGCCCGGGGCGCAGGACTTCCAATCCAGAAAGTCGCGAAAACGGAAGCCGCGCAGACGGCCCATGCGCGCTTCAAAAAACGCCACGAGCTCGTGCAGATCCTCCAGCGCGCTGACGCCGCCGCCGATTTCGTAGCGACGCCGGCCTTGCGCCCAAGGCGTGTTGCGCGTCTCGCGGCCGGAGCCGAGCGTGACGATGTCGGTGCGCCGTTCCGGGCCCCCGGTCGCGCCGAGCGCGAGCTTCAGCGGGAACAGGACTTCATCGAAGCCGCTCACAGGTTGCGCCTTCCGTAGGCGACGGCGCGCGCGATCTGCGCCGCGATCTGGCCCTGATGGCGCATCAGGCTCCGCGCATCGGCGCCGGCGCCCAAGTGGAAGTGCACATTCACTGCGCCGCCCGCTTGCGCGATCGCGCCGGCGCTGTGGGGGATGAAAAGCTCCGGCCCGCGCTCGCCCACGACATAGGCGCCGCCCGGCGTCACCGCGCCGCCCATGGCGCGCGCGCCGAAGAAGGGGAGAGTCCCGCCCTTCGCCAGCGCGCCGAGCGCGATCTTCGCCAGCTCCTCCAGGATGACCTTGGCGAGGCGCTTCAGCGCCGCCTCCCCGTCGGTCCCCGCGCGTCCGAGCGTGGAGGCGATGCGTTTGCCCGCGCGCTCAAAGGCTTCCGCGACATCATCGGCCGCAGCGCGCGCGGGCCCTTGCGCGAATTGCGCGAGCGCCTGCTCGGCTTCCTGCAGGCCGGCGCGAAAGCTGGCGGGATCAAATCCCCCGGACATCGTGACACCTCATTGCTGTTCGTCGGGAAAACGCGCCAAGAGCGCATCGAGATCGGCGCGCGCGAAGGCGGATTCGGTTTGAGCGAGCGCGCGCCACTCCCTGAGGCTCAGCCGCCAGAACGCGGACGGCGTGACGCCCATCGCGAGCGCCGTCCGCAGCCACAGCGCCCATGGCGTGGCCTCACTCGCCGAGCGCATCGCGGAAGGCGGCCGCAACCGCGTGCGCGGCGGCGCGCGGGTCGATCCGCGCCTGCGCAAGCTCCGCCGACGTCTTTGCTTCGCCGCCGCCCGCCGTCAGCGCGGCGAGCACGACGAGCATGTCGGAGGCGGAGAGCCGCGCGAGCTTCTCGGCCAGATCGGCGAATCCATGCGCGTCGAACGCCGCTTCGAGTTCGGCGAGCGCGCCCAGCGTCAGGCACAGGCGGTGGGCGCGCCCGTCGATCTCGAGGAGCGTCTCGCCGCGCGCCTTGTTCACAAGCGCGCTCATGCCGCGGCGAAGGTGACTGCGCCGGCGGAGGCCAGCGTCACGGCGAAGGCGGCTTCGCCGTCATGATCGCCGGTATAGTCGAGCGCCTCGATCAGGAACGGGCCTTGCAAGGTTCCGAAATCGGGGATGATGAGCTGCCAAGTGCGCGCCTCCTGGGCGAAGAAGGCTTCGCGCATCTCGGCGTCGCTGGCGGCGTCCTTAAAGACGCCGGCGCCGCTCACCGTCGCGGATTTGACGCCCGCGCCGGCGATGAGTTCACGCCAGGCGTCGGCGCTCTCGGCGCTTGTAGAATCGACGGGGCGGGCGTTGAGCGAGATCGTCTTCGCGCGCAGCCCGGCGATGGCCACGAACGCTGCGCCGTTATGGATTTTGAGGAGGACGTCGCGTCCCTTCTGGCCTGCCATTTATGCCTCTTCGGTGATGGCGCGCACACGCAGCACGCCTTGCGTGGTCTGGCCGTCGCCGGCGCGGAAGGCGTCGGCGAAGACAGCCTGGATGAGCACGAGGTTGCGCCCCTCGACGCTCAGGTCTGCGTCGTGCAGCGCAGCGCGCAGCGCGGCGAGCGCGTCCAGGGTCTCGGCGCGTCCGCCCTGGCGCGACCAGACGTTCAACGTCACCAAGTGTTCCAACGCGCTGTTCGCCGCGGCGTCGGCGGCGCGGCTCTCGAACCGGGCGAACGTCACGCACGGCAGCGCCGCGTTCGGCGGGCGCTCGTCATAGAAGCGCACCGGATCGCCGAGCACGGCCTTGACCGCGGCGTCCGCCATCGTTGCGGCGCGGATCGCCTCGCCCAGCGCGCGATCGGCGCTCACAGCGTTTCCTCCTCGCAATCGAGCGTCAAGAGGCCCGGCTCGGCCGGCGCTACCGTCAGCACACGGAGCGCACGCCCGTTCCAGAGGATGCGCCATCCGACCGCGGCCGATGACGGCGCGCGCAGCGCGACGCGCCAGCGCACGCGGGTCGCTTCGCCATCGAGGGCCGCGGCGCGGCCCCCGCCCGCCGCCTCGATGCGCGCCCATGCGTCGCCCTGATGGGTCCAGCCCAGAATTGCGCCGCCGAGGTCGTCGCTCGTGCGCGTGGGCGATTGCAGCGTGACGCGCGCGCGCAGACCGCCTGGAACCTCGGTCATAGCCGCGCCGGCGCGAACGGCGCCATCAGCGCGCGCGCCCCCTCGGGTAGGGGCGCTGCGCCCTGGCGCGTCTCATAGAGCGTCGCGACGACCTGCAGCACCGCCAGGCGGAGCGCCGTAGGCAGCGCCGCCGCGCTCGCCGCCATGCCGGCGTCGTAGTCGATTTCGACCCCGCCCGCGGAACGCAGCGTCGCCGGCAATCCCGCCTCGAACACGAGCCGCGGGCGATCGCGCGCGCCGTCGAGGCGATAGCGCTCGGGATCAATCACGCTCTCGCTGCCGTTCGCCGCGAGCAGACGCACGGCGACGACATTGGCGACCGGCCCGAGCCCGAGCAGCGCGCCGCCCACCGCGTCGCGGCGCCAGATGTCGAGGCTCTCGCGCACGCGCCGGGTGATGAGCGCGCGCCCGCACCCGGCTTCCACCGCCTCGCGCGCTGCAACGATCATCAGCGTGATGAGGGCGTCCTCCGCGCCGTGATCGACGCGCAGGAAGAGCTTCGCCTCGGCGAGCGAGACGGGCTCGCTCGCCGGAGGCGTCAGGATGGTGATGGACATTGTCGTTCTCGCCGGCGAGGGCGCCGGCGCTCCAGTCAAAATCAGCTCGCGGCGAACTTCATGAGCTTGACGGCGTCATAGTTCTGGATGCCGCCGCCGACGCGCTTGGTGACGTAGAAGAGCACATAGGGCTTGGCGGTGAACGGATCGCGCAGGACGCGGACGCCGGCGCGATCGACGATGAGATAGAAGCGCGCGAAATCGCCGAAGGCGATCGCGAAGGCGTCCGTGGCGATGTTCGGCATCTCCTCGATTTCGGTGATCGGATAGCCGAGCAGCGTCGATCCTGCGCCATGGTCGCTGGGCTGCCAGATGTAGTGGTCGTCGGCGTCTTTGAGCTTGCGCACGGCCGAGACCGTCTTGCGGTTCATCACGAACCGGCCGTTCTGGCGGAATTGCGCTTTCGGCGCATAGACAAGGTCGATCAGCTTGTCGACGGGATTGGTCGCAGCGAACGCGCCCGCGGCGCCGGAGGCGATGTAGCCGACCTCCTCCCAGTCCTGGCCGGAATCGGCGACATTGGTGTAGCTCAAGAAGCCCTTAGGCTTGTTGACGCCGTCGCCGGTGACGAAGGCGGTGCGCTCCTGGCCGGCGAAGGCTTCCTCGACTTCACCTGCGATCCACTCCTCGAGGTTCACGTAGGCGTCGTCGAGCAGGGTCTGGGTGGCGGCGAGATTGGCGTAGAGCTCCGCCGTCGGGAACTCGATCAGCGCCAGCGTCGGCGGCGTAGTTTGCGCGCGTGCGCCGGTCTCGGCCGCCCAGCCGGTGCCGGCCGCCGTCGTCGAGATCGGCTTCTTGAACACATTGGCGCCGGTGGTGCGCACGGTGGCGATGGACCGCATCGGAGAAACCGCCTTCAGCCGGCTTTCGATAATGCGGTCGAGTTCGGGCGGCGCGATATAGGCGCCGTCATCGGCCACCGAAAGCTCCTTGGTCTCGATCCGCGCGAGGGCGGCCTCGTCGCCGCGGCGCAGATACGCGTTCCACGCGGACTTGTGTTCCGACACACGCGGATCGGCGGCGAGCGGGGGGCGGCGGCCGGCGAGCGCGAGCCGCTCGATCAGCGCCTTCTGTTCGGTGAGCGCACGGTCGATGCGGTCGACCTTGTCGTCCAACAGGACGTCGGCGCGCCCGCGCTCGATCGCGGCCAGGCGCGCGTCATTGGCCTCCTTATAGGCCTCGAACGCGCGCGCGAGCGTCTCGGACTCGGCCCTCGTCTCCGGCCGAGGCGCGGCTTTGGTTTCCTTCCTCACTTCGTCTCCTTCTCAATCAGGCGGCGCGGGCGAAGGGCGCCGGCGCCTCTCTCCAAGTCAGCCGCGCCTGCGGCTGCATCGGCTGCGCGACGATGGACACTTCGAGCAGCTCGATCTCAATGAGGGCGCGCCCGGCGCCCGTTCGTTCAGCGACGACGGCGACAAATCCGATCGACAGACCATCGACGCCGTCCCTGAGCGCGGCGCGCGCGCGCGCTGCGCCCGGGAGGCCCGTATCGATCCGGCCACGGACGAAGAGGCCGCGCGCGTCCTCCTCAAGCGCGCTCCAGACCCCGGCGAGCAGGCGAGGTTCGTGCTGGACGAGCATCGGAACGCTCGCGCGGCGCGCGAGGCTCGCGCGAAACGCGCCCGCGCGGACCACGTCGCCCTCCAGGTCGGGCGTGCCGAAGAGCGCGGCGTAGCCTTCGACCCAGATGTCGCCGGTCATGGCGCCGGCGCCGCATCGATGCCAGCGAGGACGCGTTTCTCGCTCTCGCTCAAGAACGCCGCCGCGCCGATGCGCGCCCAGAGCGCCTCGCGCTCGGCGGCGAGCGCGGGCACTGCATCGAGATCGACGCGCAGCGCCGCCGGCTCGTCCCAGCGGTCGCCCAGCCAGATCTCGAGCGCGCGCGCGGCCTTATGCGCAAGCGGCAGCGCCGTCTGGCGCCAAAAGGCGAGATTGGCTTCGCGATAGTTCGAATAGGTATTGTCGCCGGGGATGCCGAGCAGCATCGGCGGCACGCCGAACGCGAGCGCGATCTCGCGCGCGGCGGCGTGACGCGCCTCGATGAAATCCATGTCGGCGGGCGTCAGGCTCATCGGCTTCCAATCGAGGCCGCCTTCGAGCAAGAGCGGGCGGCCTGCATTGGCGGCGCCGGTGTGCGCCTCTTCGAGTTCGGCCTTGATGCGCTGGAACTGCTCCTCGCTCAGCCGTTCCGCGCCGCCGACGCCGCTGTAGACCAAGGCTCCGGACGGGCGCGCGGCGTTGTCGATCAGCGCCTTGTTCCAGGCCCCGCCGGCGTTGTGGATGTCGATCGCGTAGGCGGCGGCCTCCATCGGCGAAAGCCCGTACCAATCGTCGGTCGGATGGAAGAGCTTCAGATGCAGGATCGGCGCACGCTCGCTCAGCGGATCGCGCTCGAAGCGACGCACGCTCTCGCCGGCGCGATGCTCCCAGGCGATGGGCCAGCCGTTCGGACCGGGAACGACCCGCATCCGGTCCGGCCGCAGCGCATGGAGTTCGCGCGGGGGTTCGTCGTCAAAGGCGGCCGCCTCGAGATAGGCGTTGCCCGCCACTTCAAGGTGGCCGAAAAAGCTCTCCAGCAGCTCGACGCCGGTTTGCTCCGGGTTCGGACGTTGTAGAAGCAGCGCCAGAGGATGGCCCTCCGGCGTCACCTTGATCGGCGCGCTGGCGGCCGCTTCCGCGATCAAGCGCACGCAGCGATAGGCGACGGCGTTGCGCGCATAGCCTTCGCGTGCGAAAGCGCCGGGGTCGCGGCTCGGCCAATGCGGTGAAGCGAGGCTGCGCCAGGCCAGGAACTTCCGCTCAGGCGCGGGCGCGGCTTGCGGCGCGGGCGCGCGCCGCCACAACCATTCAAACATGCGAGACCTCACAGGCGGCGAACGTTGGGCAGCGCAGGGTGCAGCAGCAGATCGTCGATCGCCCAGACGAGCGCGTCCATCCGATCGGGGCTTCCGCGAAAATCCTTGGCGCCGAAGGCGCACATTTCTTCCTCCAGCGCCGGCATCACGCCCACATGTTTGACTCTTCCGTGCGCGTAGAGCAGCGCGACCGGCTGGGCGCGCTCGCGCTTGGAGAAGCGCGCGTGGCGCAGGCTCACGGGCACGTCTCCCGCCACCAGGCGCAGGGTCGTGCGCACAAGCTCGCCGCCGGCGTTGCCCTCGGCGATGATCGCGTGCGCGCCGACCTCGCGGGCGAGCGCGGCGACGCGCGCGGACCACGCTTCGGGCGAGGCGCCCTGAACGCTGGCGTCCGCCAGAACGAACGCGCGGCGTTCGAGATCCTGGCCGCACGCCCCGGCCGCCACGATGCCGCACGCATCGGCGCCGGCGCCGACCGTGAGCGGCGGATCGACGGCCACGACGATGCGATCAAGCTCGGGCGCGCTTTCGACGCGCAGGCGCTCCAATTGCTCGCGCGACCAGAGCGCGCCTTCCAGCTGCTCGATCAACTCGCCGCCGATCTCCTGGCGCTGCGCCGGCGTGCCGCGATACGCCGCTTCCAAGCCGGCGATGAACGCGCGCGAGAGATTGCGGCGGTTGGCGAAGGTGCTCGCCTGGGTGACTTGCGTGTCCTTCCGCTGCAAGAGATCGAGCAGCGCCGGCAGCGGGCGCGGCGTGGTGGTGATCGCCAGCCGCGGCGCATCGCCGAGACGCAAGGCGTGGGCGAGCGTGTCCAGCGTCTCCTGCGGATGCGCCCAGAAGCAGAACTCGTCGCCCCAAGCCGCATCGAATTGCGGGCCGCGCAGGCTCGGCGGATCTTCCGCCGAAAAGAAATGCGCCACGGCGCCGTTGCGCCACTCAAGGCGTCTCAGCGACGGCGCAAATTGCGGCCGCTCGCCCCAGCCGCTCAACAGGCCCGACGGGCCTTCGAGCATCACCGCGCGCGCGTCGAGCAAGGTGGGCGCGATCAGCGCTATGCGCCGCGCGCGCCCGTCGCGGATGAGGGCCTTGATCCATTCGGCCCCGGCGCGCGTCTTGCCGGCGCCGCGCCCGCCGAGGAAAACCCAGGTGCGCCACGGCCCGCGCGGCGGCAGCTGGCTCTCATGCGCCCAGGTCTCCCATTCCTCCGCCGCCCTGGCCATGTCCTTCGTCGGCAAGGCGTTGGAGAAGTTCACGAGCTCGCTCGGGCTCCATGTAGCCAGCCACTCGGCGCAAAAACTTCGTACGGCTCTCTCCGTCTTCCTCGACGCCTCCCGATGCGGCGAACCCCGCCTTGAGCGCCTGGGTCTCGCGGATGGCCTTCACCAGCGCCGAGATCGCGCGCGCCCGCCGCTCGGCCTCGTCCAGTTCGCCCTCGCGCAGCGCCCGGTGGGCGCCCTCCAGGGCTGCGCCAAGACGCGCCATCCAGGTCTGGTCGGCAGGGGCCCCCTCGGGATCGGTTTTCTCGACCATGCCCAATCCTAGCCGGCACCCCGGGCCGGTCGGATTGATTCACGCCGCGCTCATGTTTGGACCGGCAAAATCAACGGCGCGCGGGCTTGGCGACGCCGAGTCGCCGCGCCCCAATCCCCGCTCCGTCGTCCATTGGGCCGCGCGGACGGCCCGAATTATGCCATAGGGCTGGAGGAGAGCCCGCAGCCCCAAGGAGTTGTCGCGGATGGCCGAGCCGAAGGAGGGCCTTGAGTGGGCGCGAACCCGGCTCGCGGCCGCGCGCGCACACTGGGCCTCGTTGGTCTCGAAGAAGCGCCCCAATATCTGGGGAATCGCCGCGATCGTCGGCGGGGTGGCGGCGCTCGCGGCGGTCATCGGGGTGTGGGCCTTCATCTATTGGGGGCTGCCAAGCGTCCCCAACGCGCAGGCGCTCTGGTCGATCAACCGCCAGCCCGGCGTCACCTTCCTCGATCGTGAAGGCCGCGTGCTCGGCGTGCGCGGCCCCTATTACAGCCAGCGCGTCGGCCTGGAGGAACTGCCCTCCTATGTGCCGCACGCTTTCCTCGCCATCGAGGATCGGCGCTTCTACGAGCACGCCGGCGTGGACCGCGCCGCCATCATCCGCGCCTTCTTCGCCAATCTGCAGGCCGGGCGCACCGTGCAGGGCGGCTCCACCATCACCCAGCAGCTCGCGCGCAACCTGTTCCTCACGCCGCGCCAGACCGTGCGGCGCAAAGTCCAGGAAATGGTGATCGCCTCGCGCATCGAACAATTGCTCAGCAAGGACGAGATTCTCGAACTCTATCTCAACCGGGTCTATCTCGGGGAGCGCGCCTATGGCGTCGACGCCGCCGCGCGGCGCTATTTCGGACGCCCGGCGCGGGAGCTCACGCTGGCGCAGGCGGCGATGCTGGCGGGCCTGCCGAAAGCGCCCTCGCGCTCGGCGCCGACGGAGAATCTCGAACGCGCCCGAGCGCGCCAGCGCCTGGTGCTTCAGGCGATGGTGGACGCGCGCTACATCACGCCCGAGCAGCGCGACGCCGCCATGGCCGCAGAGATCACCATCGTCGGCCAGCAGCGGGAAAACGATCTCGGCTACGTGTTCGACCTCGCTTTCGCCAAGGCCTGCGATGAAGTCGGCCGCGACCGGCGCGCCCGCGACGAAGGGGAAGGCGCAATCCTGTGCCCGCGGGAGGACGGCGCCGACCGGCGCTTTCCGCCGCTGCGGCGCGATCTTGTGATCCGCCTCACGGTCGACGCCAATCTTCAGCGCGCGGCCGGGCGCGCCGTGCGCGAGCATCTGGGCGCGCGCGCGAACAACCGCCAGCATCCGCTCCAGGCCGCTTTCATGGCCGTCGACCGCGAAGGCGGCGTGCGCGCGCTCGTCGGCGGCGCCGACTACGCCCGCTCGAAATTCAACCGCGTCGTGCAGGCGCGCCGCCAGCCCGGCTCGGCGTTCAAGGCCTTCGTCTACGCCGCCGCGCTGCGCGAGGGCCTCGACACCGAGGACGTGCGCTATGACGAGCCCGTCGTCATCGGCAGCTGGCGACCGCGCAATTATGACGAAGGCTATCGCGGCGCCGTGACGCTGCGCACCGCGTTCGCGCTTTCGCTCAACACGGTCGCCGCGCAGGTGACCGACGAAGTGGGCCCGCGCCGCGTCGCCGACCTCGCCAGCTCCTTCGGCATCACGACGATGCCGCGCCCGCGCGAGTTCGTGCCCACATCGATCGCGCTCGGCACCAAGGAAGTGACGCTCTGGGACATGACGCAGGCGTTCTCCGTGTTCATGCATGAAGGCGTGCGCGTGGGATCCCATCTCGTCGACAGCATCGCCACCTCGTCAGGCGAAGAGCTCTATCGCTACCAGGCCCCGCCGCCCGAGCGCGTCTATGATCAGGCGCTCGCGCGGCAAATGACGAGCCTCATGGGCGCGGTCGTGCTGCGCGGCACCGGCACGCGCGCGCAGATGCGCGGCCGCGACGTCGCCGGCAAGACCGGCACCAGCCAGGATTGGCGCGACGCCTGGTTCATCGGCTACACCGCCGACTACACCGCCGGCGTCTGGGTCGGCTTCGACGACTTCACCCCGATGAACCGCGTGCGCGGCGTCGGGCGGATCACGGGCGGGGCGATCCCCGCCGAAATCTGGAACGACGTGATGACGGTCGCCCACCGCAACCTGCCGGCGCGGCCGCTGCCTGGGATCGAGCAGCCGCGGCGCAGCGAGCGCCAGCTGCTGCTCGCCGATTTCTACAATTCCCTGCGCGAAGCGTTCGGCGCCGGCGATTTCCCGGTCGAAGCGCGCCCGCCGCCCGACGACTATTTCCGCTAGCGCAACAAGTTCGCTAAGAGCCCCGCCATGTCCGACGGCGCGATCCTCGCCCAGATCAAAGGCGCGCGCCTCTCCCTGGGCGCGACGCCCCTCCTCGACGACGCGACGCTGACGCTGGCGCGCGGCGAGCGCGCGTGCCTCGTCGGCGCCAACGGCGCCGGCAAGTCGACCTTGATGCGCATGCTGGCCGGCCTGGTCGAACCCGACGCGGGAGAAATCGTCTACGCCGCCGGCGCCACGCTCGCCTACGCCGCCCAGGCGCCCGACTTTTCCGGCTTTGCGACACTGCGCGACTACGCCCGCGCGCCGTCGAGCGCGCAGCGCGCCTCGCGTGCGCCAGCGCCTGCGCACCGCGCAGAGGCGGAGCTCTGCGCGTTCGGGCTCGATCCGGAGCGCGCGCCTGAAGGCCTCTCCGGCAGCGAAGGCCGGCGCGCATCGCTGGCGCGCGCGTTCGCGGCCGACCCCGACATCCTGCTGCTCGACGAGCCGACCAACCACCTCGACATTCCAGCGATCCAGGCGCTCGAAGATCGCCTCGCCGCCTTCACGGGCGGCGCGCTGATCATCAGCCACGACCGCCGCTTTCTCGAGCGCGTCTCTACGACGAGCTATTGGTTGCGTCGGCGTCGGGTGCTCAAGCACGAACGCGGCTTTGCGGCCTTCGACGATTGGGCCGAACGCGTGGAGGCGGAGGAGGCGCGCGCGCTGGCGAAATTGGAAACGCATTTGGCGGCTGAAGAGCACTGGCTTCGCCGCGGCGTCACCGCGCGGCGCTCGCGCAACGAAGGGCGCCTGCGCAAGCTCGAGGCGCTGCGCGCCGAGCGTCGCAGGCGCCTGGGCGCAGCGCCAGGCCGCGCCGCCATCCAGGCCGAGAGCGGCGCGGACTCGGGCCGCCTCGTCATCGAGGCCAAGCGCCTCGCCAAGCGTTTCGGCGCGCGAATGATCGTGACCGATCTCTCCCTGCGGATCATGCGCGGCGACCGGGTCGGCATCGTCGGCCCCAATGGCGCAGGCAAGACGACGCTGATCGAGATGCTGCTCGGGCGCCTTGCGCCGGACGCCGGCGCCGTGCGCCACGGCGTGCGGCTGGAGATCGCCTATATCGACCAGGCGCGCGCGCTGCTCGATCCGAACGCGACGCTGTGGGAGACGCTCGCGCCACAGGGCGGCGACCAGGTCCTCGTTCACGGCCGCCCCCGCCACGTGGCCGGCTACGCCAAGGATTTCCTGTTCCCGCCGGAACAGTTGCGCCAGCCGATCCGGGCGCTTTCCGGCGGCGAGCGCAGCCGCGCCGCGCTCGCGGTCGCGCTGGCGCGCCGCTCCAACGTGCTCGTGCTCGACGAGCCGACCAACGATCTCGACATGGAGACGCTCGACGCGCTCGCCGAAATGCTGGCCGGCTATGAAGGCGTGGCGCTGATCGTGAGCCATGATCGCGCCTTCCTCGACGGGATCGCGACCCAGATCGTGGGCGCGCTCGGCGACGGCCGCTGGGCGGAGACGCCGGGCGGCTACGCCGACTTCGAGCGCGAGCACGCGCCCCGCGCTCTTGTCCACGCGGCGCGCAAGCCCGCAGCGCCTGCGCCGCCAAGGCGCGGCGAACCGCGCAAGCTCTCCTACAAGGACGAACATCGCCAGCGGGAGCTTGACGCCGCCATCGGCGGGCTCCAGCGCGAGATCGCCGCGCTCGAAGCGCAACTTGCGTCCCCGGACGCCTTCGCCGCCGATCCGGCCGCCTACAACGCCGCCGCCGAGCGGCTGGACAAGGCGCGTCGCGATCTCGACGCCGCGGAGACCGAGTGGCTCGAAATCGAAGACCGGCGCGCGGCCTATTCGGCGTAAGCGCTTGGCGCTTAACGAGGCGGAAACCAGCGCACGTCTTCTTAGTAAGTCATGAAGACGCCCATCGCCCTTGCGGCCCTGCTTGCGTTGGCCGCCGCCGCATTCGCCGCCGAAATCGGCGTCGCGCGCCCTGGCGGCGTGTTTCGCACAGCCAATGTCATTCACGCCGACGCATGCCGGCAACTCTGCGCCGGCGACGGCCTCTGCATGGCGTGGACCTATGATGCGCCGAGCCAGGAATGCGAGCTCAAGGCGGTGGTGCCGGCGGCAACGCCATCCGCCCACGCCGTCTCCGGCGTCATGAGCCGCGCAGGCGTGTTCGCGCAAGCGGCCGCGCCGCAGCCGCCGGCGCCGCCCACGCCGCCTGCGTCCCCGGAGCAATCCGTGATTCCGGCTGTCGCAGCGCGCAACGCCGCCGCCGACGGCGACGAAGAGCTCCTGGGCGGCGATGAAGATCTCGGCCTGCGCCTGCGGATGGCGGACGATTCCTAGCCGCCGCGCCGGACGCGCACCAATCCTTAACTCCCATTTCCATAATGTGGCGGCCGATTTCGGGGCGAGCTTGACAGAATGGCCGGCGAGCGTTTTGCCAAACTAGTTGACCTTGCGCGCGAAACCGACAGCGCGCGGCGGCGTGAATTGCTGCACGAGGTCACCGACCTTTTCTTCGAGACGCGCGGCGGCCGCTCGCAGCACGCCGACGCCATGTTCGGCGACATCCTGCAGGTCGTCGCCGCCAAGATGCAGGACAATGTCCTGATCGAGCTGGCGCACCGCTTCGCCGACGCCGAGGACGCGCCTGTCGGGCTGATGCGCGATCTCGCCAACCACGCCTTCGAGATCGCCGAGCCGGTGCTGCGCCGCTCAAAGGCGCTGGGCGAGGCCGATCTCGTCTCGATCGTGGAGAACCGCAGCCAGCAGCACATCGCAGCGATCGCTCAGCGGCCGGACGTGAGCGAAGGCGTCTCCGACGCCATCGTTCGGCGCGGCGACGACGATGCGCTTGGGGCCCTGCTCGCGAATGAAGGCGCGCGCTTCTCGCGCCAGGGCATCGAGGCTGCGGTCGAGCGGGCGCGCAAGGTGGAAAGCCTGCACGAGGTCGTCGTCCACCGGCACGACCTGCCGATCGACCTCCTCAACGAAATGTATTTCGTGGTCGAGACGCGGCTGCGCGAACAGATCCTGAAGCGCAACGCCGGCGTCGATCCCGCGACCTTGGACGACGCTCTCGCGAAAGCGCGCGCGCGCCTCAGCAAGCGCGAGACCCAGCTCAGCGACGAGCTCAAGCGCGCGATGGTGTTCGCGCGGCTCAAACGCAGCGAGGGGGTGCTCGACGGGCGCCTGCTCGTCACGCTGCTGCGGGAAAACCAGCACGCGCGCTTCATCTGCGCATTCGCGGAGATCGTCGGCGTCGAGGTGGAGACTGCGCGCGGCGTGGTCGCGCGCAGGGACATCGACGCCATCGCCATGCTCTGCCGCGCCGCGGACGTGGAGCGCGCCGTGTTCGTATCGATCGCCGTGCTGCTCTGCTCAGACGAGCAGGACAACGCCATGGTGCGCGGCGAGGCGTTCGGCCAGATGTACAATTCCGTTCCGGTTGAAGCGGCCAAGCGCGCGGTGCGCTTCTTCAAGGTCCGCGCGGCCGCGGAACGCGCGCAGGCCGCCTAAGCCGCGCGCTCCTTCACCGCCGTGAAACGCATGGCGGGGTTCTTTTCCTGAACATAGCCGATCTCCCAGGCGCTCTTGCCGAGGAAAACCGGCGCGCCGTCGATGTCCTCGGCGATCTGCGAGCCGTACTTGCTCACAAAAGCGTCGATGTCGGCCTTGGCGTCCGCCGCGATCCAGCGGGCGGCTTGGTAGGGCGAGGGCTCGAACACCACTTCGAGCCCGTATTCGCTCGCCACGCGCTCCTCCAGCACGTCGAACTGCAGCGCCCCGACCGCGCCGATGATCATGTCGGCGCCGATCGTCGGGCGGAAGGTCTGGGTGACGCCCTCCTCGGCCAGCGCCTCCAGCGCGCGCCGCAGATGCTTCTGCTTCAGCGGATCCTTGACCCGGCACCGCTTCAGGATTTCAGGCGCGAAGTTCGGAATCCCCTGAAACGACGCCCGGCCTGTTTCCGAAAGCGAATCCCCGACGCGCAGAACGCCGTGATTGGGCACGCCGATCACGTCGCCCGGGAACGCCTCGTCGGTGATTTCGCGATCCTGCGCCAGGAACATCAGCGGGTTATGCACGTTCATCGCCTTGCCAGTCGCGGTCTTCAGCGTCATGCCGCGGGCGAAGCGGCCCGAACACAAGCGCAGGAACGCGACCCGGTCGCGATGCTTGGGATCCATGTTCGCTTGAATCTTGAAGACGAACCCCGTCACCTCGTCGTAGCCGGCGTCGAGGCGCACATCGGCGCCGTCGATCCGCGCGGACTGGGGCCGCGGGCTCGGCGCCTCTGCGGCTAGGACGGACAGGAGTTCGCCTACGCCGAAACGGCGCAGCGCCGCGCCGAACACCACCGGCGTCAGATGGCCGGCGCGAAACGCCTCGCCGTCGAAAGGGGAGAGCACGCCCGCGGCGAGATCGGCGCCCTCGTTCAGCTCTTCCAGCAGCTCCGCGCTCAGCGCTTGGCTGATCGCGGCGCCGTCGATGGCGATCCGCTCCGGCGTCGGCATGGCGGGATCGTCCGCCTCCGGACGGGTGAAGCGCAGAAATTCGCGACGCGCCAGATCGAGCATCCCCGCGAAACGCTGCCCGGAGCCCGCCGGCCAATAGAGCGGCGCAGGATCGAGCGCGAGCTTGTCGTGGATTTCGTCCAGCAGCGCGAACGGGTCCCGGGCTTCACGGTCCATCTTGTTGATGAAGGTGACGATCGGAATGTCGCGCAGGCGGCAGACCTCGAACAGTTTCAGCGTCTGCGGCTCGATGCCCTTCGCCGCGTCCAGCACCATCACGGCGGAATCCGCGGCCGTCAGCGTGCGGTAGGTGTCCTCCGAGAAGTCCTCGTGGCCAGGCGTGTCCAGGAGATTGAACACCTTGCCGTCGCTTTCAAAAGTCATCACCGAGGCCGACACCGAGATGCCGCGTTCGCGCTCGATTTTCATCCAGTCCGAGCGCGTCCGACGCGCCTGGCCGCGGGCGCGCACCTCGCCGGCAAGGTGGATCGCGCCGCCCGCCAGAAGCAGCGCTTCAGTCAGAGTCGTCTTGCCCGCGTCGGGGTGAGAAATGATGGCGAACGTCCGCCGGCGGGCGGCCTCCGCGGCGGGGCGGGCGTCTTGCGGCATGGAACCGGGCTGGGTGCGATGAGGAAACGGGGCGCTTTACTGGGCGGCGCAGCGCAGAGCAAGCGCGTCCTTTCGGCGGGCCGGCAGGGACGCCGGCGCATGGGCGCTCAGCCGGTTCGCCGCGCGCCGACTGCCCGGCGGGGCTGCTCAGCGCGTCGAAGGGGCGCTATGAGGGACGGCGGAGGGATTCATGGTCGACGTCGCCATCGTGTGCGCCACCGCCGACCGGGCGCGTGCGGACGCGCTCGCCGAGGCGCTCAAGGCGCGCG
>JACAEE010000172.1 GCA_013389015.1 Hydrogenophilaceae bacterium | reverse complement strand
GGCGGCGCCCCACAGAATCACCCGGCCCGGCCCACGCAGACCGGCGGTCGGACGATCCGGCTTTTCCTTTTTGCCCGGTTTGGCTGGCTTTTCGACCTTGGGCTTGCGGCCGCGCTTAGGCGCCGCCGCTTGCGCCAGCGCGGCACGCCGGGCGGCGGCGAGATAGTCCTCCTTCGGCGGCGGCGCTTCAGACTCTTCCGCCAGCGAGGGCAGCGGCGGCTCCTCGATCTCTTCGAACGGGTCGAACTCGGGGAGTTCGACGTCGGCGCTTTGCGGCGCCGCCGGCGGCGGGACGGCGCCCCACTCGTCCTCAAGCGGCATCGGCGGCGATTCAAGCGCGGCGGGAGCGCTGAAATCATCCTCGGCGGGCGGCGCATCGGCGAGAGGCGCGGCCTGGGCGCTTTCGACCTCTTCGTGCTGGCCGAAACTCGGGAACGCTTCGCGCTCCGCCGGCGCGGGCGGCGCAAAGACCTCGAAGTCGTCGGCGAAATCGATCTCTTCGGACGCGGCCTGCGCTTCCGCGCGCGGCGGCGGCGAAGGCTCCACATCATCGATATAGGCCACGTCTTCGGCCGGCAGCGGCGTGATGGGCGCGGCGCGCACGGCGCCGTCGAACACCGGCGCCGCCGCAACGGGACGCGGCGGGGGCGGCGCATCCTGGGGCGCAACGCCGTCGGCGCGCTCAATCTTCGCGATGCGGCGGCGCATCTCCTCGACGGCCTCGCCGACGCTCGCGCTGCGGGCGTCGACATCCTTCGACAGCGCTTCCTGGCGCGCGTTGAAGCGCTCGGCCATGCGCGCGATCTGCTCGCCGATCTGCTCGATGGCGTGAGCGCTGCGCGCTTCCACTGAAGCCACGCGCTCGTCGAGCCGGTCGGCCACGCCGCCCAGTTCTTGCGACACGCGGCCGATCTCCTGCGAGACGCGATCAAAGCCGGCCGCTTCGCGACGCTCGATCTCCTCGAAGCGGCGCTCGAGCGCTGCGCTCATGCGCTGCATCTCTTCGCGGAACGCGTGGCCGGCGTCGGCGCCGGCCTCGGCGACGGGGCGCGTCTCGACCGCGCGCAGGCGCCGCTCGATCGTCTCCGACATCCGCTTGATCTCGATCGAGATCGCCTCAATCGTCTGGGCCTGGCGACGCTCGGCGGCGGCGAGGCGGCGGTTCACCTCCGCAATCGAATTGTCGACCTCGTCGGCGCGGGCGCCGCTGAGCGCCTCGCCGACTTGATGGCTGAGCGCCGCGCGCGCCTCCTCAAGCGCGGCCTTGCTCGTCTGGCTCATCTCGTCGAGGCGGCGCTCGAACATCTCGCGCAGCGCTTCGGCGGCGCGCGCGCCGTCGCCTTCGGCGGCGTCGACGGTTTCCTCAAGCTTGCGGACGACGACATTGGCCGTCGATTCCACTTGCGCGATGCGCTCTTCAAGCCGGCGCATGCCGTCTTCGACGGCGCGCACCGCATCGGCGGTCTCGCCGGCGGCTGCGAGTTGGGCCTCGATGCGCCCGATCTTGTCCTGCACGTCGTCGCCGCGGCCGGCGGCGCGCTCCTCAAGCTCTTTCAGCCGGGCGGTGAGGCGCAGCTGGGCGTTGCGCAGGTCGGCGATGGCGCCGCCGGCGGCCTGCCTGAGGCCCGCCGTCAGGTCGCGCGCCTCCTGCTCGGCCTTGGTGAGGCGGCTCGACAATTGCGATTGTGCCGCGCGCAATTCTTCAAGCGCGACCGGGGAGGGCTGAGCGGGGGGCGGCGCCGCCGCGCGCGCGGCCGCTTCGACATGGTCAAGGCGCGCCGTGAGCGCGGCCTGGATGCGGCGCATTTCCTCAATCGCGCTCTGCGAGGCCTCGCGCGCGCCGGTTTCGCACTCGCTCAGCCGCTTGGCCAGGATCTCCTGGGCGGCGCGCATCTCGGCGACGGCGGAGTCGTCGGCGACGAGCGCGCGGGTTTCGTGTTCGAGCCGGTCCATGCGGCCGGCGAGATCGTCGCGCGCGGCGCGCGCCTCGCACTCACTCGCGGCCAGCCGCTCGGCCAGCGTCTGGTGTTCGCCGCGCAGTTCAGCGACGCCGCTTGCGGCCTCGGCGGCGACGGCTTTCGCCGCGTCGATCTCCGCGGCGATGCGCGCGGATTCGGCCGCGGCGGCGCGGGTCTCGGCGATCGCGGCGGCGATCTCGATGCGCGCGTTCGCTTCGACTTCGGCGATCTTGCGGGCGAGATCCTCGTCGGCGATCGCGACGCGCTCGGCGAGCGCAGCCGCGGCGGTGAAGGCGTCGGCGGCGCTCTGCTCGGCGGCGTCAAGACGCGCGTCAAGGGCTGCGCGCAGGTCCTGCATGCCGGCGTTGGCGTCATCAAGCGACCGGCGCGCCTGGACGATCTGCTCATCGGCCTCACGCAGTTTCGCCGCAAGATCCTCTTGAGCGGCGTGGAACATCTCCAGCGCTTCGACGAGGCGCTCGGCGGTGTCCTGCGCCGCCGCTTCCGCTTCATCCACGCGCTCGGACAGGCCGAGCATGGAGCGGTCGATGGTGGACACCGCGCGGTCAAGGCCGACCAAGGCGAGCTGCGTGCGGCGCTGGCTGGCGTCCATCTTCTGCGCGAGGCGCGACAGCGGATCGCTCAAACGGTCGCTGAGGCGTTCGCCGAAACGGTCGGCGGCGCGCAGCGTGCGCATCGGCGCATCCTCCTCGTCGACATCGCCATAAAGCGCGGCGATGCGCGGCAGACCGCGCGGGCGCTGCTGCAGCAGCGGCTCGTCTTCGCCGAGGGCCTTGCCGGCTTCGTGCGCGGCGAGCGCCTGATTGAGATATTCGCCCAGCGTGAGGCCTTGGCGGCGAGCGGCGTCGCGCGCGGCTTCGCGCACCTTGGGATCGATCCCCTTCACGCTCCACGGAGTTGCGCTCATCTCGCCCTCGAATGCCCGCCTGCACGCGCATGGCGACATCGATCGCCGCGCGCAGAATCATCTTTGAACCTGAGCATCGATCAGAATCGGTCGCGCGTTAATGCGCAGTAAAATGGTGAACGCGCCGAAACGCTTGCGCCGCCGGAACGCTTCACGCGCCAGGATTGCGAATCAGCGCGTGCGCGCGTCCGGCGGTCCCGCGCTTTGCGGTTGTTGCGCGTCCGCGCCGACCTGCACGAGGCCGTTGTAGCGCAACGCCGCGCCCTTCTCGGGGATGTCCTCGAAGCCGGTCAGGCTGATGCGCACGTCGCTTCGCCGCCAGGTCTCGGCGCGCAGCGTGACCGCCGCGCGCGCGCCCAGCAGCGCGCCGAGAGGACGCCAAGTGTGGCCCGCAAGCCCCACCGGCGCGATGGCTGCGTCGGGCGTATCGAGGATGACGATGAAGCGGTCGGCGGCGTCTGCGCGCGTGCGGATCGCGGCCTGGGCGGCGCCGGCGCGGGCTTCGCCGCTGCGGCGGTCGCGCTCTTCGGCGGAGACCTG
>JACAEE010000171.1 GCA_013389015.1 Hydrogenophilaceae bacterium | reverse complement strand
GGGTCTTCGCGCGGCGCGCTGTTCGCGTCGGCCGCCGGCGGCGCCGGGACCGGCGCTTGCGAAGCGGCGGCGGCCGCTGAGGCGGCTTCGGCCGCGACCGGCGCCGCGATCGTTGCAGCGGCCGTCACCAGATCCGCCTCGCCCGGCGGCTCGATCGTCACGCGCCGCTCTCCGGTGTCGACGCGCGGGAAGAGGTCGTAATCGGAGAAATCGACGCGGTCGGTCATGTGCTTGTAGGCGCGCGTCGTGCCCATCCAATTGTTGGTGATCCTGCCCGACGCGGTCTTGTACCAGGAGCCGCAGGGCCCCGCCCACGCGGTCTTGGCGAGCGCGGCTTGGAGCCTGCGATTGTACTCATCCTGCGCTTCGGGGCGCACTTCGATGCGTCCGAGATTGTCGCGGTCCATCCGCTCGACGCACTGCAGGATGTAGTTCGCCTGCTGCTCGATCATGAAGAGGATCGAGTTGTGCCCGAGATTGGTGTTGGGCCCGTAGGTCATGAAGAAGTTGGGAAAGCCTTTGACGGTGAGGCCGAGATAGGCTTCCGGCCCGTCCTTCCACGCGTCCTTGAGCAAGCGTCCTTCGCGGCCTCTGACTGCGAACGACCAATCGAAGCCGCTGGTGTTGAAGCCGGTGGCGTAGATCAGGACGTCAAGCGGCTCCACGCCCTTCTCCGTCTTGACCCCGTTGGCGACGATCGCCTCGATCGGCTCCGTGACGAGGTGCACGTTGGGTTCGCAGAGCGCGGGATAGTAATCGTCCGAGAACAGGATGCGCTTGCAGCCGATCGGATAGTCCGGCGTCAGCTTCCGTCGCAGCACCGGATCCGGAACCTGCTTCTCCATATGCCTGAGCGCCGTCGCGGTGAAGAACTGTGCGCGCCAATCGTCCGGATCGAACGCGCCCCAGAACATCCACTCCGCCCACCAATAGATTCGGTTGCGGGTGATGCGCTGCATCCAAGGGGCGATTTTCGTGAGGCCCTTGTCGAGGCCGGTGAGGGCGCGGTCGTTGCGCGGCAGGATGTAGTTGGCGGAGCGCTGGAAGATCGTCAGCCGCTGCGCAAGCTTGGCGATCTCGGGAATAAGCTGCACCGCGCTCGCGGCCGTTCCGATCACGCCGATGCGCTTGCCTTGCAGCGGCACCTCATGGCGCCAGCGCGCCGAATGAAAACTGTTGGAGGCGAAGGTTTCGCGGCCGGGAATCGCGGGGAAAGCGGGCTCGTTGAGCTGGCCGACCGAAGCGATGAGGACGTCGACCTCGATCGGCTCGCCGGAGGCGAACGTGAGGCGCCATTTCATCTTCTCCTGGCGCCACTCCGCCGACGTCGCCTCGCGATTGAACTCGATATGCTCGCGGATTTGGAACGCGTCGGCCAGCTGCTCGCAATAGGCCTGGATCTCGCCGCTGCGCGCATAGACATGGCTCCAGTCCGTCTTCGGCGCGAACGAGAAGGAATAGAGTTGCGACGGCACATCGCAGGCGCACCCGGGATAGGTGTTGTAGTGCCATGTGCCGCCGACGCGGTCGGCCTTCTCGAACACGCGAATCTTCTGGAAGCCGGCGTCCTTGAGCCGGATCGCGGCGGCCAGCCCGCCGAATCCCGCGCCGATGATGGCGATGGAGGGCGAGAGGTCGTGGCCGGGCGCGGGCGCCGGTTTGGCGGCTTTGGCCCTGCCGGCGGAGGGCTTCGACATGGTTCTTGCGGCGGCGGCCAAAGGCGGTCCCTCTGAAAGCGAAGCGGCGGCTCTTGTAACACCCGGCGCCGGGGCGCGACAGGTCGCGTGGTTAACCTCAGCGCGCGCTTGCACGCTTGTAATCCACAAGGCCGGCGGCGGCCGGTCGGCGTCTGGTTCCTTTACGGCGGCGAGGCTTACGCCGCGTGCAGCTTGTCGCCGACGCTGAGCGCGTGGAGGCGGGCGTAGAGGCCGCCGCCGCGCACGAGATCGGCGTGGGGGCCCTGCTCCACGATCCGCCCGCGGTCGAACACCAGGATGCGGTCGGCCTCGCGCACGGTGGAGAGCCGGTGCGCGATGACGATGGTCGTGCGTCCCGCCATCAGCTCCGCCATCGCCGCCTGCACATCCCGCTCCGTTTCCGTGTCGAGCGAGGAGGTCGCCTCGTCGAGGATCAGGATCGGCGCGTCCGCAAGGAACGCGCGCGCCCGCGCGACGCGCTGGCGCTCCCCGCCCGAGAGCTTCACCCCCCGCTCGCCGACTTCTGTGTCATAGCCCTTCGGCAGACGAGTGATGAAGTCGTGCGCCCGCGCCCGCTTGGCGCAGGCGATCACCCGGTCGAGCGGCGCGTCCGGATCGGCGTAGGCGATGTTTTCCCTGAGGCTGCGGTGGAAGAGGGCAGGATCCTGCGGCACGAGCGCGATCGCCCGGCGAAGGCTCGCCTGGGTGACCGCGCGCACGTCCTGCCCGTCGATGCGGATCGCGCCGGCGTTCACGTCATAGAGCCGCTGGACGAGCTTCACGAACGTCGATTTGCCCGAGCCCGTCGGGCCCACGAGTGCGGCCGTCTCGCCCGGCTGGATGGTGAGCGAGAAGTCCTTGTAGAGCGGCTCGTCCTGGCCGTTGTACTGGAACGTCACCCGCTCGAACGCGATCGCGCCGGCGCCGCGGCGGAATTCCTCCGCATCCGGCGCATCCATGATCTCCGCCGGCTGCTTGGCATAGGCGACCACGTCCTCGATCTCGGCGAAGCCCTTCTGCAGCATCTGGAAGTTCTCGCCGAGCACGCGCAGATAGCCGTTCACCAGGAAGAAGCTCGTGAGCGCGAACGCGGCGTCCCCGGCGTTGGCGCGCCCGTTCGCCCATTCGAGCACGACGAGCCCCACCACGCCCGCCTGCAGCGCAAACAAAAGCAGGTTCTGCACGATCCAGGCGTTGGTGAAGCGCGTCCAGGTTCGGTTGGCCTTGTCGCGCCAGTCTTGCGCCACGGCGTTGAAGCGCTGCTGTTCGCGCGCCTCCGCGCCGAACGCCTTGACGGTGGCGTTCGAGCCCACGGCGTCCGCGAGCGCCGCGCCGATCGCGGTGTCGGCCGCGTTCGATTCCCGGTTCACCCGCGCGATGTAATAGCGTCCGAAGAGATAGACCGAGGCGAAGAAGGCGAGGATCGTGATGGCCACGAACGCGCCGATCAGCGGCCACTGGATTGCGGTGGACACCGTGACGCCCACGAGCACGATGATCGCCGGCAGCACGAACCAGGCGATCGTGTCGGAGATCATGTCATAGGCCCACATCGCCCGCGACACGCGCCTGACCGTCGCGCCGGCGAAATTGTTGGCGTGCCAGTCGGCGCTGAACCGCTGCACGTCGCGAAAGCCGTCCTGCACCAGATTGCGCATATTGTTGGCCGCGAACGGAATCCAGAACCGCACCGCGATGTTGCGCAGCGCAAAGAAGACGAACGCAGTGGCCGCGAACGCGCCATAGGCCCACAGAACCGCCGGATTCGCGCCGGGTTCGTTGGCCGTGAGCGCGTTCACCAGCCCCTGCGACATGAACGGCAGCATCAGTTCAGCCGTCGCGCTGATCGCGAACAGCACACCGAAGCCGGCGAGCTTGCCGGGCTGCGAGCGCCAATGGCGCCACATGTAACGAGCGATCTCCCCGACGCTGGCCTTGGCCGGGCGATCGGGCGACTCGTCGTCGAAATAGTCCTCGGACATACGAAATCTCGTGTTGGGGGCCGCATCGTCGTGCGGCGTTGTCTTGATGGGGGGCGCCCGCGAAGAGCGTCGAACGCGCTCCCGAAGAAGCGTGACGCGCTTTACTTGTCTGGCCGGCGGATCGGAGCCCGACTGCACCTCTGGTCTTCGGCGCGCGGCATGGAGCTTTTGCGAGGGCGCCCCGCATCGCGCGGGGCGCGTGTCGCACGGCGTCCTGCCGCCTCCTTCAAGCGAATATTTGGCGCGCGAGCGAGCGAGCCATCGCTTGTGAAGGGTGCGCCGCGGAGGTCAGTATCGGGCCATCAAGAATCCGAGAAAGCGATCAACATGCGCGCTGACATAGGCCGCCTGCGGCATTCCGTCCAGACTTGCGTCGAACTGGACGCGCTTTCATCGTCACGCCTGTGACCAAAAAACCATGCCCAAACCGCCAATGACAGAAAAGCCAAGCCCGTCAACGAATCCGGCCGACGCGCTGGCGCGGCACTGGACGCGCCGCCTCCCGGCGCCGCTCTTGCCTTATGCGCAGCTGGCGCGGTTCGATCGCCCGATCGGCTGGCAGCTTCTGCTGCTGCCATGCTGGATGGGGATTGCGCTGGAGAGCACGCAGCTCGGCTTCTGGCCGCGCGATTATCAGCATGCGCTCTACTTCCTGATCGGCGCCGTCGCCATGCGCGGCGCGGGCTGCGTGTTCAACGACATCGTCGATCGCGACATCGACGCCAAGGTCGAGCGCACGAAGGGCCGCCCCCTGCCCTCGGGGCGGGTGAGGCTCTGGCGGGCCTGGGCGTGGCTCGCTGCGCTCTGCGCGATCGGGTTTGGCGTGCTGCTGGCGCTGCCGCGCCTGGCGCAGATCACCGCGCTCATCGCATTGCCCTTCGTGGCGGTCTATCCGTTCATGAAGCGCGTCACCTGGTGGCCGCAGGCCTGGCTCGGGATCGTGTTCGCCTGGGGCGCGCTGGTCGGCGGCGTTGCGACCGCCGATGCGCTGACGCCGGAAACGCTGTTTCTGTACGGCGGCTGCTTCTTCTGGGTCATGGCCTATGACACGATCTACGCGCTGCAGGATCGCGAAGACGATGCGCTGGTCGGCGTGAAATCCACCGCGCTTCTGTTCAAGGACCGCTGGCGCGATTGGGTGCTGGGCTTCTATGCCGCGGCGCTCTTCCTGTGGAGCGCGGCGCTCTATGTCGGCGGCGCCGCATGGCCGAGCTTCGTCGTGCTGGTCATGGCCGCCGCGCTGGTGATCTGGCCGATCTTCTCTCGCATCGACGATAAAGACGCAGCCACCGCGCTCGCCGCGTTCAAGGCCAACGCCCTCATCGGCCTCTCCATCCTCATCGCCTTCGCCTTCGAGCCCGTCTGGCGCATGCTGCAGAGCTATTTCCTTTACGGCGCGGGGTAGGGGACGCCTATGATCCTTCGGGTGGCGCGCATATTCGACCGCCTGCTTTCCAATCTGGGCGCGGATCGAGACGTGCACAACGAACGGATCAAGTGGATTGCCGGAGCGCTGAACGCGATAGGCTCGCTTCGCTCATCGGCGTGGTCGTGAGCCCCATTGTCGGCCTTGGCGCAGTGCGCACGGTCTTGAGCGCGCTGGCGGGAGTGGGTTTCTGGGTCGCCTTTTCACTCGCGGCGTTTAAGACGCTGGGTTATATTCGGCCGCGAGAATGACCTACGATCCTCTCATCGCGATACTTGTGCTGGGCGTGGCGGGCGCGGCGCTCGTGCCGTTGCTGCTCTTCGTGCGCTGGCTTGAGCTTCGCGCAGAGCGCCGCGCCGACGAGACGCCCGCCGAGTGAACGAGGCCGAAAAGCACCTCATCAAGATCTGCCCGGCGATGCGCAAGCATGTGCCGAACCACGAGCCCTATCCCACGAGCTTCACCCGCTTCAAGGATCCCTATAGGGCGCTCATCCGCGCGGTGGTCTACCAGCAGCTATCCGGCAAGGCCGCGGGCACGATCTATGGCCGCGTCATCGCGCTCTTCCCCGACAAGAGCCATCCGGACCCGGACGATATTCTCGAAACGAAGGACGAGGCCTTCCGCTCAGCCGGCCTCTCGCGCCAGAAGATCGCCGCTTTGCGCGACATCGCGCAGAAGCGCCTCGATGGAATCGTTCCGCATCAGAACGCGATCCGCCGCCTGCCGGACGAGGCGATCATCGAACGCCTGACGCAGGTGAAGGGCGTCGGCCGCTGGACGGTGGAGATGTATCTGATGTTCTCCCTGGGGCGCCCCGACGTCTTGCCGGTCGACGATCTGGGCGTGCGCAAGGGCGCATCGAAAATGCTCGGCCGCGATCTGACCGCCAAGGAATTGGCCGAGTACGGCGCCCGCTGGGCCCCCTGGCGTTCCGCTGCGGCATGGCATTGCTGGCGCGCCGCCGATACCGTTCTGATGGAAACGTGATAGGATGCGCGCATGCCTGCCGTTCAGCGCATCGCCCCCAAGACCATTTTCACCGACGCCGAATGGGCGCCGCTGGCGCGACGTTCGACGCTGCGCGCGCTCGGCTGCGTCGCCCACGCCTACGCGCTGATCATCGCCGCCGGCGCGCTCTTCATCGCCTGGCCGAACCCGCTCACCTACATTCTCGCCGTCATGATCATCGGCGCGCGCCAGCTCGGCCTCGCCATCCTCATGCACGACGCCGCCCATGGCGCGCTTAGCCCCAACCAGAAGCTCAACGACTGGATCGGGCAATGGCTGTGCGCCGGCCCCGTCGGCGCCGATCTCGACCGCTACCGCCCCTATCATCTCCAGCATCACCGCTTCACCGAGCAGCCCGAGGATCCCGATCTCGGCCTCTCGCGCCCGTTCCCGATCACCAAGGGCAGTTTCTGGCGCAAGGTCGTGCGCGATCTCACCGGGCAGACGTTCTACAAGCAGCGCATCGCGCCTTCGATCGCCGCCTTCCTCGCCGGCAAGCCGCGCACGCGCGAGATGGATCGGACCGCGCTGCGCTTCTGGGTGACGAACGGCCTGATCATCGGCGTTACGACGGCGCTGGGCTATTGGTGGGCGTGGTTCGCGCTCTGGCTTGTCCCGTTCGCGACTTGGCAGCAGCTCGTCACCCGCTTGCGCAACATCGCCGAGCACGCCTGCGTCGGCCAGCACGAGGATCCCTTCCGCCACGCCCGCACCACCCTCGCCAATCCGCTCGAACGCCTCCTCATCGCGCCCTATTGGGTGCACTACCATTCCGAGCATCACGTGTTCATGCACGTCCCCTGCTATCGGCTGGAGCGCCTGCATCGCGCGCTCATGCAGAAGGGCCTCGCTCCGCGCATGACGATCGCTGAGAGCTATCCCGAAATGCTCGCCGTCGCGACCAGCAAGCCCGAACGCGCCGCCTAGGCTTTCGCCAGCTGTGCGCCCATCTTCTGGTGCAACAGGTTGATCGCCTTGAGCGGGCGCACCATCACCTTGAAATGCACGATCTGCGCGCCGTCGGCGCTGAACGTGATGATGTCGACGCCATTGATGTGGATGCCGTCGATCTCGGTCACGAACTCCAGCACCGCGCCGTTGGCGCTGCGCCACTCCCCGACATAGCGGAAGCCCGGCCCGCCCAGCACCTGCTCGGCGCTGGAAAGATATTTGAACGTGATGTCCCGCCCGCGCTGCGGTGTGTGCACCACCGGGCTCTCGAACACTGCGTCCGGATGCAGTAGCGCATAGAGCGCCGCATGGTCGTGGGACTTCATGTACGCGTACCATGCGTCGAGGCCGGGCAGGCTCATCGTTTTCTCCTTGTCTCCGGGATGGACGATAACGCCGCCTTGGCCGAAAACCCATCCGCCCGATGACCATTCCCGACATCCCCGCCTTCATCCGCGCCAACACGCGCATCATGGCCCCGCCGCACGTGCCGGAAGTGCGCTTGCATCTGGCCGATGACGCCGTCGCGCTCTGGGAAATGACGGAGGAGGAGCTGGGCGAGATCGGCCTGCCGCCGCCATTCTGGGCGTTCGCCTGGGCTGGCGGCCAGGCGCTCGCGCGCTACGTGCTCGATCATCCCGAGCTCGTCCGCGGCAAGCGGGTGATGGACGTCGCCTCCGGCTGCGGCCTCGTCGCGATCGCCGCGATGCGCGCCGGCGCCGTGAGCGCAAGCGCCTGGGACATCGACGCCTTCGCCGCTCACGCTGCGCGCGCGAACGCCGCGCTGAACGGCGCAGCCGTCGATCCGGTCACGGACGATCCGATCGGCAAGCCGGCGCAGGCCGAGGTGATCCTGGTCGGCGATCTCTTCTATGATCGCGATGTCGCGCCGCCGCTGCTGGCCTGGCTGCGCGCGGAGGAGGCGAGGGGCGCTTGCGTCCTGATCGGCGATCCCGGCCGCACCTATCTGCCGAAGGATGCGCTCGAACGCGTCGCCGAATACGCCGTCCCCACCATCCGCGCCCTGGAGGACAGCGAAGTGAAACGCACCGGCGTATGGCGGCTGCGCCACGCTTGACTTCAGCCGTTTCGCGGTTAGAACAAAAAGCGAACAAGGAGGGTCGCATGCGCAAGACGGGCGCGATCGATTATGTTGAACTGCCGGGCCGCAACATGGAGGCGACGAAGCATTTCTATCGCGCCGCCTTCGGCTGGGAGTTCCAGAGTTACGGGCCCGATTATGTGGCCTTCGAGAACGCCGGCCTCGACGGCGGCATTCAGTCGGACGCGCAGGAGGCGCACCCGCACCCCCTCGTCATCCTTTATGCGGAGGATCTCGACGCCATGGCCAAGCAGGTTGAAGCGGCAGGCGGGCGGATCACCAAGCGCCATGAATTTCCGGGCGGGCGCCGGTTCCACTTTCGCGACCCCGCCGGCAACATCCTCGCCGTCTGGAGCGATCGCTAACGATTCACCACGTAGAGCGGCGGCGACGTGACCGGCGCCAGCGCGTCATAGCCGCGCGAGAAATCGAGTTCAGGAAAGGCGAGCAGCGCGCGCATGCGCGCGATCGCCCATCGCCCCACGCAACAAAGCGCCCCGCCCGCGAGAAGCGCTGCGAGCGCCCAGAGCACGGCCCCGCCGCCGCTCTGAGCGCTCATCGTCGCCATCCCACCCATGACCGGCCGCCTTCGGCATCTCTTTGAACGCTCCTGTTATGCCGTACACGGATGAACGCGCCGTTGCGAAATGGCGAATAAAGCCTTGAAATCGCGACATTCGTGGTGAATCGTCCGTTGCCGCCGCGTGCAGCGAGCGGACGAGCGGCCGCATCGCCGGCCGTGCGGGAGGCGTTCATGCTGGTGAAGATCGTGGCGCTCTATGCGGGGATTAATATTCTCCTGCTCCTGGGTCTGGCGGCGCTGACGGCGCAGACGCGCCAGCGCCGCCGCGTGGCGCTTGGCGACGGCGGCGACGAAGTGATGCAGCGCGTCATCCGCGCCCACGGCAACGCCGCCGAATACATCCCCGCCGGGATCGCCGGGCTCATCCTTCTATCGATCATGGCGCCGGCGACGCCCGCCTGGCTCATCCACGCCGCAGGCCTCTCGCTGACGGCTGGGCGCATCATTCACGCCGCCGGCCTCATCCTGGGCCCGCTCAATCTCGGCCGCGTCGTCGGCATCCTCCTGACGCTTGCGAGCTACGCCCTGATCGGCGGCGGCCTGATCGTCCTCTCCATGACGGAGCGGTTCTAGCGCCGGCTGGAAGCGCGCGGTCCTCCCTGTTCAGAAGTCGCGCCATCCCGCGCCGGCTGCTCCAATCGCGCGCCTCGACGATGGGGTCTGCGTCGCGGTTCCGGCGCGCCAGGGATTTAAGGCTTCAGCACCACCCGGCCGACGACCTTGCCCGCGCGCAGATCCTCGAACGCCGAGTTCGCCGCGCTGAGCGGGCGCTCCTCCATCAGCGGCGTGGCGACTTTCCCGGTCTTCAGGAGCGCGACCAGCTCGCGCGCCTCGTCGAGCGAGCCGACGAACGAGCCCGCGATCGTCATGGCGCGCAGCGGCAGCGTGATGAGCGGGATGTTGGCGAGCCCGCCGAACAATCCCACCACCACGACCGTTCCCCCGCGCCGGATCGAACCCGAGGCGAACGCGTAGGTGTCCCCGGCGCCGACGAAATCCACCGCCGCGACCGCGCCGCCCGTCCGCTTCACGAAATCCTTCACCGCGTCCGCGCCGGCCGGGTCGATCGCCTCGGCCGCGCCGCGCTTCACCGCCGCTTCGCGCTTGGCCGCGTCGATGTCGACGGCGACGATCGGGTTTGGGAAGAGCGCCTTGGCGAGCGCCAGGCCCGCCAGCCCAACCCCGCCCATGCCGACCAGCACGATCGGCTCCTCCGCCCGCGGCTTGCCGATCTTCTTGAGCGCGCTGAACGCGGTCAGGCCAGAGCACATGGCCAGCGCGCCCACGCCCGGCGCCATGTCCCCGATCGGGATGAGCGCCTCCGCGTCCGGCACCAGCACATGGTCGGCGAGCCCGCCCCAGCGCGCCACGCCAAGCACGCGGTTGGGCCCGCACAGATGCTGATCGCCGCGCTTGCACGCCGCGCACTGCCCGCACCCGATCCACGGAAACACCGCCACGCGCGTCCCTGGCGCAGGGCCGCTCACGCCGGCGCCGAGCGAAACCACCTCGCCCTCGATCTCGTGGCCGAGCACGCACGGAAACTGCACCGCCACCGGCTGCTTGGCCTCGCCGCCGAGGCTGAAATAGCCCTCATGGATGTGGAGATCGCTGTGGCAGAGCCCGGCGCGGGTGATCTTCACCAGCGCCTCGCCGGGGCCCGGCTGCGGGGTCTCGCGCTCCAAATCCTCGAGCGGCTGTCCGAACGCGGTCATGGCCTGGCAACGCATCGCATCTCCTCCGGTTTTTCCCGCTTGTTTCATGCCGACGCGGCGGAACGCAAGGCGGCCCTGCGGCGCCGCGGAGTTGCCGCCGGCGAGCGAAGCAGCCATGTAGGGCGCATGCCCTATGACGCAGACGCGGGTTCGGCGCTGGCCGACCTCCTGGCGCACGCCAAGAAGCACGGCGCCGATTCCGCCGATGCGAGCCTGGCCTGGCGCGAAAGCCTTTCCGTGGAGGTGCGCCTGGGCGAGCTCGAGGGCGTCGAGCGCGAGGAGACCCGCTCGGTGGCGCTGCGCGCCTTCGTCGGCCGCCAGCAGGCGGCGGCGTCCTCGTCCGACATTTCCCTCGGCGGCCTCGCCGCGCTGGCTGAGCGGGTCGTGGCGATGGCCCGCTCCGCGCCGGAGGACAAGTTCGCCGGCCTGCTCGATCCGGCCTATCGCGCGACTGCGTTTCCCGAGCTCGACGTCGCCGACGCCGCCGCGCCGGACGCCGCCGCGCTTGAAGCGATGGCGCGTCGGTGCGAGGCGGCCGCGCTCGCGGTCGAGGAAATCGCCAATTCAGGCGGCGCGGAGGCCTCCTGGGACCGCAGCCAGGCCGTCTACGCCACGAGCGACGGCTTTCTCGGCCGCGCCGCCGGCACGCACTTTAGCCTCGGCGTTTCGCCCATCGCTGAGCGCGACGGCGCCAAGGAGCGCGATTACGAGTACAAGACCCGCCGGTTCCTCGCCGATCTTCCGGATCCGGAGGAAATCGGCGCCGTCGCCGGCGCGCGCGCCGCCCGGCGGCTGGGATCGCGCAAGCTGGAATCGACGCGCGCGGGAGTCATTTTTGAGCCGCGCCTCGCGGGCCGGATCATCGGCCCGTTCATCTCCGCCATCAATGGCGCGGCCGTCGCGCGCGGCGTGTCCTTCCTGAAGGACAAGCTCGGCCGGCGCGTCTTCGCGCCCGGCTTCGAGATCGCGGAGGATCCGTTCCTGCGCCGCGGCCTCGCCTCGCGCGCGTTCGACGGCGAGGGCGCAGCGGTGTGCGCGCGCAAGATCGTCGAGGACGGCGTCGCCGCCACGTGGCTGTTGAACGCCAGCGCCGCGCGGCAACTGAACATGGCGCCCACCGGCCACGCCACGCTGGGGCACGGCGGCCCGCCCGGCATCGGCGCATCCAATCTTGCGATCCGGCCGGGAACGGATGATCTGGCGGGCCTCATGCGCAACGCCGGCCGGGGGCTGCTCGTCACCGAGATGTTTTCGCCCTCGCTCAACATGAACACCGGCGATTGGTCGGTGGGCGTGTCGGGCCAGTGGTTCGAAAACGGCGCGATCGCGTTTCCGGTGAGCGAAGTCACCGTCGCCGGCGATCTGAACGATATTTTCGCCCGCCTCGTCGCGGGCTCGGATCTTGAGGAGCGCGGCGCGCTCCTGGCCCCTAGCTTGTTTGTGGACGATCTTGCCGTCGGCGGCCTCTGAACTTGTCCTGATGGAAGCGGCCGCCCGCGAAGCGGGGGCGCTGACGCGCCAGCATTTCGGCCGTTCGGTGAAGGCGTGGTCGAAGGGCGCCGCCGGGCCGGTCACCGAAATCGACCTCGCGGTCGATACGCTCCTCAAGCAGCGCCTCATGGGCGCGCGGCCGGATTATGGCTGGCTTTCCGAGGAGACCGAGGACGCCCAGGCGCGCCTCTTCCGCGCCCGCGTCTGGATCGTTGATCCCATCGACGGCACGCAGGCCTTTCTGCAGGGCGTGCCGCAATACACGATCTCGATCGGCCTTGTGGAGAACGGCCGCGCCATCGCCGGCGCGATCTACAATCCGATGACGGATGAAATGTACTTGGGCGGCGAGGGCCTCGCCGCTGCGGTCAATGGACGCCCGATCCGCGCCAGCGCCCGCAGCGAACTCGAGGGCGCGCGCCTGATCGGCCAGCCGAGCACCTTCAAGCCCAAGCGCTGGGCGCGGCCCTGGCCGCGTCTTGAAGTGGAGCAGCGCCACTCCATCGCCTATCGCCTCGCGCTGATCGCCGCAGGCAATTTCGACGCCGCCTTGATGCTCGGCTTCAAGAACGAATGGGACGTGGCCGGCGGCGCCGCGATCGTCGCCGCCGCCGGAGGAATCGTCACCGAAACGAGCGGCGCGCCGCTCGCGTTCAACCGCGCCGACCATCGCGTCGCCGGCGTGGTCGCTGCGGGCGCGGCGCTTTACCCTTCCATCATCGAACGCGTGCAAGGGCTGCCGCACCCGAAGGATTGGGGCCCAAAGGGTTGGGATCACGGCAGGGGAGAAGCCTGACATGAGCGAACGCCAATTGCTCCATCTCGTCATCGGCGGCGAGCTCAAGGCGCTCGACCGTCCCGAGTTCGCCGATCTCGACGCGGTGCATTTTGTCGGCGCCTATCCGAACTACGCCGCCGCCTACGACGCCTGGAAGGCCGCCGCCCAGCGCACGGTCGACAACGCCCGCATGCGCTATTTCATCATCCACGCGCACCGCCTCCTCGATCCGGATACGGATGAAGACCGCGACCACGACGCCGCTTGAGGCGCCGCGCGACGTTCGGGCGGGGGCCTTGGCCGCGCGGCTGTGGCGCCAGTTCGTTCGTCCCCATGCGGGCGACCTCTGGCTCCTGGCGCCGGCGCTGATCGTCGTCGCCGCCGCCGGCGTCGCCTATGCCGCGATCGTGCAGCAATTGGTGGACGGGTTGACGAGGAACGCGCGCGCCGTCCTGGTCTGGGGCCCGCCCGTCGTCGTCGGCGTCGCCGCCGCGCGCGGCGCAGCGATCTATGTGCAGGCGGTGGCCTCGCAGGGCCTGGGCCTCAAGGTCATCCGCGACCTCCAGGCCGCGATGTTCGCCAAGCTGACGCAGGCCGATTTCGCCCGCTTCGGCCGCGAGGAGACGGGCCGTCTCGTCTCGCGCTTCACCAACGACATCAACGTCATCGCCGAAGGCCTGATCCGCTCGGTGCAAGTGCTTATCCGCGATGCGCTCACCATCGTCGGCGCGCTCGCGACCATGGTCTATTTCGACTGGCTGCTGGCGCTGGTGTTCATCCTGGTCTTTGCGGTTGCGGCCCCGCCCATGGCGGCGATCGCGCGGCGCGCGCGCCGCCAGACCGAGGCGGCGCAGGTTCAGCTCGGCGCGCTGACGGCCTTTCTCGGCGAAAGTCTTTCCGCCGCGCGCACCGTCCGCGTCTACGGCCTCGAGGCGCACGAGCGCGCGCGCGCCGATCAGGGTTTCGAAGCGCGGCGCAAGGCCGCCATGAAGCTCGCGCGCAACCGCGCCCAATCCGATCCGATTCTCGAGATCATCGGCGGCGCGGCGTTCGCGCTCATCTTCCTCGTGGCGGCCTATCGCATCGCGTCCGGCGACATGACGATCGGCGAATTGACCGGCACGATTGGCGCTGTCGCTGTGGCTTCCGCCTCCGCGCGCGCGCTCGGCGGCTTTAACACGATGGCCAATGAGGGCCTCGCCGCGATTGCGCGCGTGTTCGCGCTGCTGGATGAGGCGCCGGCGGTCGTCGATCAGCCGGGCGCGATCGCGCTGCCGCCGACGCGCGGGCGCGTCTCGTTTACTCATGTCGGCTTTTCCTATGGCGAGGGCGTGGCGCTCGAGGATGTGAGCTTCACCGCCGAGCCGGGCGAGACCGTCGCGCTGGTCGGCCCGTCCGGCGCCGGCAAGTCCACCGTCTTCAATCTCATTCCGCGCCTCTATGACGTCACCGCCGGCGCCGTCGCCATCGACGGCTACGATGTGCGCGACGTCACGCTCGCGAGCCTCCGCAGCGCGGTCGCGCTCGTGTCCCAGGATGCGGTGCTCTTCAACGACACCATCCGCGCCAATATCGCGCTTGGCCGTGCGGGCGCCGGCGACGACGAGATCATCGCCGCCGCCAAGGCGGCCGCAGCCGACGACTTCATCCGCGCGATGCCGGGCGGCTACGACGCCGTCGTCGGCGAGCGCGGCGCGCTCCTCTCCGGCGGCGAACGCCAGCGCATCGCGCTCGCCCGCGCTTTCCTGCGCGACGCGCCCATTCTCCTGCTCGACGAACCGACGAGCGCCCTCGACGCGGAAGTCGAGGCCCGCGTGCAGACCGCGCTCAAGCGGCTGTCGGCGGGGCGCACCACCATCGTCATCGCGCACCGGCTCTCCACCGTCCGCGACGCCGACAAGATCATCGCGCTCGACGCGGGACGCATCGTCGAGATCGGCCGCCATGACGAATTGATCGCCAGGGACGGCCTCTATGCACGCCTTTGCCGCCTGCAATTCCAGGACTGAGAGGCGCATGTCATCGAATCGCCGCACGAGCGCGGCCTAGCAGAAAGAGCAAGCGAGGCGCCGATGCACACCCGCGCATGCAAGATCGTCGCGACCCTGGGCCCTGCGAGCGATTCCCCGCAGCGCCTGATCCTGCTGATCGAGGCGGGCGTGAATTGTTTTCGGCTGAATTTCAGCCACGGCGCCAAGGAGGATCACAAGCGCCGCTTCGACGCCGTGCGCGAGGCCGAGGCTCGGCTGGGCTGGCCGGTGGGGATCATCGCCGACCTCCAGGGCCCCAAGATCCGCGTCGGCGCCTTCGAGGACGGATCGATCCGCCTGAAATACGGCGAAGTGCTGAAGCTCGAAGCGTCCGATCGCCCTGGCGGCGAGGGCGTCATCCGCTTGCCGCATCCCGAGATCGTCGACGTCCTGGAAGAGGGCGACATCCTCAAGTTCGACGACGGCAAACTGCAGATGAGCGTCGTGGAGAAGAGGGCGCAGGGTTTGTCCGTGCGCGTCGATTTCGGCGGCGAGCTCAAGAGCCAGAAGGGGCTCAACGTCCCCACGCGCCGCATCCCGATCTCCGCTTTGACCGAGAAGGATCGCGCCGATCTCGCCTACGCGCTTGAGCTCGGCGTCGATTATGTGGCGCTGTCCTTCGTGCAATCCGCCGACGACGTGCGCGAGGCCGGCATGCTCATCGACGGGCGCGCCGCGATCCTGTCCAAGATCGAGAAGCCCGCCGCGCTTGAGGAATTGGGCGAGATCGTCGATCTCTCGGACGCGATCATGGTCGCGCGCGGCGATCTGGGCGTTGAGCTGGCGCCCGAGCAGGTGCCGGTCGCGCAGCGCAAGATCATCCGTGCCGCCCGCGCCGCCGGCAAGCCGGTGATCATCGCCACCCATATGCTCGAAAGCATGATCGATGCGCCCACGCCCACCCGCGCAGAAGCCAGCGACGTCGCCACCGCCGTCTATCAGGGCGCGGACGCCGTGATGCTCTCCGCCGAAAGCGCCGTCGGGCGCCATCCCCAGACCGTGGTCGCGATCATGGACCGGATCATCCGCGCCGTGGAGGCCGATCCTGACCATTGGGTGGGCCTGAAGCGCGACATGGCGCGCCCCGAACCCACCACCGCCGACGCGATCTCGCTTTCTGCGCGCGAGGTCGCCGAGGTGCTCAATTGCAAGGCCGTCGTCGCCTACACCTCCACCGGCTCGACTGCGCTGCGCATCGCCCGCGAACGCCCGCAATGCGGCGTCGTCTCGATGACGCCCCATGCCGCGACGGCGCGCCGGCTGTGCCTGGTCTGGGGCGTGCGCAGCGTCGTCACCGAAGACGCCACCTCCATGGAGGACATGACCGAGAAGGCCGAGCGCACGGTGCGCGCCTTGGGCGTCGCCGCGGATGATGACCGCGTCGTCATCACCGCTGGAATTCCCTTCGGCCGGCCCGGCAAGACCAACATGATCCGCATCCTGCGCCTGGAGCGCCCGTAGCGCGTCGATGACGCGAATTAATGCACAGCAGAGTCAGCGCCTTCTGCGATTGCTGCGGCGCGCGCCATGGCGCAAGCGCGCAGGCTGGAGTACCAAGCGCTCTGACGTCGGCGACGCGCCAGCGTGCGCGGCCAAGGGCCATGGCGGGTGCAGAGCGCCATCGCGTCGGCGTCGATTTGATCCGCCGCAAGGCGCTGTCCAGAACGGACGCTAGCGTGCCAAGCGGAACGTCGTCCCGCGCATGCACGTTCGTTGAAGATACGGGAAGATGTGGATTGAGAGAGGTCGGCTATGCCCGCCAAACGCGCCGCCAAGGGCGGCGAGACTGATGCATTCGCCGCGCTGGCGCAACATTCCACGGCGAACGGGTTCCTGCTGAGCCAGAAGATCGCGCTCGAAGCCGCGCGTTTCTGGGCGCGCCGCATGCGCGCCTACGCCGATCAGATGGAGGAGTTCGCCCGCTGTTCGAGCGTCGAGGATTTCGCCGGCGCCCAGCAGCGTTTCGTCGAGCGCATGCGCCGCGATTACGCCGCCGAAACCGATGCGTTCGCGGCCCTCTTGGGCGATGCGGCCGAACAGCAGGCCAAGGCCGCCGCCGACGCCGCCAATGGCGGCGAGCGCCCCCACGCCTGAGCGCGGGATCGCGCTTAGAGCGTCTGAGTATCGACCACGAGGTCGGAAGCGGTGAGCCACGCCGTCGGTTCGCCGAACCGCGTCACCTCGCGCCGCGCATAGCCGGCTTCGCCGGGCGCCGCGTGGCGCATGATCACTCGCCCCTTGATGTCGGCCGTCCAATACTCGGCGAGGCCCCCGCGCGCATAGTCCAGCAGCTTTTCGCCGAGGTCGTCGGCGAGAGACGAATCCGAGATCTCGACAATGAGCTTCACGGTCGCCGCCGGCACAGGTCCCTCGATCGGCGCTCCGGCGTCGTCCCAAACAACGATGTCCGGAAGCGGCTCGAACCCTTCGAAGAACGCGACGCTGACTTCCTGATCGACCGTCCACTTGCGCCGCGCTGCGCTGAGCGTCGTCTCGATCGCGCGGCTGAGGAGGCGCTTGATCCGCGCATGCGGGATGTGCTGCGGGCTCACTTTCAGGATCATCCCTCTGCGAAGCTCGACGCGCGTATCGCCAAACCCGCCCGCCGAAACAAGCCGGCGGAACTCGCCGCTGCTGAAGTTGCTGGGGTGACGGACCGGTGCGTTCATCCCGCTAATCTACATCGAACCGGATGCCTGCGCCATGTCGGCAATGTCGGCTAGAGCGAGGCGGGCGCGTAGGTGTAGATCGCGCAGAGATCGCCGCGCGCGCCCTGGCCCGCGCCCGGCGCGTTCGCGCCCTTGAACGCGGCGAGCCACAAGCCCGGCATGTTGTCGGCGCCCGTGGCGGCCGCGAGGATCACGAACGTCACGGCGTCCCGCCCGCACAGGCCTCCGTTCGGCGCGCCCGAGCCGATCTGCGACGCCGTCACCCGGCGCACTTCAAGGCCCGTGCCCGGCGGCACGCCCAGCGCCTGCGCCAGCGGTCCTGTTCCCGGCGCGTACTCCGCGGTGGCGTCGAGCACGCCGGCCGGCGCGGTCTGGTAGCTCTGGGCGCGCGCGAAGGTCATGGCGTTGTCGGCCAGCGTGAGATCGCCGGTGACGCTGACGGCGGTGCGCGAGACGGCGCTGTACTGGCCCCTCGGGATCGCCGCGACCGCGAGCGCCGCCTCCGCCGTCGGCGCGGCCTCCGGGGC
>JACAEE010000069.1 GCA_013389015.1 Hydrogenophilaceae bacterium | reverse complement strand
GGCGCGCGCGTTCGCGATGGACGTCGCCGACGAGGGCTCGATCGCGGCGGCGTTCGACGCCGCCGAGAGCGCGCTCGGCCCGATCGACACGCTCGTCAACAACGCCGGCATGAACGCGCGCGCGATGGCCGTCGATCTCACCGCCGACCAGTTCGACCAGATCATGGGCGTCAATCTGCGCGGTCCGTTCCTGTGCGCGCGCGAAGCGGCGCGGCGGATGATGGCGCGCGGCGAGAAGCAGGGCCGCATCGTCAACATCGCCTCGATCGGCGCGCTCAAAGTGCTGCCGGGGCTTGCGGCCTATTGCACGTCGAAAGCGGGGCTCGTGATGTTGACCAAGGCGCTGGCGCGCGAATGGGCCAATCGCGGGATCAACGTCAATGCGGTGTGCCCGGGCTATATCGTTACGGAACTCAACGACGCCTTCTTCCAGGAGGAAGCGGGCAAGAAACTCGTCGCCGGCTTTCCGCGACGGCGCCTGATGCAAGAGAGCGATCTCGATGACATGATGGCCTTCCTGTGCGGCGCGCGCTCGGCCGCGGTGACGGGCGCGGTGTTCACGCTCGACGACGGACAGACGCTGTAGTTCAGGACACTGGGAGGAAAGCACATGGCCACGGGCCCGCTTGCAGGTTTGAAGATCGTCGAGTTCGCCGGCATCGGCCCCGGCCCGTTCTGCGCGATGCTGCTCTCCGACATGGGCGCAGACGTGGTGCGCATCGATCGCGTCAGCGGCGCGCGCGGCGGCACGCCCAAGGGCCCCAACGTGTTCGACGTCACCTCGCGCGGGCGCCGCTCGATCGCGCTCGATCTGAAGAAGCCGGAGGATGTCGAAACCGCGCTGAAGCTCATGAGCAAGGCCGACGCGCTGATCGAAGGCTTTCGCCCCGGCGTGATGGAGCGCTTGGGGCTCGGGCCCGATGTCGCGCTCGCGCGCAATCCGAAGCTGGTTTACGGGCGCATGACCGGGTGGGGCCAGTTCGGCGCGCTCGCCAATGCGGCAGGGCACGATCTCAACTATGTCGCGCTCACCGGCGCGCTGCACGCGATGGGGCGGCGCGACGATTCGCCGGCGCCGCCGCTCAATCTCGTCGGCGATTTCGGCGGCGGGGCGCTTTATCTCGCGATGGGGATTTGCGCGGCCCTGGTGGAGGCGGGCCGCTCCGGCAAAGGCCAGGTGATCGATTGCGCGATGACGGACGGCGTGATCTCGCTCGCCTCGATGTTCTTCGGCATGCGCGCCGCCGGCATCTGGACGGACGACCGCGATTCCAACCTGCTCGACGGCGGCGCGCACTTCTACGACACGTACGAATGCAAGGACGGCAAGTGGGTGTCGATCGGATCGATCGAGCCGCAATTCTATGCGCTCTTGCTGGAGAAAACGGGGCTTACGGACGATCCGGACTTCGCCGCGCAGATGGACCGCTCGAAATGGCCTGCGCTCTCGGCGAAGCTCGCCGCCGTGCTCAAGACCAAGACGCGCGATGAATGGTGCGCGATCATGGAAGGCAGCGACGTATGCTTTGCGCCCGTGCTTTCCTGGTCTGAGGCGATGGCGCATCCGCACAATGTCGAACGCAAGGCCTTCGTCGAGATCGAAGGCGTGAAGCAGCCGGCGCCGGCGCCGCGGTTCTCGCGCACGCCGTCGGCCGCGCAAGGGCCTGCGCCGATCGTGGGCCAGCACAACGCCGAAATCCTGCGCGACTGGGGCGTGAGCTGACGCGCCGCCAAGCTGAGCGCAACATAATCGGGCGTTCAGAGCCGATTCAGCGCGGCTTTGGTTAGCTCACGGCCGAACGGGACGCACTTTAGTCCCTCGCTAGCGGCCCGTTCGAGACTGTCGACAGACAGTGCGGCGGCCGCCGGCTCAGCGGCCGCCGCGTTTCTTTTTTTTGGCGCGCTGGAACGGTGCAGGAGGCCCCATCGTGGAGGCGCGCCGGGGGGGTCGGCAGCCGGCCTTGCTCGCCGGGGCGCTTGGACACCGCTTCCGGTGCCACGCTCACGAACCTCATTCGCCTATCGGCCGCGCATGAAACGCGTTTCGATCACGCGGAAGCTGGAGCGTCGGCGCTGGGGGCGGTGTAAACACGCTCGCGCCCCAAAGGCCGGCCGCCGACCACTGCGCGCCTCCACGATGGGGCCTGCATCGCAACGCCCGCGCGCCACGATATTGCGCTGCAGCGTGACGGCACGTAAACAGCGCCCATGGCCGACAAAGTCTTTCCGGACGCGAAATCAGCCCTCGCGGGGCTGACGTTCGACAATATGACCGTGATGAGCGGGGGCTTCGGCCTGTGCGGCATCCCGGAAAACCTGATCGCGGCGCTGCGCGAGTCCGGGGTGAGGGGGATCACCGTCATCTCCAACAATGCCGGCGTCGACGGCTTCGGCCTCGGCCAGCTCCTGGAGACGCGCCAGATCGCCAAAATGATCTCGTCCTATGTCGGCGAGAACAAGGAGTTCGAGCGCCAGTATCTCTCCGGGGAATTGCAGCTCGAATTCAACCCGCAGGGGACGCTGGCCGAGCGCATCCGCGCCGGCGGCGCGGGCATCGCCGGCTTCTACACCAAGACCGGCGTCGGCACGCTCGTAGCCGAAGGCAAGGAGATCAAGCGCTTCAACGGCGAGGATTATGTGCTGGAAACCGGCCTCACCGCCGACCTCTCGATCGTCAAGGCCTGGAAGGGCGATCGCGAAGGCAATCTGGTCTATCGCAAGACGGCGCGGAACTTCAATCCGATGATGGCCACCGCCGGGAAGGTATGCGTCGCGGAAGTGGAGACGCTCGTGCCGGTCGGCGCGCTCGATCCCGATTGCATTCATACGCCGGGCGTTTTCGTCGATCGGATCATCGAAGCGACCTTTGAAAAGCGGATCGAACAGCGCACGACGCGCAAGCGGGAGGCCGCCTGATGGCTTGGACACGCGACCAGCTCGCCCAACGCGCCGCCAAGGAGCTGCGCGACGGCTTCTACGTCAATCTCGGCATCGGCATCCCGACGCTGGTGGCGAACTACATCCCGCCGGGCATGGAAGTGACGCTGCAGAGCGAGAACGGCATGCTCGGCATGGGGCCGTTTCCGTATGAGGACGAAGTCGATCCCGACCTCATCAACGCCGGCAAGCAGACGATCACCGAACTCCCCAAGTCGTCCTATTTCTCCAGCGCCGATTCCTTTGCGATGATCCGCGGCGGGCACATCGATCTCTCCATCCTCGGCGCCATGGAGGTGTCGCAGAACGGCGATCTGGCCAACTGGATGGTGCCCGGCAGGATGGTCAAGGGCATGGGCGGGGCGATGGATCTCGTCGCCGGCGTCAAGCGCGTGGTCGTGGTGATGGAGCATACGGCGAAAGACGGCGCGCCGAAGCTCCTGCGCAAATGCGCGCTGCCGCTCACCGGCGTGCGCGTCGTCGATCTCGTGATCACCGATCTCGGCGTGTTCGAGATCGACAAGAAGGGCGAGGGCCCCATGCAGCTCATCGAGATCGCCGACGGCGTCGCCCTTGACGAGATCCGCGCCAAGACCGAGGCCGCGTTCGAACCGCGGATGCAGCAGGCGGCCTGACGCAGCGCCGGCCGCAAGCCGGCCTTGCGCCTGACCCCAAGTCCTTGTCCCGTTCGCAAGAGGGGAGGGGATATGTTGCGTCGGCGGCGGCCGGATCACGCCGCCCTCGACAATTCTTCATGCGGCTCTCCTGGCGGGCGTGCTAGGAACGCTCACGTTCGCGTGAGAGGAGGGACGCCATGCCGCGCAATCTCATCGGGACCGCCGCCGCCCTGGCGCTGGCGCTGTCGCTGACCGCCTCCTGCGTCTCGCCCACCGATCCCCCCGAGATCGACGTCTGCCCGCCGGTCGCGGCGGAGCCGGCGCTCGAAGATGCGCCGGTCACGACGCTTGCGGCGCTGCGCGCCAAGGCCGAGGAGGCCGGCGTGGTGCGCGTGATCGCGCGGCTCGCGGGGGCGGGCGAGATCGCGGCGCCGGCCATGGGCGATCGCCAGGAGGAGGCGCTCGCGGCCTTCGCCGCCGCCGGCGTCGCCGAAGCCCAGGCGCTGAGCGAGCGGCTGCCCTACGTCGTCGCCGAGCTCACCCCCGCGCAGCTCGACGTCATGTACGCCAATCCCGCCTTCGACGCCTGGAGCGAAGACCGCCTCGCCTTTCCGACGCTGGCCGACAGCGTGCCGCTCGTGCAGGGCCCGCAGCTTTTCGCCGCCGGCGGACGCGGGCAGGGCCAGGCCGTCGCCATTCTCGACACCGGCGTCGACAGCGCCCATTCCTTCCTCGCCGGGCGGGTGACGGCGGAGGCCTGTTTCTCCACCACCTCGGCGCTCCAGGGCTCGACCAGCGCCTGCCCGAACGGGCAGGCCTCGCAGACCGGCGCCGGCGCCGGGCGCCCCTGCACCGCCGATGGGTGCGAGCACGGCACCCACGTCGCCGGCATCGCCGCAGGCCGTGGCCCGAGCTTCACCGGCATGGCGCCGGACGCCGAGATCATCGCGGTGCAGGTGTTCTCGATCTTCCGCGGCGGGGCATGCGGCGGGGGCCCGAGCCCATGCGTAGCCTCCTTCACGTCGGACCAGATCCGCGGCCTCGATTTCGTGCTGCAGCAGGCGCAGGCGCGCGCGGTTGCGTCGGCGAACATGAGCCTGGGCGGCGGCCGCTCCGCCGGCTTCTGCGACGGCGACCTGACCAAGCCGATCATCGATCAGCTGCGCGCGGCAGGCGTGGCCACAATCATCGCGTCGGGCAATGACGGCTTCCGCGACGCGGTGAGCTTCCCCGGCTGCATATCGAGCGCGGTCACCGTAGGCGCCACCAGCAAAGCCGACGCGGTCGCCTCGTTCTCCAATTGTGGGCCGCAGGTCGATCTCCACGCGCCGGGCGTCGCGATCAATTCGTCCGTGCCCGGCAATGCGTTCAGCGCCTTCTCCGGCACCTCGATGGCGACGCCGCATGTCGCCGGCGCCTTCGCCGCGCTGCGCTCGTTCGCGCCCGCCGCAAGCGTCGCCGACATCGAAGCCGCGCTCGAAGCCAGCGGCATCAACACCGGCGGGCGTCCCCGGATCAAAGTGTTCGACGCCAGCGCCAGGCTCGCCGGCGGGAACTGAGGCGCGTGACCATCCCTTCTCCCCCGTAGTGGGGGAGAAGGTGTCGGCGAAGCCGACGGATGAGGGGGCGTCGACCACATCCGGTCGCTCCGCGACCACCTTCTCCCGCCGCCTGAACCGCGGCTTCAAAGGCCAGCAGCCGACGCTCGGCCGCCCGCCTGCGCAAAAGCTTCCCGCGCAGGCCGCGCCGCGCGCCGGCTTCGCGGCGGACACGTCCTAGCCTTCGCCCGCTCCCGCCGCCCCTGCGCCGTGCGGAGCCTGCTCCGCGCGGACGCGGGCGCGCGCACTGTGCCCTGGGTCACAGCCGGCCCGGCGGGCGCCGGGTACCGTCCAGTCATCGCAACGACGCGATCACACGACCCCGGAGCTGAACCCCATGACCCGCACCGCTTCCAAGCTGACCAGCCTTCTCCTCGCCGCCGCGCTGTTCGTCCCGTTCGCGACCGCGACTTTGGCCCAAGCCGCCCAAATCCTCTGATCCCCGAACGCACCCCAGGAATGACGACCATGCCCCGCGCCGCTTCGCTTCTCGCCGCCGCCTTCGCCTTTGCGCTGATCGCCGCGCCGGTCCTGTCTCAAGCCGCCCAAATCTTCGCGTAAGCGCACCCGAACAGCACGCCCCCGGTCCCGACGACGCCAAACCCTCACCAGCGTCTCGTCCCCCACCCGCATGGACCGGCGGGCGTGCTTCCATCTCCGCGCGATCGCGATTTCAGCTCCCGACGATCGCGCGACGCAGCAAGGGCGCGGGGTGTCAGCTCCCCCGCGCCCTTCACGCGTTCAGGGCGGGCTCAAGCCGTCAGCGCAAGGAGCGCGAAGCTCGCCAGCCAGTGTTCGCCCATATAGTCGCCGGAGACGGCGGCAAGGCTCGCTTCGATATGCGCCTCGGCGGCGGCGGTCGCGCGGCGCGCAAGGGGCGCGTCGGGCGGAAGCGTCGCCGCGATCGCGCGCCAGCACCAGGCGCGGGCGAAGTTGAGGCCGTCGAGATGGGCGATCTTGCCGTCGCTGCGGTCGCTGACGCGGGCGGGCGTGAACAAGGTCCGCGGCTCGCCCTCGCCGGCGTTCGGGAGGAAAGCGGCGAGCCAGGCCGCGAACGCATCGCGCGCCAAAAACCGGCGCATGCATTCGGCCTCCATCAATGTGGGCGAGAGGAAATCGTCCTGGTTCGGCTCCCAGGCTTGCGCATGGCGATCTGCGCCGTACCAGGCGATCGCCTTTTCGCGCAGGAGCGCGAAAAGCGGCGGATCGTTCGCTTCGGCGTAATCGGCCGCGAGGCGCAAGGCGAACGCGGTCGAGCTGTGCACGCCGGTGCGGACGGGATAGTCGCAGAGCGGCAGGAAGCGCGCGAAGCGCTGCGCGAACGCGTCCGCGAGCGGACGCAGCGTGCGCGCGTGCGCGGGGCGATGGGTCTCGAGTTCGGCTTGCAGCGCCAGGAGCCAGGCCCAGCCATAGGGCCGCTCGAACCCGCGCGCATGAGGGCGATCAAGATAGGCGCATTCGGCGGCGACATTGGCGGGCGTGATGCGCGCGGCGAACAGCGCCTCGATCCGCGGCGCGTCTGGAAGATCCGGGTAGGCGCGCAGGAGCCGCGCCAGCAGCCAATAGCCGTGCACGCAGGAATGCCAGTCGAAGCTGCCGAAGAAGATCGGATGCAGCGCGCGCGGGCCCAGCACGTCCTCAGGGCCGGCAAGCACATGGTCCATCTTGTTGGGATATTCGCGCTCGACATGCGCGAGCGCGACTTCTGCGAAACGCTCGGCGATCGCGCGGGTGAGAACGGCGCTCATGCCGGGAACGCCAGGAAGCGCATGAGCAGGATATTGGCGAGCAGGAGCGGGATCGCGGTCGGGATCTGCGCGCGGATGACGCCGTTGAGCGCGGCCTTGCGGTCGGGCAGCTCAAGCAGGTTCGCCGGCACGACGTTGAAATTCGCCGCAATCGGCGTCATCAGCGTGCCGCAGAAGCCGGCGAGCATGCCGATGGCGCACACGCGCGCGGGATCGCCGCCCAGCTCCTGCACGACGATCGGCAGGCCGACCGCGGCCGTCATCACCGGAAACGCGGCGAAGGCGTTGCCCATGATGAGCGTGAACAGCGCCATGCCGATGCAATAGGCCGACACCGCGAGCGTGCGCGTATCGAGCGGGACATAGTCCGCAAACAGCCGCCCGACCTGATCGCCGACGCCCGCCGCAAGGAAGACGGCGCCGAGCGACGCCAGCATTTGCGGCAGGATCGCCGCCCAGCCGACGGCGTCGATCAGCCGGCGCCCTTCGCGCAGCGGCGCCAGCAGCGGCGGCCTGAGCCACGCCATGACCACCGCCGTCGCGATCAGCGCGCCGAGCACGAGCGAAACGAGCGTCGCCTGCGCCGGATCGATCACGCGCGCGCCCCAGGACGTTTCTTTGGCGATCAGCGTGCCGGCGAGCGCGACCGCAGGGATGATCAGCGCCGGCAGGAACAGCAGGTTCCCGTTGCGCGCCGCGCTTGCACGCCGCTGCTCCGCGCTCGACGTCTCGGCGCCGCCTTGGCCCAATCCGATCGTCGCGATGACGACGAGGCCGAGAGCGAGGAGGCCGTTGCCGAGATCGCCGAGCTGAGAACCGGCGAGGAAACTCACGGCCAGAAGGCCCCAGAAACCGCCGTTCAGCCACCGGCGCGGATTGCTCGCGTCCACGAACGAAAACAACGACGCGGCGGCGAAGAACAAGCCGCCGACGATGTAGGCGTGCGCCAGCGTGATCATGCGCCGGCGCCCGGCTTGGCGAGCGTACGGCGCAAGCGGGCGTCGAGCAGCCACAGGCGCAGCGAATGGATCGCCAGCGCCGCGAGCGCCGTCGGAATCGCCCAGAGCGACAATTCCAGCGGTTCGACGACGATTCCGTTGGCTTCAAGGAAGCCCTTGATCAGCAGGATCGAGGCGATGGCGATGAAGATATCCTCGCCGAAGAAGAGCGCGATATTATCCGCGGCTGCAGCATGAGAGCGGATGAGATAGCGCTCGCGGTCGGGCAGCGTCCCGAACCGCGCTTCGGCGGCGCCTTCCGCCATCGGCGCGATCAGCGGGCGCACCATTTGCGCGTGGCCGCCGAGCGAGGTGAGCCCCAGCGCCGCCGCGCCCTGGCGAATGAAGAAGTACACCCACAGAAGCCGCCCGACGGTGGCGGCGCGCACTCTGGCGATCACGGCGCGCGCGCGCTCCTGCAGACCCGCGCGCTCGAGCAGCCCGATCGCCATCAGCACGAGCCACACCACGCTGACATAGCGGTTGTCGTTGAAGGCCTTGCCGAAGGATTCAAGCGTGGCGACGGCTGCGGCGATCATCGCTGCGAGGTCGCTCTCCGGCGTCCAGGCGGCGGCGAGGCCGGTAGTGAGCGCCGCGGCCATCACCACGAGCAGCGGATTGGCGCGCAGCACGAAGCCGAGCACCACCACGCCTATTCCCAGCAGCACCAGCATCGCGCCCCCCTCGCTTCCTCACGCGCCGCCGAAGCCGCCGCCGCCCGGCGTGGCGATCACGAACACGTCGCCCGGCGCCATGTCGGCGGCGGCGGTCGCGCCGAAATAATGCATCGCGCCGTCGGCGCGCTCGATGTGGTTTTCGCCGCGCGCGCCGGCGCCGCCGCCGGCGAGACCGAAGGGCGCCGTCGCGCGCCGGTTCGACAGGATCGCGGCCGCCATCGGTTCACGAAAGCGGATGCGGCGCACGACGCCGTCGCCGCCCTTGTGCCTGCCGGCGCCGCCGGAGCCGGCGCGGATTGCGAACGACTCGACCAGCACTGGGAAGCGCTGTTCGAGCACTTCGGGATCGGTAAGGCGCGAATTGGTCATGTGCGTCTGCACCGCGTCGGCGCCGTCGAAATCCGGGCCCGCGCCGGCGCCGCCGCAGATCGTCTCGTAATATTGGCGCTTGGCGTCGCCGAAGGTGAAATTGTTCATCGTGCCTTGCGAAGCCGCGAGCGCGCCGAGCGCGCCATAGAGCGCATCGACGATCGCCTGGCTGGTCTCGACATTGCCGGCGACGACGGCGGCGCCGGGCGCGGGATTCAACAGCGAGCCTTCGGGCACGATGATCTCGATCGGCTTCAGGCAGCCTTCGTTGAGCGGTATGTCGTCGTCTACGAGCGTCCGGAAAACGTAGAGCACCGCGGCGCGCGTGATCGAGAGCGGCGCGTTGAAATTGCCGTCATGCTGGCTGCTCGTGCCGGTGAAATCGACGCGCACCGTGCGCAGGGCGTGATCGGGCGTGACGGCGACGCAGATCTTGGCGCCGATATCGAGGGGAACCTCCATCCGGCCCGGCGAGAGGCGCGCGATCACGCGGCGGATTTGCGCTTCGGCGTTGTCCTGGACATGGCGCATATAGGCCTCGACGCCGGCGCGGCCGTAGCGCCCCACCAGACGCTGCAATTCCGCGCCCCCGCGCACGCAGGCGGCGATCTGCGCTTTCAAGTCGGCGATGTTGCGGTCGATGTCGCGCGCGGGATGAGGGCCCGACGCGAACAAGGCGCGCGCTTCGGCTTCGCGCAGGCGGCCAGCCTCCACGAGATGGAAGTTCTCGATCAGGACGCCTTCGTCCTCCACCCTGCGGCTGTGCGGCGGCATCGATCCCGGCGTCAGGCCGCCGATATCGGCGTGGTGCCCGCGCGCGGCGGTGAAGAAGGCGGGCGCAGCCTCGCCGTCGAGAATGACCGGCGCGATCACGGTGATGTCGGGCAAGTGCGTGCCGCCGGCGTGCGGCGCGTTGAGCATGAAGACGTCGCCGGCGCGCATCGTTCCCGCGCGCTTGCGGATGATCTCGCGCACGCTTTCGCCCATCGAACCCAGATGCACCGGGATGTGCGGCGCGTTGGCGACAAGGCCGCCCTCGGCGTCGAAGACCGCGCAGGAGAAATCCAGCCGCTCCTTGATGTTGACGGAAGAGGCGCTCGTCTGCAGCGCTAGGCCCATTTCCTCCGCGACCGCCATGAAGCGGTTGTTGAACACTTCGAGCAGGATGGGGTCGATTTCCGCGCCGACGCGCGCGGCCGCGATTGCGGCGCTGCGGGTAAGCACGATGTCGCCGTCCGCGCTCACGCGCAGACGCCAGCCGTCGTCGACGAACGTGGTCGCGCCCTGCTCGAGCACGAGGGCGGGGCCCTCCGCCGTGAAGCCTGCCGGAAGCGCGGCGCGATCATAGAGCGGCGCCTGGCGCGCGCCGCCGCGGACGAAGACGTCGACCAGCGCGCGCGGCGCGGGATCAGCCGAGGCCGGTTCGACGCGGATCGCCGCCTCGGCGCTGTGCGCGGCCGCTTCGGCCGAGAGCAGCGCCACCATGATGGCGCGCGCGGGATCGGTGAAGCCGAAGCGCTTGTGATGTTCCGCCGCAAATCGTTGCGCCAGCGAACCGACGTCGTTCAGCGGCAGCGGCAAGGCGGAATCGGCGCCTTCATATTTGAGATGCGCCGTCAGCGCGACCTCGATTTGCTCGGCGCCTTGGGCTTCAAGCGCGGCCCGCGCGCGCGCCGCGAGCGCATCGGCTTGCGCGCCCCAGGCGGCATGGTCGGCGAGCGGCGCCTCCACCGTCTCCTCGGCGATGGCGCGGACATCGGCCAGTCCCATGCCCCAGGCCGAGAGCACGCCCGCGAGCGGGTGGATGAGGATCGTGCGCACGCCGACCTCGTCGGCCACGGCGCACGCATGCTGGCCCCCGGCGCCGCCGAAGGCGACGAGCGCATGCTCGGCTGGATCATAGCCGCGCTGGATGGAGATCTTCTTGATCGCTTCGGCCATGGTCTGGTCGGCGATGCGCAGGAAGCCTTCGGCGGCCGCCTGCGGCGTCATGTGCGCGCCCGTCGCCGCCGCGATCTCGGCGCAGAGCGCTTGGAACTTTTCCATCACCGCATCGAGGCTCAGCGGTTGATCCGCGTTCGGACCAAAGATGGCGGGGAAATGTTCGGCCTGGATGCGGCCGAGCAGGAGGTTGCAGTCGGTGATCGTGAGCGGGCCGCCGCGGCGATAGCAGGCCGGGCCCGGATCGGCGCCGGCGGAGTCGGGACCCACGCGCAGGCGCGCGCCGTCGAAGCGGCAGATCGAGCCCCCGCCGGCGGCCACCGTGTGCACCTGAAGCATCGGCGCGGAAAGCCGCACGCCGGCGACGACCGTCTCGTGGGTGCGCTCAAACGCGCCGGAAAAATGCGACACGTCGGTGGAGGTGCCGCCCATGTCGAAACCGAGCGCGTGGGCGAAGCCGGCGCGCCTGGCGGCGGCCGCCATCGCCACGACGCCGCCGGCGGGCCCCGAGAGCACGGCGTCGCGGCCGCGGAAAGCGTCGGCGTGCGCCAGGCCGCCGTTCGACTGCATGAACAGAATCCGCGCGCCGTCGCCTTCGAGCGCTGCGGCGACGCCGTCGACATAGCGACGCAGCACCGGCGAAAGATAGGCGTCGGCGACAGTGGTGTCGGCGCGGGGAATGAATTTGATGAGCCCGCTGATCTCCGAACTCACCGACACCTGCGAGAATCCGACCGCGCGCGCAAGTTCAGCAAGGCGGCGCTCGTGCGCAGGATAGGCCCAGCCGTGCAGGCAGGCGATGGCGATGGCGCGGAAGCCGTCGGCGTACGCCGCTTCGAAATCGGCGCGCGCGCGGGCTTCATCGAGGGGCGTGAGAACCTCGCCCTCGGCGGTCACACGTTCGCGCACCTCGATGACGCGGCGGTGGAGCAGGTCCGGCTTCACGATGTGGCGGGCGAAGATTTTCGGGCGCGCCTGCTGGCCGATGGCGAGCGCGTCCTTGAAGCCGCCGGTGACGGCGAGCACGACGGCGGCGCCCTTGCGTTCGAGCAGCGCGTTGGTGGCGACGGTGGTGCCGAGGCGCACTTCGTCGATCGACCCGCCATACGCTGCGAGCGTGCGGCGGATCGCTTCGATGGCGGCGTCGGCGTAGCGCCCGGGCGCCTCCGAGAGGAGCTTCGACACGTGCAGGCGCCCGTCCGGCGCGCGCGCCACGACGTCGGTGAAGGTCCCGCCGCGATCGATCCAGAAACGCCAGCCGCTCATGCGCGCATCATTGCGTGCGCGCGGCGATGTGCAAGCGCCTCAGACGAGATATCCGGCGAGGCGCTGCTTCAACAGCGCTTCCGCTTCGGCGATCGTGCGCTCGATCAGCTCTTTCACGGTGGGGATGTCGTGGATGAGGCCCGCGACCATGCCGCAGCTCCAGCCGCCGGCGTCCATCTCGCCCTCTTTCATGATCCGCGGATACACGCCGGCCACTTCTTCGATGATGTCGGCGAAGGTGATCTTATCCCCCATCGTGCGCTCCTTCTCCAGCAGGCGCTCGACGGCGGCGTTGGTCAGCACGCGTTCGGTGTTGCGCAACGGGCGCATGATCAGGCGCGTATCGAGTTCGCTCGCCGCGACGAGCGCCTGCTTCACGTTCTCATGCACGGGCGCTTCCTTGGTGGCGATGAAGCGGGTGCCCATGTTCATGCCTTCCGCGCCCAGCGCCATGGCGGCGACGAGGCTGCGCCCATCGGCCATCCCGCCCGAAGCGACGAAGGGAATCTTGAGCTCCTCGGCCGCGCGCGGCAGCAGGATGAAGTTCGGCACGTCGTCCTCGCCCGGATGGCCGCCGCACTCGAACCCGTCGACGCTGACGGCGTCGCAGCCGATCTGCTCGGCCTTCAGCGAATGGCGCACGGAGGTGCATTTGTGGATCACCTTGATCCCCGCTTCCTTCAGCGCGGGAAGCCATTTCTGCGGATTGTTTCCCGCGGTCTCCACGATCTTGACGCCGCCCTTGATGATCACGTCGACGAACCCCGGATAGTCGGGCGGCGTCACGGCGGGCAGAAACGTGAGGTTCACGCCGAACGGCTTCTTGGTCATCTCACGGCAGCGGGCGATCTCCGCGGCGAGCTTTTCCGGCGTGCCTTGGGTGAGCCCGGTGATGATCCCGAGCCCGCCCGCCTCGGAGACGGCCGCGGCCATTTCAGCGAAGCCGACATAATGCATCCCGCCCTGGATGATCGGATGTTCGATGCCGAACAATTCGGTGATGCGGGTCTTGAACGGCATGAGGTCTCCTCAGATGTTCGTCTTGGCGATGCGTTCGTCGCGCAAGGCGCGGCGGCGAACTTTTCCCGCGTCGTCGCGCAGCGGCGTAGCCACATATTCGAACGAACGCGGAATCTTGTAGCGGACGAGCCGCTCGGCGAGGTGGGCGAGCATCAAAGCTTCCTCGGCGGGGCCTTCGGGGCGATCGATAATGGCGTGCAGGCGATTGCCGAGATCCTCGTCGGGCAGGCCGATGACGGCGCAGGAGCGCACGCCGGGAAACGAGTCGATCACGCTCTCCACTTCGGCCGGATAGATGTTGGCGCCGCCGACGAGGATCATGTCGGAGAGACGATCGGAGAGGTAGAGATAGCCCTCTTCGTCCATCCAGCCGATGTCGCCCAGGCTCTCCCAGCCGCCGTCGATGACCTTGGCGTCGGCGCCGATATAGCGATAGGTCGTGCCCGGACCATCGAGCGGGCGCATATAGACTTCGCCGATTTCGCCGGGCGCCAGCGTCTCGCCCGACTCGCCGACGATCTTCATCTCGCACGTCTGCACGGGTTTGCCGACGGATCCGCGATGGGTGAGCCAGTCGGTGCCCTGAATGGTGGTCGAGCCCTGGCCTTCGGTGCCGCCGTACAATTCCCAGATCGTTTCCGGCCCCAGCCATTCGATGAAGCGCTCCTTGAGCCAGGCGGGGCAGGGCGCGGCGAGGTGCCAGAGCGTATTGAGGCTGGAGAGGTCGTAGCGCAGGCGCGTCGCTTCCGGCAGCGCCCAGACGCGATGCATCATCGTGGGCACCATATAGACGACCTCGACACGATGCGTCTCGATCAGCGCCAGAGTCTCTTCGGCGTCGAAGCGCGTGGCGACGACGACCGTGCAGCCCTTGAACAGCGCGATCATCGCCCAGAGGAACGGGCCGTTGTGATAGAGCGGCCCCGGAATCAGCATCACGCTTTGCTGCGCGATCTCAAGGAACGGCAGCTCGGGATCCCAGACGGCCGGCGTCTTGGAGACGATGAGTTTCGGCCGCCCGGTCGAGCCGCCGGAGGTCATCGCCTTGAACGAGGCGGCGATGCGTTCTTCCAGCGGGGCCTCGGACAGCGCCGGATCGGGCGCATAGCCTTCGGGGACGGAGTGTGTGTCGGCGTAGGCGCCCGGCTCGGCGCCGACGACCAGGGCCGGGCGGCCGAGTTCGACGATCTGGTCGCGCTCGAGCTTGGGCAGACGCGCGGAGATCGGCTGGGGCGTGGCGCCGAGCTTCCAGGCGGCGAAACAGGCTTCGAAGAACTCGATCCCGTTCGGCAGCGCGATGGTCACGAAATCATCCTGCCCGACGCCCAGGGCGGCGTAGGCGCGGGCGAGGCGATTGGTGCGCGCGTCGAGCGCGGCCCAAGAGAGGGTGCGGCCTTCGTGCACGATCGCTGCGCGTTCGCTCTGGATCGCCGCCCAGTGCGCGAGAATGCCGGAGAGAGGAAGCTGCGCCATCGCGCCTTTGTCCGACGCCGCGCGGGCCGCGGCAAGCGGGCGCTGTTGCCGCTAGGTGAAGCACGCCTGCGCGAAGGCGTGTGTTGCGTCCGGCGGTTTCCGCTTCTTCCTCGGGCGCGTCGCGGCGGCGCCGTGAGCGCGCCTTCACTCCTCGGCGAAGGCGCAGTTCCAGTCGCTTCTTTGCGGATCGCGCGCCCAGCCGCGCGCGCCGTCCGCGCGCGCCAGCTCAAGCCAATTGCCGACGCGCGGATCGGCAGCGGCCGATGGCGGATCCCAGCGCACGGCGAGCTCCGAAAAGTCGACATCGAGCGTTTCGCCGCGTCGCCAGATGGTGACGAAGCCGTCGCCGGCGTAAGCGAGTGCGTAGATCACATCGCCCGCCGTCAGGTCGCCGAAGGCATCGAGCGCCACGCCGCGCTGCGGCGTCGCGCGCAATTTGTAGTCCCCCGTCGTCGCGACGCATTCGCCATCCGTCACCGTAGCGACGACGGGCGAGGAAGCGTCGGGGCGGGCGTGGAGCGGCGTGGCGTTGGTGATGCGCACGGGCGGCGGCGTGCAGGCCTCGTTGTAGCAGTCGCTCGTCTGTTCGCCGTGGCCCTCGTAGATGTCCTGCGGCGGAGGAATGTCTTGGGCGAGCGGCGGGTTCGTCAGCGCCGCGCTCCAGGGCAGGGCGGGCGCGTCGGGGCCTATGGCCCATTTGGCGCAGAACGGGCGGTCGTCTCGCGTGCTTTGGCTCAAGCCGCCGGCGCAGGAATCGGCGAGGAAGCACTGCGCCTCGCGATGACGCTCGCGCATCCAGGCGCCGCCGTCGTCATAACGGACATAGCAGGCGGGCGAGGCGCCCTCCGCTTCCGCCTGCGGCGCGGGCCGGGACAGCGGGGTGAAGCCGAGATCGGCCCAGGGCGCGCCCGGCGCGTCCGCGGCGGTCGCCCATTTGAAGCAGCCGTAGCCCAGCAGGCCGACGCCGCCTGCGCAGCAGTCCATCTCGAAGCAAAGCTCCGGATCCGGCAGATCAGGGCGCGGAACCCAGGTCGCGCCCTCGTCGCCGCTGGCGTAGCACTGCGCAGCAGGCGCGGCGGCCGCCGGCTGATCATGGCTCGCACAGGCGCCCAGCGCGCCCGTGAGAAACACGCTCAGCGCCAGCAAACAGGCGCGCGAGATCGTCACATCCGCCCCCCGATATACGGCAGGATGGCGGGCGGAATCGGGCGCTTGTCAACACAGCCTGCGGCTGGCGGACAGGGTGGGATTCGAACCCACGGGGCGCTTGCACGCCCGGCGGTTTTCAAGACCGCTGCCTTAAACCGCTCGGCCACCTGTCCTGAACCAAAACGCGGGCCGCGCGCTCTATCAGGCGCAGGCCGGGGCCGCAACGCGCGGCCGCCCGCGCGTTCCTGGTTAGCGCGCGAACACCATGAAAACTAACCCCAATTCAAGAGGAGCGGGGGTATGTCCGGCGGCTCGGAACAAGAGCGCCGCGCGCCCGCGGCGCCGGGTGGGAGTCTCCTTTGCACCTGCAGCGCTCGCTCCTGACGCTCGCGTTCGCGCTCCTGTTCGCCATGCCGGCGGCCGGGCAGAGCGCGCCGCCCGCCTATGGCTACGGCGCGGCGGCCAGCTTCCGGCCCGGCGAGCCGATCGATTTGCGCCGCAGCGCCAGGCCCGCGCCTGAGGCGCTGGCTGAGACGCCCGACGATCCGCAGGACGCCGGCGCGGAGGAGGAGGCCGAGACGGTTCCGGTCTCCGCGCCGGCGCCGTCGGACGCCGCGCGCGCGCGCCTTGCGGACGAGACGGGCGTGGCCTCCTGGTACGGCGCGGCGTTCGCCGGCCGCCCCACCGCGACCGGGGAGACGTTCGATCCCGACGCTATGACCGCGGCGCATCCGAGCCTGCCGCTGCCGAGCCTGATCGAAGTCACCAATGCCGAGAATGGGCGCACGGCCGTGGTCCGGGTGAACGATCGCGGGCCGTTCGCCCATGGCCGCGTGCTCGACGTCTCGCGCCGGGCGGCCGAAGAGCTCGGCTTCCTGCGCGCCGGCCAGGCCCGCGTGCACATTCGCTATCTGGGACCCGCGCCGCGCGCCTTGCCGCGTGACGAGCCGCCGCCCGCGCCGGAAGCCGCGCCGTTGACGACCGCAGCCGCGCCGCGTGCGGCGCCGCCGGCGTCAGCCTATGTCGTGCAGGTCGGCGCGTTCGCCGATCCGGACAACGCCGAGCGGGTCCGCGCCGATCTCGCCAACGCCGGGCCGGTCTTCATCGAGGCGGGCTGGGTGGACGGCCGCGAACTGCACCGGGTCCGCCTGGCGGCCGACAGCGACGCGGAGGCGGAACGGCTGCGCCAGCGCGTGGCGCGCCTTGGCTACGAGGACGCCATCGTCCAGCCGCGCTAAAGCCTGCTGCATCGCGAGTCTAAGGCCGCCGCGCGGCGTGTGCTAGATCGACCCCGTAAGCGGCGATTCTCGATGCGGGAGAGGTGCATGAAGGCGCTTGGCGCGCTCAGTTTCCTGGCCGGGCTCAGCCTGGCGGCGATGACGCCGCCGGCCCAGGCGCAAACGGCGTTCGAGAGCGCCGCGCCCAACGCCGTCATCCTCGATGCGGCGACCGGGATCACCCTCTATTGCCGCGCGTGCGATGAGCCGATCGCGCCGGCCTCGATGTCGAAGCTGATGACGATGCTGATCGTCGCCGAGGAGCTGGAGGCGGGTCGCATCACCGAGGCGACCGAGTTCACGGTCGATCCGCGCGTCTGGCGCACGCACGGCGCGATGAGCGACCAGTCGCACATGTTCCTCGCGCCCAACAGCCGCGTGCGCGTGGGCGATCTGATCCGCGGCGCGATCATCGTCTCCGCCAACGATGCGTGCGTGACGCTGGCCGAAGGCATCGCCGGATCGGAGAGCGCGTTCGTGGCGCGGATGAACCGGCGCGCGCGCGAGCTTGGTCTGGACCCGCGCACGCATTTCGCCAACGTCACCGGACTTGATCATCCTGAGCAAGTGATCAGCGTGCGCGATCTGGCGCGGCTGGCGCGCCACATGATCGCCGCCCATCCCGATTTCTACAGGCTCTATTCCCAGCGCGAATTCACCTACAACAATCGCACCCAGCCCAACCGCAATCCGCTGCTTGGGACCTTCGAAGGCGCCGACGGGGTGAAGACCGGGCATACGGCGCTGTCCGGATACGGATTGATCGGTTCGGCCGTACGCGACGGCCAGCGCCGGATCGTCGCCTTCCGCGGCATGGAGACGATGGCTGCGCGCGCGGCGGAGGCCGAGCGGCTCTTGCGCGCGGCGTTCTATGACTTCCAGGTCCACACGCTCTATCCCGCCAACGCCGAGGTGGCGCAGGCCGACGTCTGGCTGGGCGGGCGTCGCCGCGTGCCCCTGGTGACGCGCGCGCCGATCGTCATCGGCCTGGGCGTGGGCCAGCGCGAAGGCCTGCGCGCGCGGGTCGTCTATCAGCGCCCGATCCCCGCGCCGATCGCGCAGGGGGCCGAGATCGCCCGGCTCGTGGTCGAAGGGCCGAACTTTGCGCGGCGCGAATATCCGCTCTATGCCGGACGCAGGATCGGGCGCGCCAACTGGTTCGCCCGCGCCTGGGCGGGGCTTGGGGATCTCCTCGGCGGCGGCGAGTGAAGGACGTTTTTGAGCGGCAAGTTCATCACCCTGGAAGGCGGCGAAGGAGCGGGCAAATCGACCTTGGCGCGCGCGCTCGCTGCGCGGCTGGGGCGCGCGGGCGTGGACGCGGTGGTCACCCGCGAGCCCGGGGGCTCGCCCGGCGCCGACGCGATCCGGGCGCTGTTCGTGCGCGGCGCGGCGGACAAGTTCGCGCCGCTCACCGATGCGCTGCTGATCGCCGCGGCGCGCTCGGATCATGTGGCGCGCACGATCGCGCCGGCGCTCGCGGCGGGGCGCTGGGTGATCTGCGATCGCTTCACCGATTCCACGCGCGCCTATCAGGGGGCAGGGCGCGGGGTCGATGTGCGCACGCTTGCGGCGCTCGATGCCTTAATCGACGCGCCGGTTCCCCATCTGACGCTGGTGCTCGACCTCGATCCTAAATCCGGCGTGCGCCGCTCCCAAGGCGCGCAGGCGGGCGAGGACCGGTTCGAAAAGATGGATCTTGCCTTCCATGAGCGCGTGCGCGCCGCGTTCCTCTCCATTGCGGCGGACGAACCTCAGCGCTGCGCCGTCATCGACGCAGCCAAGGACAAGGACGCCGTGCTCGCCGCCGCGCTCGCCGCGATCGCGGCGCGGCTGGGCGTGCAGGCATGAACGAAGCGGCCGAGACGTTCGTGTTCGTCGGCCACGAGGCGGCGGAGCGCGAGATCGCCGAGGCGGTGGCGAGCGGGCGTTTCCATCATGCCTGGCTGATCAGCGGCCCGCGCGGCGTCGGCAAGGCGACGCTCGCGTTTCGTGCGGCGCGCGTCGCGCTCGGCGCTGAAGCGATCGGGCCGCGCCCGCTCGATGTCGCGAGCGACGACAATGTCGCCAAGCTGATCGCGGCGCAGGCGCATCCGGACTTCTTCCTGCTCGCGCGCGGGCTCAACGAACGCGGCAAGCTGCGCCGCGAGATCACCGCCGAGGAGGCGCGCGGCATCGGCGCGTTCTTCGCTTTGGGTTCGGCCTCGGGCGGGCTGCGCGTGGCGATCATCGACGCCGTCGACGACCTCAACCGCCACGCCGCCAACGCCATTCTCAAGACGTTGGAGGAGCCGCCGCCGCGCACGCTGCTGCTGCTCGTGTGCCATGCGCCGGGCGCCATCCTAGCGACGATCCGCTCCCGCTGCCGGCGGCTCAGCCTGCGTCCGCTTCCGGCGGCGGAGATGGCTAAAGTCGGCGCTTTCGATGCGGCGACGCTGGCGCTTGCGGCGGGACGCCCGGGGCGGGCGCTGGCGCTGCAAGCCGAAGCGGGGCTCGCCCGTGCGATCCTCGAGGCGCTCGACGCGCTGCCCAAACGCGGCGGCGCTGCGCTCATGGCGCTCGCCTCCGGCGGCGGCGACCGCAATGAACGGCTGACGCTCGTGATCGACGCCCTCGAAGACTGGCTGCACGCCGCGGCCGTGCGCGGCGATGCGCGCGCGGCGGCCTATGCGGCGCTCTATGGCGAACTCGAGGAACTGCGCGCGCAAGCCGAAGGTCTCGACCTCGATCCGGGACACGCGCTGGCGCGCGCGGCGTTGCTCTTTGATCGCGCGGCGGCGGCGCCCACATGAGCGCGATGCTCATCGACAGCCACGTGAATCTGCATCACGAGAAATTCGACGCCGACCGCGCCGAAGTGATCGCGCGGGCGCGCGCGGCGGGCGTGGGCGTCATGATCACGATCTGCGACCGGTTCGAGAATGTCGAGCGCGTGCTCGCGATCGCGCAAGACGATCCCCGGATCTACGCCAGCATCGGCGCCCATCCCCACTACGCCAAGGATCATGCCTGGCTCACGGCCGAACGGGTCGTTGCGATCGCCAAGCTGCATCCGGCGAAAGTGGCGGGCGTCGGCGAGACCGGGCTTGATCTGCACTACCGCTTCAGCCCGCTCGAAGATCAGGAGCGCGTCTTCCGCGCGCATATCGAAGCGGCGCGCGCGCTCGCCCTGCCGCTGATCGTGCACACGCGCGAGGCGGACGAGCGCACGGGCGACATCCTGGAGGAGGAGCACGCCAAGGGCGCCTTCGCGCTCCTGATGCATTGCTATACGAGCGGCGCTGAACTGGCGCGACGGGCGCTGGCGCTCGGCGGCTACATCTCGTTCTCCGGCATCATGACGTTCAAGAACGCCGACGCGGTGCGCGCGATCGCGGCGGAGACGCCGCTTGACCGCGTGATCCTGGAGACCGATTGCCCCTACCTTGCGCCTGTCCCGCATCGGGGCAGGCGATGCGAGCCGGCGATGGTGGGGGACGTCTATCGCTTCTTCTGCGCCGAGAGGGGGCTTTCGTTGGAGGAGGGGGCAAAGCTGATTGCGGACAATTTCCATCGCCTCTTCCGAACGATTCCGCGGGCGGCGTGATGGGGGTGCTGCGCGTCACGATCCTGGGCTGCGGCTCGTCCGGCGGCGTGCCGCGCGCCAACGGCGATTGGGGCGCGTGCGATCCGGCTGAGCCGAAGAACCGGCGCACGCGCTGCGGGCTCCTGCTGCAGCGCTGGCGCGGCGCCGCGGGCGCTGAGAGCGACGCGACGAGCGTGCTGATCGACACCGCGCCCGATCTGCGCGAACAGATGATCGCGGCGGGCGTGCGCCACGTCGACGCCGTCGTCTACACCCACGACCATGCCGACCAGGCGCACGGCATCGACGATGTGCGCGCATTCGCGCTGGCGCAGCGCAAGCGGATGCCGGTCTATATGGACGCGCCGACGCGGGCGACGCTGACCAAACGCTTCGCCTATTGCTTCTATGGCGAAGGCGGCTATCCGCCGATTCTGGAGGACGCGGGCGAGATCCGGCCGGGCGAAGACTTCTTGGTGAACGGCCCCGGCGGGGCGATCACGCTCACGCCGCTGGCGCAGGATCACGGGATTTCGCAATCGCTGGCGTTCCGCTTCGGCGCCGGCGCCTATTCCAATGATCTGGTGGCGATGCCGGAGGAAACCTTCGCGCGCCTCGCCGGACTCGACGTCTGGATCGTCGATGCGCTGCGTTACACGCCCCATCCCACGCATGCGCATCTGGCGCGCACGCTCGAATGGATCGCGCGGCTGAAGCCGGCGCGCGCGATCCTCACCAATATGCATATCGACATGGACTACGGTCGGCTCGCGCGCGAACTGCCGGCCGGCGTCGAGCCCGCGTTCGACGGGCTCACGTTCGAGATCGAAGGTTGAGGCGCTGGTTCATGTCAATGGTCGGAGCGGGCGAGGCCAGGTTTGGACTCCCTGCCGCGAGTCAGGCGAAACATCGGCCTGGCGACACCAACTGGGGACGCCAGCGATTCGTGGGTATATTGGCGACGTTACACTTGACAGCCCCAGCCCCGATTAGTAGATTGGGGCTATGGCGAAATCTGTTCTCTCCGCGCCCCATTTTCAGGACGAAGACGCGGCCTTCGAGTATGTCGAAGCGCGCCTTTGGCCGAACGGCGCGGTCTGCCACCATTGCGGCGCGACTGGCGAGAAGATCGGCCGGCTAACCGGCAAGACCGCCCGCGCCGGTCTGCGCAAGTGCTACGCCTGCCGCAAGACGTTCACCGTCCGCATGGGGACGATCCTAGAGTCCTCCCACCTGCCGCTGCGCTTCTGGCTACAAGCGATCCACCTGCTTTGCACAAGCAAGAAGGGCGTCTCCACGCGCCAGATACAGCGCATGTTCAAGTGCAGCATGAAGACGGCATGGCATCTTATGCATCGCATTCGGTTTGGAATGGAGCCCGATCACAGCGGACCGCTCATGGGCGGACCGGGCGAACGGATTGAGGCCGACGAGACATTTCTGACGAATTCTCCGAAGACGAAGAAGGCTCAAGGCTATCAGCACAAGATCGCGGTCCTAACGATTGCGGAGCGCGGTGGTCGTCAGCGTTCCGTTATGCTGGAACGCTCTCCCGCGCGTCCGCAAATCAGCCGCTTCATCCGCGCGAACGTCGATCCGGAATCCACGCTCGTGACCGATGGCGCGCAGTATTATCGCGCCATTCTCGTGAACCACGAGACTGTCGATCACAGCAAGGACGAATGGGTGCGCGGCGACGCGCACGTCAACACACTGGAAGGCTGGTTCAGTGTGCTCAAAAGAGGGATGATCGGGACGTACCAGAACGTGAAGGAGAAGCACTTGCGGCGGTACTTGAGCGAATTCGACTTTCGGCAGAACACGCGCGAGCGCCTTGGCGTCGATGACGAACGTCGCGCCGAATTGGCCCTTGCTGGATTCAAAGGGCGGCGTCTCACTTACCGGTCAACTGACCGGCGATCCGGCGCGTCAGCCTAAGCACAAGGCGAAGCGACGCCGTCCACGAAGGAGGGAGGAGTAAGAGCGCTCTGTGCGCCGGATTCCCCATCCGTTCGTCGCGTGGTAAGATACTGACCAAGATGGCCGCTGAATTTCGCCTCACGATCCGTGCCTACACCAAGGACACCATACCAATGGGGGTGTTGGCGGACTATCTTGCGGACTTCGCCAAGGTGCTAGGGACACCGCATCAGGTTCACCTTGATCGCCTTGAAGAAGGAAGCGTCGTTCCGGTCATTCTCGTTGAACGCGAGGCGGTTCCGAAGGTGCGCGAGCGCGTTCACCGCTTGAGCATCGGTGCTGGCCCGGCCGATGCCGTGCGAGCATATCAATCCATCAACGAGCGCCTTCGCATAGACAACGGGTCCGGCTCCATCGTTGATGTCGACGCCGGAGGCGCCGAGATAATTTTCTTTCCTGGTCGTGAGAGCAGCGATCAAAGCTATGGCGCCATCAGGCGACAGGGGACGTTGGACGGTGAATTGATCCGTGTCGGCGGCAGAGACCGCAACAGAGTGCGTGTCATGCTGCAAAGCGAGAAGCGTTCTGTCGGGAATATTCATGCAAAGAAGTCCCTAGCCAAAGAGTTGGGCAACCATCTCTACGAGCCGGTCCGCTTGTTCGGGACAGGACGGTGGCGCCGTGACCCGATTGGCATTTGGACTTTGGAGGACTTCAGCGTCGATAGCTTCGAGCGCCTGAAAAGCGACAAGCTATCCAGCGCCATCACCAGCCTTCGCGCCATCGGCGGCGGCGAGTGGACGGCAGAGGCGTACCAAGAAATTAGCGATCTACGCGACGAAGAAGAGGACGACTGAGTCATGGTGGTTATCGATGCCACCATGCTCCTGCTCCTATTGAGCCCAGGGGCCGGAGTCCCCCTGGATGACGCCACAGGCCAGCCGGTCACCAATTTCCAGAACCGCCTCGCGTATTGGGTCGAGACCACAGAAAAAGCCGGCGACAAGATCGTGATCCCCGCGCCGGCGCTCAGTGAAGCGCTGGTCCGGGCCGGCGCGGCGGGTCCGCAGATAGTCGCGGAGATCAACAAGCAGTCGGTGTTTCAGATTTGGCCCTTCGACGTCATCGAGGCCATGGAACTGGCCATCCTCACAAGGGCGGACATCGACAAGGGAAAGAAGCGCGGTGACGATCCGGGTGCGATCATGGCCAAGATCAAGTACGACCGGCAGATCGTCGCGATCGCGAAAGTGTCCCAATCGACCACGATCTACACGGACGACAAGGGCATCCGCGGCTTCGCCACGCGGGCCGGGCTAGCGGTTGTCAGACTGGCCGAATTACCTGAACGTCCGCTCCCGCCGGAACAAGAACTGCCGTTCGAGCAAGGCCTCTCGGAGGCGAGTGGTGGGCCGGCGGCGAATGGAGCGAGCGATGCCGAGGAAGAAGGCTCCGCCAAAGAGCCCTGAGAAGCCCGAGCGCTCTTCCGGTGGTAGAGCGCCAGCGAAACGCAAAGCGAAGACGCCAGCGCCTAAGTCCGATCCGGATCAGTACAAGCGGTTCCTGGAAACGGCTGCCGAGGTGGAGGCCAGCGCCGATCCGAAGGCCTTCGACCGAGCTTTTGGCCGGACCGTGAAGCCGCCCAAATGACCGGGCGTCTGCTAGCAGCCAATTGGGGCTGGGGCGTCCAAGTGTAACGTCCCGGGTATATTTCCCATAATCTATCTTATGCGAGTTATGTCATGAACCCGGGGAACTCCCTGAAACCGGCGGAAGATCAAGGCGGTATGCCCGACGGCACCGCCTCCTCCGACGTGCGAACCGCGCGCGCCCTGGCCGACCTCCTGGCGCTGATGGCGAAGCTGCGGGACCCGGACGGCGGCTGCCCCTGGGACCTCGAGCAGACGTTCGCCACCATCGCGCCCTACACGATCGAGGAAGCCTATGAGGTCGCCGACGCCATCCAGCGGGGGGCCATGGGCGACCTCAAGGAGGAATTGGGCGACCTGCTCTTCCAGGTCGTCTTCCATGCCCGCATGGCCGAAGAGGCGGGGCATTTCGATTTCACGGAGGTCGCGGAGGCGCTCACGGCCAAGATGAAGCGCCGGCACCCGCATGTGTTCGTGATCAGCGACAGCCGCACCGCCGCCGAACAGACCCGGGCCTGGGAGGAGCAGAAGGCCGAAGAGCGCGCCGCCAAGCAGGCGGGCCTGCTCGATGACGTGCCGCTGGCGCTGCCGGCGCTTGTCCGGGCCGAGAAACTCACCAAGCGCGCCGCCCGGATCGGCTTCGATTGGCCCGACGCGGAGGCGGTGCTGGAAAAGCTTGAAGAGGAGCTTGGCGAGATCGCCGCCGCGCGCGCCGCCAACGACAAGGCCGCCATCGCCGAGGAGATCGGCGACGCCCTGTTCGTGATGGCCAATCTGGCGCGCAAGCTCGATGTCGATCCGGAAGAGGCGCTGCGGCAGGCGAACGCCAAATTTGTGCGGCGCTTCGCGCATATCGAGCGCCGGCTCCGCGAAGCCGGCAAAGAAGGACGCCAGCCCCTCGACGCGCTCGAGGCGCTCTGGCTTGACGCCAAGCGGGCGGACAAGGCGCGCGCTGGCGAACGCTGAGCCCCCGCCCTCTTCCGCAACCTCTTCTCGTTCGCAGCTCGCCTTTAAGGCGACCGGCGGCGCGACGAATTTGTGCAAGGGGAACAGCGCATTCTGTCATGGATCTTGCTAAGCATTCAGGATGCTGAAGGGGCGCGGGCTGCGGGGCCCGCGCCGACGGCAGGGGAACGTCCATTGAGCGCAACGCGGCTCGCCTATATTGAGACTTTGCGCGGGCTCGCATGCCTGCTTCTGGTTTCGTGGCACATCGTCGGCGAACACCCGACCGACGGGCTGCATCTCGCGCTCGACCATCCGCTGCGCCTGATCGGCGACTTCTTCCTGCCGCTCAGGATGCCGCTGTTCTCCTTCATTTCAGGCTATGTGTTCGCCGCCGCGGCCGCCTCCTTTGGCGAGGCGGGGCGCACGATCGCGACCAAGGCGCGCCGCTTGCTGCTGCCGCTTGTGTTCGTCGGCGCCGCGCACTTCCTGTTGCGCTCGGCCGCCTATGGCCATGACCTCGCAGGCCTTTGGAAGGTCTATTTCACGTCCTACGAGCACTTCTGGTTCTTGCAGGCGACGTTCCTGATCATGGCCGGACTGGCCCTCGCGAACGCGGCGGCGGGCGGCAGGCCGCTGGCGGTCGCGCTCTTCGCCATGGCGGTCGCGGCGCCGCTCTATCTGATCGATTGGCATCTCGAGACGAACTGGTTCTCGATCACCAAGGTGCTTTATCTCGCGCCGTTCTTCCTGCTTGGACAAATCTTCCGCACAGCGAACCTCGAAGCGCGCATCGCCGCGCTCGGACCCCGGCGCGCGTGGCTGCTGGCGGGGCTCGGCGCGCTCATCGTCGCGCTCGTCGCGATGCGCCAGACGGGCGAGACCTTCGGCGCGCGGTTCGATCAGTATTCGGCGCTGATGCTCGCGCTTTCGCTCTCGCTCTGCGCGTTCTTCTTCGCGCTGCGCTGGGAGAACAAGTGGCTGGCGTGGCTCGGGCCCTATTCCTACGCGATCTATCTCTTCCACGTGATCTTCACGGCCGGCTTCCGCTTCTTCGAGGTGCGGATCATGCACGAACAATCGCCCTATATGATCTGGGCGCTGAGCATGGTCGTCGGCGTTGCGGCGCCGATCCTGGTCGCCAGGGCGCTGAAGCGGGGGCCGCCGATCCTGGAGACGCTGTTCCTCGGCGTCCGCTATGCGCGCAACAAGCCTCAGCCCGCGCGCGCTGCAGCGCCAAGCGTGGCGCGTGCGGAATAGCGCCCTACTCGGCCGCCAGTCTCTCCGGCGTCGCAAGCAGCGCGGGATCGAGGCGCGCGGCGTCGTCGCCGGCGAGTTCGGCCGTGAGCGCGATGCGGCCGTCGCCAAGCACGCGCTCGTCGAGAATCTTTCCGCGCGACGCGATCCAGGCGCGCGTCCTGCCGTCTGCGGGGTCGAGCACGAGATCGACGAGCCGTGAAGCGCCGAACGCGGCCTGATCGATCCTCTGGAGCAATGCGTCGATCCCCTCCCCCGTCAGCGCCGAGACCGGAAGAGGGGGCTCGCCGCCCTGTTTGGCGGCGCGATTGAGCCGTCCTTCGCGACGCTCCGCATCCAGACGATCGATCTTGTTCCAGGCCTCCATGATTGGCGGCAAGGCGCGGCCCTCGTTCTCCTTCGCGACTTGAGCCAGCACGGCGAGCACGTCGGCGCGCTGCGCTTCGGTTTCGGGATGGGCGATGTCGCGCACATGCACGAGCAGATCGGCCTCCATCACCGCTTCGAGCGTGGCGCGGAAGGCGGCGATGAGCTCCGTCGGCAGGTCGGTGATGAAACCCACCGTATCGGCGACGATGACCGCGCGCCCGCTCGCCAGCTTGATCAGCCGCGCGGTCGGATCGAGCGTGGCGAACGGCATGTCCTTGGCGAGCACGTCGGCGCTGGCGATGCGGTTGAACAGGCTCGACTTGCCCGCATTGGTGTAGCCCACGAGCACGACGGCGGGGTAGCCCGCGCGGGCGCGGGCGCGGCGCTGGAGACCGCGCGTGCGGCGCACGTCGTCGAGCTCGCGCTTCAAGCGGGTGATGCGATCGGCGATCTGGCGGCGGTCGAGTTCGATCTGGGTTTCGCCGGGGCCGCCGGTTTTGCCCAAGCCGCCGCGCTGACGCTCCAAGTGCGTCCACGTGCGCACCAGGCGCGAGCGTTCATAGGCGAGGCGCGCCAGCTCCACCTGCAGGCGCCCTTCACGGGTGCGGGCGCGGCGGGCGAAGATCTCCAGGATGAGCCCGGTCCGGTCGACGACCTTGGCCGCGAGCGCGTTCTCCAGGTTGCGCTGCTGCACCGGCGAGAGCGCGGCGTCGACCACCACCACCGCGGCGCCGGCCTCGGCCGCCTGCTCCTTGAGCGCCGCGACACGCCCTTCGCCCAGAAAGGTTGCAGGATTGAGCCCGCGCAGCCGCGCGATCGCGGCGTCGGCCACGTCGAGATCGAGCGCCTCGGCGAGGCCTTTGGCTTCGTCGAGACGAAGCGCGGGATCGCGCGGGGGCGGCGCGGCGCTCAGCAATTGAGGCAGAATGACGAGCGCCGTCTGGCGTTCGTCCGGGCGCGTATCGGCCTCAGTCCTCACCCTCTTCGCCGCCGCCTTCAAACAATTGGATCGCTCCCGACGGCATCACCGTCGAGATCGCGTGCTTGTAGACAAGTTGAACCTGACCGTCACGCCGTAGAAGCACACAGAAATTGTCAAACCAGGTGATGACGCCCTGCAGTTTTACACCATTGACCAAGAAGATCGTGAGCGGGGTGCGCGACTTGCGCACGGCGTTCAGGAACGTGTCTTGAAGATTCTGCTTCCTGTCCGTCGCATTTGTTGTCTTTGTCATGTCGGATTATCCGTTTTTGTTATGAAGCCCCGCACGAGAGAAACGGAGCGGCGGCTGGGCTATAGCGCGGCGGCGCGCGCGGGCCAACACTTTCCTCCGCCGTTCAGCCATGCGCGCGTGCAGCGGCGCCTCCGGCGTAAGCAGCGTGCAGATACGCCGCCCGCAATGTTCGCGTGATCGGCCCGGGAACAGCGTCGCCGATCGCGCGCCCGTCGATGCGCGTCACCGCGAGCGCCCCGGCGGAGGCGGAGGTGATGAACGCCTCGCGCGCCGCGAGCGCCTCCTCGAGAGTGAACGCGCGTTCCTCCACCGCCATTTGGCGCTCGCGCGCCAGGCGCAGGATCGCCGCGCGCGTCACGCCGCGCAGAATGTTGTCGCTCTCGGGCGCCGTGCGCAGCACCCCGCGTGAATCGACGATCCAGGCGTTCGAGGCGCTGGCTTCGGTCACGAACCCGTCGCGCACGAGCCAAGCCTCGAACGCGCCGTTCTCCCGCGCCTGCTGGCGCGCCAGCGCGTTGGCGAGCAGCCCCGTTGTTTTGATGTCGCAACGACTCCAGCGGATGTCGGCGACGGTGACGACCGCGACGCCCTTTTCGGCGCGCGCATCGAGCGCGCGGCGGTCCATGCGCGAGGCGGTGACGATGATCGTAGGCGCGACCGGCGGATTGGGAAACGCATGATCACGGCGCGCGGCGCCGCGCGAGATCTGCAGATAGACGAGGCCGTCGCGCACCCGATTGCGCCGCACGACTTCGCGCAGGACCTGGCGCAGCGCCGCCTCGCTCATGGGCGCGGCCATGCGCAGCTCGGCGAGCGAACGCGCCAGGCGCGCGAAATGTCCCTCTTCGTCGGCGAAGCGGCCGTCGCGCAGGCCCCAGACCTCATAGACGGAATCCGCGAACTGGACGGCGCGGTCCTCGATCGAGACGGCCGCGCGCGAACGCGGCGCGTAGACGCCGTTCACATAGGCGACGTTCATGGGGCGAATTCGTCCGTGTACGGAGATGGGTGGAGCGCGTGCAGGACGTGGCGTCTGCGGCGTCGCGGCCTCTTCTCATCTTGAGCGCCCCCTCCCCCCGCCTCCCGGGGCGGAGGGAGATCGAAGCGCCGGAGCGAAGCGTTCGAGACGATCATTCCGCTTCGACGCCGCCGCGGCCGGGCGCATCGACGCCGAGCGACTTGAGCTTGCGGTGCAGCGCCGAACGCTCCATGCCGATGAAGGCGGCGGTCCGCGAGATATTGCCGCCGAAGCGGGTGATCTGGACGTTGAGATACTCGCGCTCGAAACGCTCGCGCGCGTCGCGCAGCGGCATGCCGATCACTTCCTGCAGGCCGGAATGCTGCGAGAAGCCGGCGCTGGGCCAGGCTTCGGGCGGCAGCGCATCGACGGTGACGGGCGTGCCGGCGTCGCCGGGCGCCAGGATCAGAATGCGCTCCACGACATTGCGCAGCTGGCGCACATTGCCGGGCCAATCGGCGGCCTGGAGCGCGGCCATCGCGTCCTCCCCGATCACGCGCGGGGAAAGGCCGCTCATGTCGGCGAGGCGGTTCACATAATAGGCGGCGAGTTCGGGGATGTCCTCGCGGCGTTCGGCCAGGCTCGGCACGCGCAGCGGCATCACGTTGAGGCGATGGAAGAGATCCTCGCGGAAGCGGCCCTGCTCGATATCGCCGCGCAGATCGCGCGAGGAGGAGGAGACCACGCGCACGTTCACCTGCACGTCGGCGGAGCCGCCGAGGCGGCGGAAACGCTGGTCGACCAGCACGCGGAGAATCTTCGCCTGCGTCTCGAGCGGCATGTCGCCGACCTCGTCCAGGAACAGCGTGCCGGTGTGCGCCTGCTCGAAAACGCCGATCTTGCGCGGCTGGCCGTTGGGGCCCTCTTCGCCGAAGATTTCGCTTTCCATGCGTTCGGGCGCGATGGAGGCGGCGTTGATCGCGACGAACGGACCCGATCCGCGGGCGCTGCGCTCATGCAGAAGGCGCGCGACCAGCTCCTTGCCGGCGCCGGCGGGGCCGGTGATCAGCACGCGCGAATTGCTCTGCGCGATCTTCTCGATGGCGCTGCGCAATTGCTGGATCACCGGCGAGGAGCCGATGAGTTCGGCGGAGGCGACCGCGCCGCGGCGCAGCGCCGCGTTCTCACGCTTCAGCCGCGCATTTTCGAGCGCGCGCTCGATGACGACGAGGAGACGATCGGCGGTGAACGGCTTTTCGATGAAGTCATAGGCGCCCTTGCGGATGGCGCCGACGGCGGTCTCGATCGTGCCCACGCCCGAGATCACGATGATCGGCAGATCGGGATCGATCTCCTTCAACACGCTCAGCACTTCCAGCCCGTCGAGCCGGCTGCCCTGCAGCCACACGTCGAGGATCACGAGCGCGGGACGGCGCTGGCGCACGGCCTCGATCGCCTCGTCGCCGTCGCGCGCCGTGCGCACCTGATGGCCGTCGTCCTGCAGGATGCCGGAGATCAACTCGCGGATGTCGGCTTCATCGTCGATCACGAGAATGTCTGACGACATTATGCGGCTCCTTGTTGAAGATCGATCTGCGCCTCGTCGGGCGCCTCGCTGCGCTTGGGAAGAATGAACCGGACGAGCGCGCCGGGCGGATTGGGCGCGTCGGCGAGCTCGATGAGGCCCCCATGGTCCTCGACCACGCGCGAGACGATGGCGAGCCCCAGGCCCGTGCCCTTGGCGCGCGTGGTGATGTAAGGCTCAAGCAGGCGCGCGCGATCGTGCGGGGGAAAGCCCGCGCCGTTGTCGATCACCTCGAAGACCACGCCGGTCTCGGCGTCGGTGAGGCGCAGGACCACCCAGCCGTCCTTCGGCTCGCCGTCGCGCGCGCGGCGCGCGAGCACGCTTTCGGCGGCGTTCTTGAGCAGATTGAGCAAGGCCTGCGCGATCAGCCGCTCGTCGCACACAAGCCCAATCGGCGCGTCCACGCCTTCGGCTTCGAAGCGCACGTCGGGCTCCGCCAGGCGCAGCGAGAACACCGCGGCCCTGGCGATTTCGCTCATATCCGCGAAGGCCATGCGCGGAGCGGGCATCCGCGCCAGTTCGTTGAACTCTTCGACCATGCGCCCGATGTCGGCGACCTGGCGCTGGATGGTGTCGATGCAGCGCTTGAACGTCTCGGGGTCCGATTGGATTTCAGCGCCATATTTGCGCTGCAGCCGCTCGGCGGAGAGTTGGATGGGCGTCAGCGGATTGCGGATTTCGTGGGCGATGCGGCGGGCGACGTCCTTCCACGCTTCCTGGCGCTGGGCGGCGATCTCCTTGGTCACGTCGTCAAAGGTCAGCACCACGCCGCCTTCGGCGACCGGGTTCATCCGTACGCTGAGTTGTGCGGGCCCGTTCTCATCGGCCATGTCGATGCGGACGGGCGGGGTCTCCGATTGCGGCGTCGGCTGGTTGAGCAGCTCGGCGAACGCGGGGGCGACGTCGATGAGGCGGCGGCCCTCCAGCGCGCCGCTCTCGATGCCCAGGAGCTGGCAGGCCGAGCGGTTGGCAGACGTGATGCGGCCGTCGCGGTCGAGCCCGATGACGCCGGCCGACACGCCGCCGAGCACGGCCTGGGTGAAGCGCGAGCGCGCCTCGGCCTCGCGCTGGGCGCTGACGAGATCGGCGCGCTGCGATTCGAGCTGCGCGGTCATCTGGTTGAAGGCCACGCCCAGCGCGTCGACCTCGTCGGTGTCGGTCTTGACCACCACCCGGGCGCCGAGATCGCCCTGCGCGACGCGGCGCGCCGCGCCCGCGAGGCGCCCGATCGGATCGGAGATGCGGCTGGCGAACGAGAGCCCCAGCCACACCGCGCCCAGGAGCACGAGCACGGCGGTGGCGAAATAGGAGAGCGCAAAGAGGTTCTGGATCGTGCGGCGGCTGCCCTCGGCTTCGCGATAGGCGTCCACGCCGTCGGAGAATTCGCGCATGCTGGTGAGCAGCTGCGGATCGATCGGGCGGGCGACGTAGAGATAGGCGTCGTCATAGGCCTCCAGGCGCGTGAGCGCGCGGATCATGCTGGTGCGCTCGTTCAGGCGATCGGAGATGTCGCCGGAATCGGCTTCGGCGAAGGCTTCATCCGAGGGCGGCGAATAGGCCGGCGCCTCATTGCTCTCGGCGCGGGCGAGGATGTCGCCCTCGCGATTGATCACATAGGCCGCGACCATGAACCGGCCTTCGGCCTGCTGGGCGAGATAGCGGCCGTAGGTCTCCGGCGCCGTGCGCAGGCCTTCGGCCGCTTGGTTCAGGTCGTTGGCCATGAGGCGCACGGAATCGGCGATGTCGGTGCGCACGGTGTCGACCATGTAGGCGCCCACGCCTGCGCCGCGCTCGACGACGGTGCGCACGCGGGCGGAGAACCAGTTCTCCAGGCCCTGCGTCAGCGCCGCGCCCATGAACAGCGCCACGATCACCGCCGGCGCCATGGCCGCGAGTGAGAACATCGCCACGAATTTGAGGTGGAGCCGCGCGCCCGGGATGGCGCCGGCGTGACCGCGCGCGATGCGCACGATCCGGTGAACGATGATCGCCACCAGCACCACCGAAATGAGCAGGCTGGCGCCGAGAAACGCGTAGAGCACCGGGCTGCCCGGATCGCCCAGCCCTCCTCCCGACACGGCCGTGAACGTGACCAGCCCGGTGAGCAGGGCGGCGACCGCAAACCCGACGGCGAAGCCGATCGCCCCTTTCGAGCGCCGCTTCGGGGCGATGGCGTCCGTCGCCAAGGCGGCGGAGCCTGACGCGATCGGCGTTGACGTCATGCGGGCGGTCGAGCCTTAACGGTTGACGCTAAATGTTGCTGGCGCGCCACAGGTGTGGCGCCGCAGCCGCGATCCGTCAATCGTAAGGTTCAGTAATGTTCGGCTGATAAAGCGTCGCTGGATCAGCGACTTGTGCGCAGCGCCTCACTCCGCGCCGGTGCGCACCCCCAAAACCTGGATCTTCTTGCGCAGCGTGTTTCGGTTAATGCCGAGCAGGGTCGCGGCCTTGACCTGATTGCCCTTGGTGGCCTGGAGCGCGAGCCGGATCAAGGGCCGCTCGACGTCCGCCAACACCTGTTCGTAGAGATCGCCGCTCTCCAGCGCCTCGGAGCCGACGGTGAAGAGCGGGCGCAGGCGGCGCAGCGTCAGCTCCTCGAAGCTCTCGTCCTCGGCGTCCTCGTCGCGCGCGGCGGCGCGGTCGGCGCGCAGCGCGCCGGCGACGTCCTGCGCGGTGATGATGTTGGCCGGCGAGAGCGCGGCGAGGCGGCGCAAGAGATTGTCGAGCTCGCGGACATTGCCCGGCCAGTCATGCGCCTTGAGCACGTCGATCGCGGCGGCTTCGAGGGTCTTCTCCGGGCCGCCCTCACGGCTGGCGCGGACGAGAAACGCGCGCGCGAGATCGCCGATGTCGTCCAGACGCTCGCGCAGCGGCGGGATGCGGATGGTCACGACATTGAGCCGGTAGAAGAGATCGCCGCGGAAGAGGCCGCCGCGCACGAGGCCGGCGAGATTGCGCTGCGCGGCGACGATGATGCGGGGGCGGGGGCCCTGCCCCTCCCCGTGCGCCTGGAGCAGGCCGGCAAGGCGGACCTGCGCGTCGCCGGGCGCCTCGTCGACGTCTTCAAGATAGAGCGCGCCGTCGCGCGCAGCGTCGCGCTTTCCGCCGGGGGCGGAGAATTCCTCCTCCAGCCGGCTGGCCGGCAGGCCGGCGAGATTGAGCGTCACGAAGGGCGCGGCGCGGCGGCGCGAATGCTCGTGCAGCGCGCGCGCGACGCGGCTCTTGCCCGCGCCGCTTTCGCCTTCGATCAGCACGGTGAGGTCGGTTCCCGCCACGCGCGCCATGGTGCGGTAGACGTCCTGCATCGCGCGCGAACGGCCGATGAGGGGCAGCCGCTCCTCCTGCCTGCCTTTGTTGAGGCTGACGCGGCTCTTGGCGTCGGGCGTCTGCGAGAGCGCGCGCTTGATCGCGCTCATCAGGTCGTCAAGGTCGAAGGGCTTGGGCAGATAATCATAGGCGCCGGCGCCGGCCGCCGAGAGCGCCGTCGTCACCGTCGATTGGGCGCTCATGACGATGATCGGCAGGCTCGGACGCGCCGCACGCAACAGCGGCAATTCGTCGAAGACGTTCGAATCGCCCATGAACACGTCGGAGACGACGATGTCGCCCTCGCCGTCCTTGACCCATTTGGACAGGGTCTGGACGTTGCTGGTGGCGCGGACCTGATAGCCTTCCTTGGTCAGGGCCTGGGAGAGCACGAAGCGCAACGAGGAATCGTCGTCGGCCAAAAGCACGCTGGCGTTCATGCATCCTCCGTGGCGCCGGGGTGAGCGATGGGCAGGAGAGCGCGAAACGCGGTGGCGCCGGGCGCGCTCTCCACTTCGATGCGCCCTTCGTGGCGCGCGATGATGTCGGCGGCGACAGTCAGCCCCAAACCCATGCCTTTCGGCTTGGTGGTGGCGAAGGGCTCGAACACGCGATCCACGATCGCCGGATCGATGCCGGGGCCGTTGTCGGAGACGGTCACTTCGAGCTGCGCGCGCGAGGCTGCGCCCAGCGCGGAACGGATGCGCAGGCCGGGCCGATAGCGTGTGGAGAACACGATCTCGCCGCCCTCCCCGCGCGTGCGCGCGGCCTCGGCCGCGTTCTTGGCGATGTTGAGAAAGGCCTGGATGAGCTGATCGAAGTCGCCGCTGATTTCGGGCAGGCTCGGATCGTAGCGTTCGCGGATGGCGATGTCGGGGAAGCTGGCGGCCACCACTTGGCGCACGCGCTCCAGCGTCTCGTGGATGTTGAGCGAGGTGAAGTCCGCGGCGCCGGCGTGCTCGCGCGGATCCATGCGCTCGGTGAGGCGCTGGATCCGGTCGGCCTCTTCGACGATCAACGCCGTCAGCGGGCCGAAATCGGCGCCGTCGCTCTTGGCGATGAGCTGGGCGGCGGCGCGGATGCCGGCGAGGGGGTTGCGCACTTCGTGGGCGAGGGTGCGAACCGCCGCGCCATGCAGCGCGCTTGAGCGCATCCGGCCCATGGGGTGGATCACGACGCCGATATAGCCGCGGTCCCCGACCGGGGCGGCGCTGACGGCCGCGCGGCCCAGCAGGAAGCCCGGTCCCGACAGCGCCACGTCGAACTCGCCCACGGCCGCTTGGCCCTCCATCGCGCGGCGCACGATCGAGACAAGCGCGCCCTCCTCGCCGAACACTTCGGCGAGAAGTCTGCCCTGCAGCCCCCGCCCGGCGGGCACAAGCAACTCCGCAGCCGCGGCGTTGACGAAGCGCACGCGTTCGCTGCGGTCGACGCCGATGACCGCGGCCGGCAGCGAGTCCAGCCATTGGTCGGCGTCGGGCGGCGCATGAGGCGACGACGCGAGGCGATGCGACACAGGCATTGGTCGTACTTTCCGGCGCCGGCGGCCGCTTCAAGCCAGGCGCTGCTCCCGGCGCCGTTTTTTAGGGTACGGCGCCTATTCCTTAGGCGCCAGCGCCCTTCGGCGGCGCAGCATGGGCAAGCGGCGCGGGGCGCTCTAGGAAGGCGGGCATGAGGATCGGGGCCATCGTCGCAGCCGCCGGACGCGGGGAACGCGCCGGGAAGGGGCTGCCGAAACAGTACCGCGCCCTGCTTGGCAGGGGGGTGATCCGCTGGTCGCTGGAGGCGCTGGCGCAGCGGGCGCAGGTGATCGCGGTGGTCGCCGATCCGGCCCATGCGCCGCTCCTGGCGGCCGCCGCGGCGGGGCTGCCCATCCGGGTCGTCGCCGGCGGGGCCACGCGCACCGGATCGATCCGCGCGGGCCTCGAGGCGCTGGCGGGCGAGGGGCTCGACGCCGTGCTGATTCATGACGCGGCGCGGCCGGGGGTGAACGCCGCGGTGATCGACGCGCTCATCGCGCGCCTGGCCGACGCCGACGGGGCCGCCCCCGCCCTCCCCCTCGCCGATGCGCTCAAGCGGACCGACGGGCAGGGGGACGTGATCGGGGAGGCGGCGCGCGAGGGGCTCATGCGGGTGCAGACGCCGCAGGCGTTCCGGTTCGCCGCGATTGCGGCGGCCTACGCCCGGGCGCCGGCGGACGCGGCCTTCGACGACGACATCGCCGTGCTGCGCGCCGCCGGCGGGCGCGCCGCGCTCATCGCCGGCGACCATCGGCTCATGAAACTGACCTATCCGGAGGATTTCGCGGCCATGGAGGCGATGCTTGCAGGCGCGTTCGTGAGCGTGACCGGCTCAGGCTTCGATGCCCACCGCTTCGGCGACGGCGATTCAGTGACGTTGTGCGGCGTGCGGATCGCGCATGAACGCGGGATGGTCGGGCATTCGGACGCCGACGTCGCCTGGCATGCGATCACCGATGCGCTCCTGGGCGCGATCGGCGCTGGCGACATCGGCGCGCATTTCCCGCCCAGCGACCCCAGATGGCGCGGCGCGAGTTCGGAGATTTTCCTCACGCACGCGGCGCGGCTCGTCGCGGAAGCGGGCGGGCGCATCGTGCATGTGGACGTGACGCTGATCTGCGAGCGCCCGAAGATCGGCCCGCACCGCGAGGCGATGCGCGCGCGCACGGCCGCGGCGCTCAATCTGCCCGTGACGCGCGTGAGCGTGAAGGCGACGACGACCGAACAGATGGGTTTCACCGGCCGCGGCGAGGGCCTCGCGGCGCAGGCGACGGCGAGCGTGGAGCTGCCACGATGAATTGGCGCGCCTGAACCGCGACGGAGGCCCCATCGCCGCGGCGCGCCGATGTCGGCGGCCGGCCATCGCGTTGCGGACCGACTTGCACCGCGCTCCACGCTGCAGCATTGGCGCGGCGCTCTCCTTCTGCCGCAGGGGAGAAGGAGTCCGGCGCCAACTAGTCGGAATCGGCGCCGGCGCCGGAGAGGTTGGCCCACAGCGCGCGGGGCAGGTTGATGTAATCGTCCGTCCACGGACGGCCGGGAGGCGCGGGGACCTGCGTCCAGCCGCCTTCCAAGGCGCGCAGCCAGGGTTCATTGCCGGGGTGGGTGATCGCCATGGCGCTTGCCGGCAGGCCGCCGAAGCGCCCCGCGATCGGATCGCTGACATAGTCGCTCACACGCCACGCATAAGGCAGGCCCAAAGCCTGCGCGACGCGCGCGGATTCGCCGACCAGATCGAGATTGCGGTTGGAGAGGTGCAGGATCAGGAGCCCCGTGGGGGACAGCTTGCGCATGTACATCGCCACCGCCTCCTGCGTCAGGAGGTGCGCGGGAATCGCGTCGGATGAAAAGGCGTCGACGACGATCACGTCATATGCGCCGTCCGGCGCCTCCTGCAATTGCAGACGCGCATCGCCGAGTTCGACGCGCGCGCGCGGCGCGCAACGCCGGACATAGGTGAAGGTGTGGCCCTGCGGGCCGGAATAACGCACGACGAGCGGATCGATCTCGAAGATCGTGAGCTCATCGGAGGGGCGCAGGAGGCAGGCGGTCGTCCCGGTGCCGAGGCCCACCAGCGCGACGCGGGAGCTCTCCTTCATGCCGAGGCCGTGGATCGTGGCCTGACCGAGCGCGGTCTGGGGGTTGTAATAGGTGAGCGGATTGGTTTCGACCGTACGCGGCGGCAAGACTTGGCCCTCCGGCGCCGCTTCGGGCGGCGCCGGGGAAGGCGTTCCCGCCGGTTCGGCGCCAGGCTCGTCCTCGCTTTGGCGCAGCCGAATCTGGGCGCCGTGGATGGTGGTGCCGTGCAGCAGGATGCGCAGCGACGCACGCTCCGTGATCGGCGCCTCCTGCACGCGCAGCACGCCGAAAAAGCTGCGGTCCTGGCGGATGACGCGCGAGCCCTGCTCGTCCTCGAAATAGAGCATGAGGAAGAGGCCGGCGATGAGGCCCGCCATCAGGACGGGGCGGTTGCGGTTGAGGAAGAGCGCCAGCGCCATCACCGCAAGCGCGATCAGGAAGATGACTTCGCCGCCGAAGCGCTGTTCGAGCGCCATGAAGGCGAGCGCGGTGAAGATGAGCGGCAGCGACGCGCCGAGCGCGACATTGGCGATCGGCTGGGGCGCCTGCTCCTTCTGCAGCGCGGCGTGAATCACGAAGCCGAGCATCAACACCCCGAGCGCCATGGCGGCGATGCGCATCGGCGCGGCGACGGTGATGTCGAGGCGCCCGTCGACGATGGCGCGGGTGATGAAGGCGTCGGAGGCCATCGTCAGCCAGGCGCTTAGGCCGGCGAACGCGACCGCGCAGACCAGGAACGCCGTGCGATGGATCATGGATTGGCCCGCCGCCGGCGGCAGCGCCGCGCCGAGGAGCGCAAGCGCAGCGCCGATCGCGCCCACCGCGAGCGCGGTCCCGGCCGGGTCGCGGAACAGCAGCACCGCCATCACCGCCGCCATCGCGCCGCCGGCGGCCGCGCACATGGTCGCGAACTTGCCGACGAGCGCGGGAAACACGCCCATCAGGCTCACCACCATGACCGCCAGCACCAGCGCGATGGTCAGCGCGATCGATTGCTGATCGACCCCCTGCAGCGCGGAGGCTTCGGGAAACAGGTTGGGCGCAAACAGCGGCGCCATCAGCGCGATGGTGCACAGCCCCAGCGCCAGCGCCACGCCCTGATCGAGCAGCTTGTCCCTGATCGGCGCGCGCGGACGGAACAGCGCCGTCGCCGCAAGCGCCAGCGGATATTCGTAGACGCCGTTGAAGATCACCGGCGCGACGAGCGCGGTGAGCGCCCCGCCCAGCACGCCGCCGAGCGAGACGAAAAGATAGAATTCCGTCAGATGCTGCGCGTCCGGGCGCGTGCGCGCGAGCGCGAGATGGCAGATGAGCGCGCTCAGGAAGAAGCAGATCAGGTGCGCCAAGAGCGCCGGCGCCCAATCATTGGCCATGAACGTCACCGCCATCAGCACCAGCGTCAGCGGATGGATGACGAGCACGGCCGGCGCGATCTTCTCCGAGCCGCGCATGAAAGCGACGATGAAGGTGACGAGATAGAGCGCGAGCGGGGCGACCCACAGGAACGGCGCCGAGGCGACGTCTGTCGAAAGATGCTGCGTCACGCCCAGAAGCAGGCTCGACGGCGCGGCCGCCGCCGCCATCCAATAGAGCCGGTTGCGCCAGCTCGGGCGCGCGCTTCCCGCGTCTGCGCTCGCGGCTGCGCCGGTGGGCGCCATCACCGGATGTGGATCGCGGGGGCCATGGGCGGCCACCGCGATGAGGCCGCAACCGACGATCGCCAGCGCCGCGAGCGCGAACCCGCCGGTCCACATCGAATCCTGGTCCGCGATACCGAAGCTCGGCTCCACCCAGATCGGGTAGAGCAGGAGCCCGAGGAAGGAGCCGAGATTGCTCGCAGCGTAGAGGTAGTAGGGATCGTGCGCGTCGGCGCGGCCGGTGCGGGCGTACCAGGCCTGGAGCAACGGCGCGGTCGCGCTGGCGGCGGCGAACGGCGCGCCGATGGAGATCGTCAGCACGCCGAGCAGCCAGGGGATGGGGAAGGAGGAACTGGGCGGACCGAGGAGTCTCGTCACCTGATCGGCGGGCAGCAGCGCCAGGAACGCGGCGGCGAGCACGCCCGCATGGATCAGCGTCTGCAGTCTCAGATCGCGCACGCGCTGCAACAAGTGCGCATAGAGATAGCCGGCCAGGAGCGCGGCCTGGAAGAACACCATCGAGGTGTTCCAGACCGAGGGCGAGCCGCCGAGCATCGGCGTCGTCACCCGCGAGAACATCGGCTGCAGCGCGAAGATCAGCGCCGCGCTTGTGAACATCGTCAGCGCGAAAGCGGGCGCTGCGAGCCCTCTGGCGACAGCCTGCATTGATGCCCCTCCCCGCTTGCTCGCGCCCTGGCTCGGCGGGGCCTTCTGCCACGGCGCCCGGGAAAGGGGAAATGGACAATCTAGCGGCGAGGCTGATTAATCGTCGCAATTACGCCGGCCAGGAAGACGCCCATGTTTCCCGACGCGCTCATCATGTCCGCCCGCCTCCTGATCGCCGATTGCGAGGAGCGGCGGCTCAAAATCGCGACCGCCGAGAGCTGCACCGGGGGGCTGGTGGCGGCGCTGCTCACCGAGATCGCCGGCTCCTCCAAGGTGGTGGAGCGCGGCTTCGTGACCTATTCCAACCGCGCCAAGGAGGAGATGCTGGGCGTGCCGGGCGATCTCATCGCCGATCACGGCGCCGTCAGCGAGCCGGTGGCGCGGGCGATGGCGGAGGGCGCGCTGCGCGAGAGCAACGCCAACATCGCCGTCGCGATCACCGGCGTGGCCGGCCCGGGCGGGGGAACGGCGCTCAAGCCTGTGGGTCTCGTGCACATCGCCGCGGCGCGCGAGAACCGCTCGATCCTGCACGAGGCCTGCCGCTTCGGTGATATCGGCCGCAGCGAAGTGCGCCTCAAAAGCGTCGAAACCGCGCTCGCGCTGATGCAGCGCATGGTGGGTTAGGCGCGCCGCCTCGCGCGATCAGGTTTCCTCGCCCGGCGCGCGTGGAGAACGCGGCGGCCGCAGCGCCGCGGATGAACGCACCGCGGCGACGATGCGCGCGAGCGCGCGCTGGAGCGGCTGGGCGGCGGCCTGGCGCACGGCTGCGTCCGGGCTGTCGACGCTGAAGCGCAGCATGAGCGCCCCTTCCCCGGGCGAAATCGCGGCGAAGCCGATCCAGCCGAAGCCGGTTTCGCTCTGCGTCGCCAGCGTGCAGGAAAGGCGCGCAAGACCAGGCGCCGACGCGCGCGAGGTGGACGTCGCGGTGACGCGCGCTTCGCCGATATCGACATAGCCGCCGCAGGCGCGGCCCTGCTCCTCGGGCGCGGCGTCGCGGCGCCAGGCGATGTCGAGATCGGCGGACCAGCGCAGGCGGCGATCCCGCGCGAGCGCGGCCGCCTCCGACAAATCCTCAGCGAGCTGCGCTTCAAGCGCGCGCAGATCGGCGACGGCGAGGCGATCGCCCGCGCGGGCGAGGGCCTGGCCCAGATCCTGCGCCACGGCCGCGGCGGCCGCGCTTGAATCGCCGCGCACGAGCGCGCGGCCCGCGTCCTGGGCGCTCGCGGCGGCGGCCGTGAACATGACAGCGGCGAAAGCGACGATGAGGGTGCGCATGGCGCATGACATAGCGCGCGCGCAGGCGGCGCCAAGCCGCCTCCTGCAGCCGTCAGGACGCGTAGCTTACCACCTCGAACTCGACCCCATCCTCGTCACGGAAATAGAAGCGGCGGCCCGGTTCGTAGGTTTCATGGCCATAGGGCGAAAAGCCGGCGGCGCGGACCTTGCGCTCGACGGCGTCGAGATCGGCGACGAGGACGCCGATGTGATTGAGCCCGCCTTTGGTTTCGTAGCTCGGCGCAGGCGCGGGCGCGGGCGCGCCGTTGCGGGAATAGACGGCGAGATAGGCGTCGTCATCGCCGACATGGAAGGTCGTGCCGCCGCTGCGCGCAGCGCCGCTCCAGCGCACGCGCCAGCCGAACAGATCGCACAGCAGGCGCGCGGTGGCTTCGGGATTGGAGACGGTGAGATTCACATGTTCGAGCCTGGCGGGCATGGGTCATCTTCCTTCGGTTCGCGCGCGCTTGCGCCGCAAGGTCTTCGACGCTAATTCCTCAACCTAAGTTGAGGTCAAGCTTCTTTTGGCGCCCTCCCCCGCCCCCAAGGCGAGCGATCTGCTCACGATCGGCGCGCTGGCCAAGCGCACGGGGCTGAGCGTTTCGGCGATCCGGTTCTATGAGACGCGGGGGCTGGTGGCGCCCATCCGCAACGCTGGCGGCCAGCGGCGCTTTCCCCGCTCCGACATTCGCCGCCTCTCGTTCGTCGCGATCGCCCAGCAGCTCGGCTTCACCATCGAGGAGATCGCGCGGCTCCTTGCCGCGCTCCCACAGGGCCGCACGCCCACGCTCAAGGACTGGACCGGCATCAGCCGCCGTTTCCGCAGCGTGCTCGATGCGCGCATCGCCGCGCTTACGCTGATGCGCGACAGGCTCGACGGCTGCATCGGCTGCGGCTGCCTGTCGCTGAAGAAGTGCCGGCTCTACAACCCGCAGGACCGGGCGCGGCGGCTTGGCGCGGGCCCGCGCTTCCTGCTCGGCGATTCCTGGCGGGACGCCTAGCGCGGCGGCCTTTCCGGCTTGCGCCAAGCGCCCGCTGCGCCTTCCTTAACCCACAGGCAACCGAAACCTGATGCGTTCCAGGGCTAGACTTCTCCTAGGAAAGCCCCCTATGGCGCGCCCGCAGCCAAAGCCGCGAACTCCAGCCCAGAAGGGACTTTGGGACTTGTTCGGAAAGAAGAAAGACAAGACGCCGCCGCCCGCGCCGGCCGCTGAGGCGCCGGCCCCCGCCGAGCGGGCGCCGGC
>JACAEE010000160.1 GCA_013389015.1 Hydrogenophilaceae bacterium | reverse complement strand
GCCATCGGCGGCGCTTCCCCGCCCTCCTTTGCGAGTTTCTCCCGCACCCGGCGCGCGAGCGTCTTGAACTCCATCTCGTCGAGGAATTTGAGCAGCGTCTCCGGATCGGGATCGTCGGCGATGAAGCTGCGATAATCCTCAAGCCCCGCCACCGTATCGCACAGCGTCACCAGGTCCTTGGAGAGCCGGATTTGATCCGCGTGCTGAATGAGCGTCTCGCGCCGCTTCGGCTGCTTGATCTCGGAGGCCTTCGCCAGCAGCGTTTCCAGGTCGCCATATTGATTGATCAGCTCCGCCGCCGTTTTCGGCCCGATTCCCGGCGCGCCCGGAATATTGTCGACGCTGTCGCCCATCAGCGCCTGCACATCGATCACCTTGTCCGGCGTTACGCCGAACTTCTCCATCACCGCCTCCGGCCCGAGCGGCTTTTGCTTCATCGGATCAAAGAGCTCGATCCTGCCGTCGTCGACGAGCTGCATCAGATCCTTGTCGGACGACACGATCTTCACCGTCGCCCCCTCGCGCGCGGCCTGGCGCGCATAGGTGGCGATGATGTCGTCGGCTTCATACCCGTCGATCTCGATCGCCGGCACGCCGAAAGCGCGCGTCGCCTCGCGGATCATCGGAAATTGCGGCGCCAGATCTTCCGGCGCCGGGGGCCGCTGCGCCTTGTATTGCGGATAGAGTTCGCTGCGGAACGTCTTCTCTGATTTGTCGAACACGACGGCGAGATGCGTCGGCTTGTCGGCCGCCTTCATGTCCTCCAGGAATTTGAACAGCATGTTGCAGAAGCCGGCGACCGCCCCGACCGGCGCCCCGTCCGACGCCCGCGTCAGCGGCGGCAGCGCGTGATAGGCGCGGAAAATGTAGCCTGACCCATCCACCAGGAAGAGACGGATCGGGCCCTCGGTATTCTTCGCGGCCTTAGCCGCCGTCTGCGTGTCCGGCATGGACTCAAGGATAGGGCCTCGCGCGCCGTGCGTCAGCCCCGCGTCCTAGGTCCGGAACCACGCGTTGAAATCGGTCGCCGGCCCGGCGTTCCTCGAAAGCGCCTCGCTGTCGCCGTCGCGCAGGAACGCCTCCGCCAGCGCCTTGGCGGCGTTGTACGCCCCGCGCGAGAGCGCGGTCGCGGCCGAGAGCCGCTTGACGCCGGCCGCCTCCAGCGCCGCGCGCCCCGGAGCGCCCGGCCGCGCCATCACGTTGAGCGGCATGCCGATCGCCGCCGCCACGGCCTCGAACAGCGCGATGTCCGTCGGCCCCGGCAGGAAGAACCCGTCAGCCCCTGCATTCTTGTAGGCGCCCGCGCGCGCGATCGATTCCGCCTGCGCCGCTTCGCCCTCCGCGAGCTTACGCAGATAGACGTCGCACCGCGCATTGACGAAGAAGTCGACGCCCTCCGCCGCCGCGGCGCGCTTCACCGCCTCGATCTTGCGGCATAGAAGGTCGGCGCCTTTCGTCGAATCCTCGATGTTCATCCCGATTCCGCCCGCGCCGATGATCGCGCGCACATGCTCGCCCACCCGCGCCGGCTCGTCCGAATAGCCGCCCTCCATGTCGACGCTGATCGGAACCGTCACGACCCGCGCGATTTCACGCACCGTCGCCGTCAGCACGTCCATCGGCAGGAAGTGGCCGTCCGCATAGCCATGGCTCCAGGCCACTGCGGCGCTCGAGGTCGCGATCGCCTTGCCGCCCGCCTCCTGGACGATCCGCGCCGATTGCGCGTCCCAGGCGTTCGCCAGCACAAGCAGGCCGGGCCCGGAATGGAGGGCGTGAAAGGTTTTGGCGTCATTCGGTCGCGCGCTCATGCGGGGGCCTCCTCTTGGCGTATGGACGATCTAGCAGATCGCCTGTGACGCGCCCGCCGGAATCGGACCCCGTCAGCCGCTTCACCGCCTGCGGCTTCGGCCGGCGGAGCGCGCCTGCCGCCCGGCCGCCGCGAATCGCCCTTGTGCGCACGCGGTTCGTGGCGTTACGTCCCCCGACGACGGGGCGCGGATGGATCAGCAGACTTTGCAGGGCGCTAGCGCACAGGTGAGCGTCGCGCCGGCGCCGGCATGGGTTGATCTCTCCCCATACGAAGCGCCGGCGACCATCGATCCCGGCTTCGCCGCCGGCGGCCGCGCCCTGCTCCTGAACGACACCCAGGTCGACCTCACCGGCCCCGAGCGCGTGTGGTATTGCCGCAACGCCGTGCGCGTCACGGCCGGCGCCGGCGCCGAGGCCGCGGCGCAATTCTCGATCGCGTTCGATCCCTCGAGCGAGCGGGTCGAGGTGCATGCGGTCTGCGTGCGCCGCGGCGCCGAGACGTTCGACTATGCGCAGCGCGAACGCTTCGAAATCTTCCGCCGCGAGCGCAAGCTCGAGAGCCAAGTCTTCGACGGCCTCCACACCATCCACGCCGTCCTTCCCGACGTCCGCGCCGGCGATGTGGTGGAGACCGAATACTCGCTCATCGGCATGCGCCCCTCCCAACGCAACATGCACACGGCCTGGATCACCTTCGAATGGAGCGTCGGGGCGCTCGACGTGCGCCACCGCATGCGTACGCCCGAGGGCCGCGCCGTATCCTTCAAGGCCTTCAATGACCCGCCCGCGCCGGTGGCGACCCGGGAGAACGGCGTCGTCGACCAGCGCTGGCGGGTCGTGCGCCGCCCGGGCAAAGAGGCCGAGCCGATCGCGCCGCCCGGCACAATTCAGTTCGCCGATCTGCAATTCTCCGAGTGGCCGAGCTGGGCGGCCGTGGCGGCCGCATTCGCGCCCGCCTATGCGGACGCCGCGCCCCTGCCCGACGATCTTGCCGCCGAGGCCGACGGCATCGCCGCGGCCAACCCCAAGGCGGGCGATCGGGCCGCGGCGCTGCTGCGCTTCGTGCAGGAGCGCATCCGCTACCTCGCCGTCTCCATCGGCGATGGCGGCCTCATCCCGCGCCCGGTTACGGCGATCTGGGCCAACCGCTACGGCGACTGCAAAGACGCCGCCAAGCTCTATTGCGCGCTCGCGCGCCGCGTCGGTCTGGACGCGTGCCCTGCCCTCGTCAACACCATCGACCGCGATGGAATCGCGCAATGGCTGCCCAGTTCCGCCGCGTTCGACCATTGTATCGTCCGTGTACGGATCGATGGAAAGAGCCATTGGCTCGACCCCACGCGCAGTCCCCAGCAGGGCGATCTGGAGCGCATCGTCCAGGCGCATTTCGGCGCCGCCCTGCCGCTCGCGGACGGCGTCGACGCGCTAGAGCCCATCGCGCCGCGCGCGCCGATCGAGGAGCTCGACGTGCGCGAGGTGATTCACCTGGGCGCCACGCCGCACGCGCCCGCGCGCTACGAATGGCGCACCATATTGCGCGGCGGCCGCGCCGACGCGATGCGCGACTGGATCGCCCGCGACGGCGAATCCGCCATTTTCAAGCGCTATTCCGAGGATGTCCGCCGCGCCTTCCCCGCGGCGCGCCAGATGCGTCAGGAAATCGTGCGCGACGACATCGCCTTGAACGAAATCGAACTCGCGGAGAGCTACGACATCCCAGACGCCTGGAAGCCGATCGACGAGCGCGCGAGCCAGTTCGCCTCCTACGACCTCTTCCTCAAGGACACGCTCGCGCCGCTGCCGCCGGGAGAGCGGCGCTGCCCGATCTTCATGGGCGCGCCGATGCGCGCGGCGCGCCGCGTCGTCATCAGCACCGCCATCGACTGGGACGTCACGCCGTGGGACCGCGTCACAGAGAACGCGGCGGCGACATACTCCACGCGCCTCGTCGCGCACGGCAGGCGCGATTTCGAACTGGAGCAGGCGCTCGAAATTCGCGCCGAGATCTTGCCGGCGGACGCCGCCGCTCAGTACCGCGAACTCGTCGACGAACTCCATCGCAGCGACGTCGTCTTCACCGGCCGAACCGCCGGCGGCAAGTTTCTCGACTTGAACGCCCCCCAACCTTGGGGGCTTTGGGACATCGCGCGCGCGATCATGCTCGGCTTCGTGATCGTGTATGCGCTTTACCAGATCGTCACGTCGAGCTGACGTTCAGTGCTCGGCGAGCACGAAACGCCGGTCGCAATAGAGGCACTCGACGAAGCCCTCTTCGCCGATCTCGTAATAGACCTTGGGGTGTCCGAGCGCGCCCCCGCCCCCGTCGCACGCCACGCGGTGATCCTTCACCACGATTGTTTCCGGCGGGGCGAGCGCGTCGGCGTCCTTGGGCGTGGTCTGGTCGGTTTCCATCGTCGTCCTGGTTGTAAGGCCGCGGCCGGGCCCGTACCTATGCCGCATCGCCGCATTGATCAACGCGCGTCGCCCGAAGAATCCGTCAAGAAAGAACAGATGCCTGACACCGCCCCCGGTCCCGCGCCGGTCTCCGCCGCCGCCCTGCCGCTCTACGCCATCGAGGCGCGCGGCCTGCGCAAGACCTATCCCGGGACGAAGAAGACGCCCCCCGCCGAGGCGCTGAAGGGGATCGACCTCGCCATCCCCCGCGGTTCCTTTTTCGGCCTCCTCGGCCCCAACGGCGCCGGCAAGTCCACCTTCATCAACATCCTCGGCGGGCTCGTCACCAAGACGAGCGGGGAGGCCCGTATCTGGGACATTGATATCGACCAGAACCCGCGCGACGCCCGCGGCGCCATCGGCATCGTCCCCCAAGAGCTGAACATGGACCCCTTCTTCTCGCCCATGGAGAGCTTGGAGATCCAGGCCGGGTTCTACGGCGTGCCCAAGAGCGAGCGGCGCACCGAGGAGATCCTTCGCGCCGTCGGCCTTTGGGACAAGCGCGACGCCTACGCCCGCACGCTTTCGGGCGGCATGAAGCGCCGCCTGCTCGTGGCCAAGGCGATGGTCCATTCGCCCCCGGTTCTCGTCCTGGATGAGCCGACCGCCGGCGTCGACGTCGAACTGCGCCGTCAGCTCTGGGACTATGTGAAGCGCTTGCACGCCGAGGGCGTCACCATCGTGCTCACCACGCACTATCTCGAGGAAGCGCAGGAGCTCTGCGACGCCATCGCCATCATCAACAAGGGCGAAGTCATCGCCTGCGAGCCGACCGAGCGCCTCGTCGGCCGCCTCGACCAGAAGACGCTCGTCGTTCTGCCGCAGGCGGACATCGCCAAAACGCCGTCGGACTTCGGCGACGTGCACGTCGCCCGCCGCCCCAACGGCGCCATCGCCTTCACTTATCGCGCCCGCGAGCATTCGGTGGAGGAATTGCTCGACCGCGTGCGCAGCGCCGGCATCGCGATCAAGGATCTCTCCATCGAGGAGCCGGATTTGGAGGATGTGTTCGTCGCGCTCACCAGCGGCGACGCATCGTGAAGCGCGTTTGCGCGGTTACGGATTAAAGGAGTCTCGATGCCGAGCGACGCCGCCAAGCCGACCGTGACCGCCCCGGCGCCGACGGCGCCCGTGAAAGGCGCCAAGCGCGAGAAGCCCGGCCGCTTCAAGCGCGTGCGCCGCGAAGTCCATGACCTGGAGAGCCTGCTCGACGCCATCAGTCAGGAGAGCGGCAAATCGCATTTGACGCTGAAGGAATTGCTCGACGTCATCGGCCACCGCGCTTACGGCCCGCTCTTGCTGCTGATCGGTCTGATCGCGATCTCCCCGCTCACGATTCTGCCGGGCTCGACATCCGTCGTCGCCGCGCTCACGCTGCTGATCGCAGGGCAGATGGCGGTCGGCCTGAAGCGCCCCTGGCTGCCGGGGGCGGCGCTGCGCCTCAGCTTCCCGAGCAGCAATCTGCGCCCGTTCCTCGACAAGATGCGCCCCTGGGCCCATCGCATCGATTACGTGCTGCGCCCGCGCATGAGCTTCCTGGCCTCTCCGCCCTTCGTCTATCTGATCGCGCTCTGCGTGGTGGCGGCCGCGCTCATCACCTTCCCGCTCTCGCTCATCCCGCTCGCGCCCATCGTTCCCGGTCTGGCGATCGTCCTCTTCGCCCTGGGCGTCACCGCCAAGGACGGCCTCCTTCTCACGCTGGGCATGGCCGCGCTCGGCGGCGCGGTCTATCTGGCCTGGCCGTTCCTTGAGCGGATGCTGGGGTGATCGTCCGTTCATCCGTAGACGGATGTAAGGCGCGTGATGGCGGCGCGTGCCGCAGCGAAGACGCCAAGCGCGAACGAAAACGCCGATCGGCCTAAGCCGGAACGTAGGTCAACCGGATCGCCGCCGCGCCGATCCGCTCGCTTCCCGTAAGCCGCAGCTTCGGCTGCACGCCGGCGAAGAACGGATCGCCCCCGCCAAGCACGACCGGGTGCAGGAAGATATGGTACTCGTCGATCAGGCCGAGCATCGCGAGGCTCGCCGCGAGCTTCGGCCCGCCGACTTCGATCTCGCCCTCGCGCTCGGCCTTCAGCCGGCGGACCGCCGCCTCAAGCTCGTGCCCGATCAGCGTCGCGTTCGGCCCCACTTCCTTCAACGAGCGCGACGCGACCCATTTCGGCATCGCCCGCCACGCCTCCGCGAACGCGCGCAGATCCATCGTCGGATGGTCTTGGTCCCACTCGTCCCCGTCCCAATAGCGCATCACCTCATAGAGGCCGCGGCCATAGATGCTGCCGCTCGTGTTGCGCGTTTGCTCGATGAAATAGGCGAACAGCGCAGGGTCGGGAGAAAACGCCAGATGATCGACATACCCGTCGAGCGACATGTTCATTCCAAAGACCAGCCTCGCCATCCTGCTTCATCTCCATCGAACGAGATCGCCGGCGCCGCCCAAGTCTGCGCGCCCTCAATCCGGCGATCCGCCGCGATCCTTGAGCGGAAAATACGCCCGCCACGGCCGCGCTTCCTCGATCACCCGCGCGATCGAGGGCCGCGCCATGAGCCGCGCGCGGTACGCGCGCAGCGCGCCATGCCGCTCAGGAATCGGAAACGCCCAGTGCGCGTAATGCAGCGCCGGCGCGGCGGCGCAATCCGCCAGCCCGAACATTTCATTCGCCGCCCAGGTGCGCCCCGTCATCCATCGGTCGAGCCACGCATAGCTCTTGTCGAGCGCAGCCTGCACTTCGCCCTCGACATGCGGATCGCGCTTGGCCTCTTCGCGCAGCACGGCGAACACCATGCGCGACACCGGCGCCATGACGTAATCGTCGAACACGCCGTCCATCTGCCGCGCCTCGATCGCGACGCGCGGATCGGCCGGAACCATCGGCGGCGCATCGCCGTAGTGCAGATCGAGATACTCGATGATCGTGGCCGATTCGATCACGACGCGATCGCCATCGACCAGCACGGGAAACTGTCCTGTCGGAGAGAGGCGCGCGACCGCCTCGACGTTCTCCGGATGCTCCCCGTCCAGCATGAGGAACTCGAACGGCACATTGCGCTCATAGAGCGCGATGAGCGCCTTCCAGTAGAACGCCGCAAACGGGTGTCCGTATATCCGCACCATCGCTTGCGCTCCCGGTCGTTCCGCCCAAGGCTTGCAGCCGCGTCGCCCAGCGGTACAACGGCTCTGCACGCCGGTATGCGCGGCGGGGAGGCGCTCATGCAAGCGCGGATCGCATTGGCTGCATCGCAAGCCCCGCCGCACGAAGCCGGGAAGTCGGGGGGAACAGAGTCATGCGCATGATCCTCATCGCCGTCGCCGCGTTCGCGCTCGCCGCGTGCCAGACGCCGTCGCCGCCCGCCGCGCAAGCGAACGCCCCCACGCACCCGGTCTCCGCCGCGCGCAATCCCGCCGTGCAGGTCGATGCGCTCCTCTTCGTCCCGCCGGCGCCCGAAGCGAACGGCGCTTATGAACTGGCTGAGCGCGCCATCGTCCGCGGCCCGTGGCCGGAGGCGCGCCGCCAGCAGGCGCGCGAGGACAACGCCATCGATCCCTTCGCCGCGTTCGACGGCGTGCTTGGGCCGAACTTCACGCAAGCGAACCTGCCGCTCACCGCAGCGCTGCTCGATCGCGCCGGCCGCGCCGCCGGCTTTGCGCCGGACCCGGTCAAATTCCGCGACCGCCGCCCGCGCCCCTTCCTCGCCGATCCGACGATTCAAACCTGCATCGAGGCCGACGATCGCCTGCGCGCGAGCTTCTCCTATCCCTCCGGCCACGCCGCGCTCGGCTGGGGCTGGGCGCTCATCCTCGCCGAGCTCGCGCCCGCGCGAGCCGAAGCCATCCTCGAGCGCGGTCGCGATTTCGGCTGGAGCCGCGTCGTCTGCGGCGTGCATTATCCGAGCGACGTCGACGCCGGCCGCCTCGTCGGCGCCGGCGCGATCGCACGCCTGCACGCCGATTCCGATTTCCCCGCCGCCCTCGCCGCCGCCCGCGCCGAAATGGAGGCGCACGGCGTTCGCTGATCAGAGCCGCGCCTTCCGCGCAAGCAGAAAGCGCCGCACCGCGCCGTCGCTCTCCCGCGCGATCGCCTCGTCATACGCCGCACGCGCCGCTTCGGTGCGCTCCATCCGGGAGAGCAGATCCGCGCGCAGCGCCCAATAGGGCTGATAGCTCTTGAGCGCGATCTCCGCCGCGACCAGCGCATCCAGCGCCGCAAGCGCCTCCTCCGGCGCAGCGCGCCGCGCCCGCGCCGCGACCGCATTCAGCTTCACCGCCGGCGAATCCACGATCGCGGCGAGCTGGATATAGAGGCTCTCGATCAAGCCCCAATTGACGGGCAACGCGAAATACCGCGCCAGATGCGCATGCTGGATTCCCGCCTCGATCTGGAACCGGCCGGCTTCCTCCGCATGCGGCGCAAGCCGCGCCATGATCCGCACCGCCTCCTCCACAAGGTCGCGCCGCCACAACCGCACATCCTGTTCATCGAGCGGCGCGTAGGCGCCGGCGGCGTCGCGCCGCGCCGGCCGCCGCGCTTCCAGCATCAGGATCAGCGCGACGAGCGCCGCCGCCTCAGGATCGTTCGTCTGCGCCGTCGCGATCCGCGCCAGCCACAGCGCCCCCTCCGCCAGCGCGCGCCGCTCAGCGTCCTCGCCGCATGCATCCGTCCAGCCTTCCGCATAGGCGGCGTAGATCGCCTGAAGCACCGCGCCGAGCCGCTCCGGCCATTCCTCCGGAGGCGGAACATCGAACGGGATTTTCGCCTCGGCGATTCTCTTCTTGGCGCGCACCAGCCGCTGGCTCATCGCAGCCGGCTCGATCATGAACGCCGCCGCGATCCGTTCCGCGGAGAGCCCGAGCACCGTTTGCAGCATCAGCGGCGTGCGCGCCGCCGGATCGATCTCCGGATGCGCGCACGCGAAGAGCAGCCCGAGGCGCCGGTCCGGCAAGGCGCGCTCCGCCATCTCCGCCTCGACCTCCTCTGCGGCGCGCTTGAGTTCCGCTTCGCCCGCCCGCGCCGTCTCTGCGCGCCGCGCCGCGTCGATCAGCTTCCGCTTCGCGGCGGCGAACAGCCAGCCTTCGGGATTGTCGGGCGCGCCGGTATGCGGCCAGCTCTTGAGCGCCGCGGCGAACGCCTCGCTCAGCGCATCCTCGGCCGCGGCGACATCGCGCGTGCGCGCCGCGAGCTGCGCGAGAAGGCGGCCGTAGCTTTCCCGCGCAACCCGCTCAGTGAGGCGCGCCGCGTTCACGGCGTCAATGTTCGATGCATGGCCTGAGTTCGATCGTCCCGTGCTGCGCGCCGGGGCAGCGCGCGGCCCATTCGAGCGCATCGGCCTCGTTCTCCGCTTCGATCAGATAGAAGCCGCCGAGCTGTTCCTTGGTCTCTGCGAACGGGCCGTCCGCGACGACCGGCGCGCCGCCGAGGATCCGCACCGTCTTGGCGGTCGCGACCGGCGCCAGCTCCTGGCCCGTGATCGCCTTGCCCGCCTTCGCCAGCGCGTCGGAATAGGCGAAATAGGCCTCCATGGCCTTGCCCATCTCTTCCGGCGTCTGGCTCGCCCAATCCGCTTCCGCGCCATAGATCAAAATCGCATACTTCATCGCTCAGCCTCCGCGCCGCCGCTGCCTGTGAGGGGCGGCCGCCCCGATGACGCGCGAGCCCGCCCGATTTCGACACTGAACGTCAAATCGCTGCCCGCACGTCCGTACGCCTGAAGTCATCGCCGACGAACAGCAGCGAGTCGTTGCGCACTTTGGCGAGTGCATACGCAAAGCAATCGCCAAAATTCAGCGCGCCGCCGCCCGCGCCCTTTCCGTAGCGGTCGAAAGCGGCCATTGCCGCGCTTGCATGATCCCCCTAGGCCGCTTTCGCAAGCCCCTTCACGAGCCCAAGCTCGACCAGGCTCTCCGCCGTCGCGACGATCGCGTCTTCCGGCGTGCGCGGCGCCCATCCGAGCCGCTGCTGCGCCTTCGCCGAGGTGCACGGCCGCTCGCGTCCCAGTTCCGGCACGATCTGCTTCACCACCGGATCGAGATTGGCGAGGAACCGCACCAGCCAGTCCGGCAGCGCGCCCGTCGGGACTTTCCTCGCCGCCGGCCCCATCCGCGCGCGCAGCACCCGCGCCACGTCTTGCATCCACATGAAATCGCCGCTGCAGGCGAGGAACCGCTCCCCGGCCGCAGCCGGGTGGGTCATCGCCCGGATATGCAGGTCCGCCACGTCGCGCACGTCCACCAGCATGAAGCCGAGATGCGGGCAGCCGGGCATCGCCCCTTCCATCAGCTTCTTCACCAGTTCGATCGAGGCGGAATAGTCCCGGCCGAGCAGCGGCCCCAGCACCGCCGAGGGATTGACCGTCGCCATCTCCTGCCCGTTCGCCCGCGCCCACTCCCACGCCGCGCGCTCCGCGATCGTCTTCGACTTCACATAGGCGCGCACGTCCACGCCGTCGGGATTGGTCCAGTCCTCTTCCGTATACGGACGATCAGGCTTGCCTTTCGGATGCCCGTACGCCACCGCCGCCATCGATGAGGTCACCACCACGCGCTTGACGCCCGCCGCCTTCGAGGCCCGCAGCACGCGCAGCGTGCCTTCGCGGGCGGGAACGATGAGTTCGTCCTCATGCTTCGGCACGGTCGGGGGAAACGGCGAAGCGACGTGCAGCACATAGCTCTGTCCCGCGGCCGCGTCGGCCCAGCCCTCATCCTTCATCAGGTCGGCGAACTTGAAGCTGAGCCCGCTCGGATCGGCGCCGCCGGCGCGGATGACGTCGCGCACCTCGCCCTCGCGCGCCGGCGGGCGGATGGTGGTCGTCACCTGATGGCCGGCCTGCAAGAGCTGCACGATCGCGTGCGCCCCGATGAACCCCGATCCGCCGGTGACAAGTACGCGCTCGCCCATGGCCTTCCTCCTTGGGCGGGAAGCAAGTCACGCGCTGACTAGAATGTCAAACGTTCAGGATTCAGCGAACGCCGTTCGCGCCAAATCATAGCCGCTCCCGCGCCGCCCGGATCGTCGCGGCCTCGTCGAGCGCGGCCTGCTCCGCGCGCGCCTCGGCCTCAAGCGCCCGCGCCGCTTCCAGCTCCGCGAGTTTTTCGAGCTTCTTCAGCTCCACATGCGCCTGCGCCAGCGCCTCGCGCAGCGCCGCTTCCTGCGCGGCGCACGCCGCCGCCTCCGCGTTGAGCGCGCGCCGATCGTCCGCCCGCGCCGCCGCGTAGCCGCCATAGGTGCTCCATGCCGAGGCCGCCTTCGCCGCGACCGCCTGCTCGCTGGCGATTCCGGCGTCGAGATCCGCGATCCGTTGCAGCGCGCGCGCATGCAGCCGCTGCGCCTCGGCAAGCGCGCGCTGGCAGCGATCCGCCTCCGCCCGCGCCAATTTGATCAGTGTGCTGAGCGCTTTCATGAACCGTCATTCTCCAAGCGGAGCTGGGGAAGGGACGTTACTTCTCCAGCGCCTTGGCCAGCATCGCGAAGCTCTCCGCGAAATCGCTGTCCTCGTCGCGTTCTTGCCTGAGCACGTCTTCGAGCGCCGCGCGCCTTCGGATCGCTTCATCGATCTCGGCGTCCGCGCCGGCCTTGTAGGCGCCGATGCGGATGAGCTCCTCCATCTCGGCATAGACGCTCATCAGCGCCCGCGCCCGCGCGACGAGCGCGTTCTCGGCGTCCGAATGGCACATCGGCATCAGCCGCGAGAGCGACTTGAGCACATTGATCGCCGGATAGCGCCCGCGCTCGGCGATGGCGCGCTCCATCACGATATGGCCGTCGAGAATCCCGCGCACGGCGTCTGCGATCGGCTCGTTGTGATCATCGCCGTCCACCAGCACGGTGAACAGCCCGGTGATCGAGCCGGTCTTGCCCCCGCGCTGTTCGAGCCCCGGCCCCGCCCGCTCGAGCAGCTTCGGCAGTTCCGCAAACACCGAAGGCGTATAGCCGCGCGTCGTCGGCGGCTCGCCGGCCGCGAGCCCGATCTCGCGCTGCGCCAGCGCGAACCGCGTCACGCTGTCGAGCAGCAGCAGCACGTCGAGTCCCTGGTCGCGGAAATGCTCGGCGATGGCGCACGCCGTCTTCGGCGCCAGCCTGCGCCGCGCCGCCGGCTCGTCGCTCGTCGCCACCACGACGACGGAGCGTGCGAGCCCCTCGACTCCCAGCGTGTCGTCGATGAATTCGCGCACTTCGCGCCCGCGCTCGCCGATCATGCCGATCACGATGACGTCGGCGGCGGCGTTGCGCGCCAGCATCGAGAGCAGCACCGACTTGCCCACGCCCGAGCCCGCGAACACCCCCATCCGCTGGCCCTTGCACACCGCGGCGAAAATGTTGAGCGCTCTGACGCCGAGATCGAGCCGCGCGCCCACCCGCGCGCGCGCATGCGCCGGCGGCGGCGCCGCACTAATCGCCCGTGCGGCCGGGCCTTGGGCCAGCGCGCCCTTGCCGTCGATCGGCCGCCCGAACGCGTCCACCACGCGCCCGAGCCACGCGTGCGACGGCGACAGCGTAGGCGCCGCGCCGTCGAGCAGCACGCGCGCGCCGGGCCGTATCGCATCGGGGACGTCGATCGGCAGCATCAGCGCGCGCTCGCCTCTGAAGCCGACGATCTCGGCGCGCGTTCGTTGCGCGCCGAGAATGGTCGCGCTTGCGCCGACGCTGAGCGCCTCCGCCGGCCCCGACGCTTCCACCACGAGCCCGTTGACGCCCGTCACCCGCCCTTCGAAGCGGCGCGGATCAAGGCGGGCGATGTCGGCGGCGGCTTTGGCGAGCGGACGCATTGCTCACAGATAAAAAATTTCCCGTGGAAAGTGGCCGCTGTTGGTAAACAAAACCTTCCAGGAATTCCGGCTCGTTAGCGATCCGATTCAAAAATGCAGGCGCTTTGCGTCGCCAATCACGGGATTCGCCGTATTGCGTCTTTCAACGAATGCCGATTCTTTGTTGCTCGAACGGGGACCGCAGAGTCATTTCGTTAAGGAATTTCCTTAACAGTGATTCTCGAGTTATGCACAATGCCGAAGAGTCCGAGTCGCTCTTTTGGCAAGCATTGAAGAGGGCGAACAATGCGGGTTCTTTTGATCGAGGATGACAGCGCAACCGCCCAGGGCATCGAATTGATGCTCAAGTCCGAGGGCTTGAACATCTACTCGACCGACCTCGGCGAGGAAGGCATCGATCTCGGCAAGTTGTATGATTACGACATCATTCTGCTCGATCTCACGCTGCCGGACATGAACGGCTTCGACGTCTTGAAGCAGCTGCGCGTGGCGCGCATCAACACGCCGATCCTGATCCTCTCCTCCGACGCCCATATCGAGACTAAGGTGAAGGGCCTGGGCGGCGGCGCCGACGACTACATGACCAAGCCTTTCAACAAGGACGAGCTGGTCGCCCGCATCAACGCCATCGTCCGCCGCTCGAAGGGCCACGCCCACGCGGTGATCAAGACCGGCGAAATCTCGGTCAATCTCGACGCCAAGACCGTCGAAGTGAACGGCTCGCGCGTGCACCTGACCGGCAAGGAATACCAGATGCTGGAGCTGCTCTCGCTCCGCAAAGGCACGACGCTGACCAAGGAAATGTTCCTGAACCACCTGTACGGCGGCATGGACGAGCCGGAACTCAAGATCATCGACGTGTTCATCTGCAAGCTGCGCAAGAAGCTCGCGGCCGCCACCGGCGGCGAACACTACATCGAAACCGTCTGGGGCCGCGGCTACGTCCTGCGCGATCCTCAGGAAGCCACGATCGCCGCGTGACTTGCGCGACCTGGTTCGACGCACGCAAACAACTCGACCCACAACGTCATTCCGGACGCTGCGCGGCAGGGATCCGGAACCGGCGCATCATTGGCCGCTAGGGAACGTCGAATAAGCGGCGGACAGGGCCCCGCCCGCGGTGTGCAATCCGCCCGCACCGCGATGGCCGGCCGCCGACCATCGTCGCGCCTTAACGATGCGGTCTCCGCCTCCGGCGCGACAAAAACAGCCGCCTACATCCGCCGCGCGGCCGGCGCCGCCGCGCCTGCAATCGCTTCCTGCTCGACCGCCGCTTCTTCCTGCCCGCGCATTTCGCGGATGCGGTCGATGCGCGCCTTCTCCTGCAGGAACATGGCGAGCTCTTCGCCCTCGAGATTGCGCCCCGTGGCGACGCGCAGCGTCATCGGATTGATCTGCCGCCCGCGGTGGAAGACCTCATAATGCAGGTGCGGGCCCGTCGATTGCCCGGTGGAGCCGACATAGCCGATCACCTGCCCCTGCCGCACGCGCACGCCCGGCCGGATCCCGCGCGCGAACCGGCTCATGTGCCCATAGGCGGTGTCGTACTGCGACGAGTGCCGGATGCGCACATAATTGCCGTAGCCGCCGAACCAGCTCGCGCGCTGGATCACGCCATCGCCCGCCGCCAGGATCGGCGTGCCGGTGCGCGCGGCGAAATCCGTGCCGCGATGCATGCGATTATAGCCCTGGATCGGATGCCGGCGCATGCCGAACCCGGATGACAGCCGCGCGCCGTTGATCGGCGTCTTCATCAGGAACTTGCGCGCGCTGCGCCCCTGCGCGTCGTACCATTCCGGCTGCCGGTCCCCCGGCGCCATGAACCGGTAATATTCGCGGAACTGCCCGCGCGTCGTGAGCGAGACGTAGGAGAGTTCGCCCGCGATCACCGTCTCGCCGTTTTCGTCGATCCGCCGCCCGAACACGAGTTCGAACGGGTCGCCGGGCCGCACGTCGCGCTGGAAGTCGACGTCGTAGCCGAACACTTCGGTCATCTGCGAGATGATCCCGTCGGTGGCGCCGCCGGCGAGCGCGGATTCGTAGAGCGACTCCGCCACCGCCCCCGAGACGTGCGCGATCTCGAAGCGCGTCGGCATGATCACTTCGCGCGCGGTGAACGCGCCTGTCGCGATCCGGTTCACCGTCACCGTTGCGCCGGGCTCGGCGCGGAACGCGAGCCCGGCGAGCTGCGCTTCGCCTTCGTCGCGGTGGAAATAGACATTGACGGGCATGCCCGGCCGGAGCCGCCGCGGATCGAACACCGCCGCCACCGAGGTCGTCGCCGCGCCCGCGTCCGCCGGCGATGCGCCCGCCCGCGTCAGGATCCGCGCCAGCGACTCGCCGCGGCCGACTTCGAGGCTCTGATGCTCTTGTCCGGAATAGACGCTGGTGAACGCCTCATGCGCCGCGCGCCGTTCTTCGAGCGCCGCCGCCGCCGCCCGCCGCGACGCCTCTCCCGAAGTGATCCCGTCGAACAGCCCGGCGTTCCAGCTCCAGAAGCCGCCGATCGCCAGCGTCGCCGTCAGCACGCCCGCCCCGACCGCGACCAGCCAGCGCGGCGGCGGCGCCCCCTGGGCCGCGCCGAGCTTGCGCGCGTCCGCGGCCGGGCGTGAGCCGGCCGGCGCAGCGTTCTCCTCACGGCGGTAAGGAATGACGTTCATCCCGCTCCCTCACGAGCGCTCCGTTTTGGAACGCCCAATCCCTGGGCGCCATGCGCCCCACGCAGACTCGGTTCCCTGGCGTCGGACCGTCCATGCTCGCCCTATATGGGACGCGCTGCAAGCTCCGGTCCTGCGGGCGCGGCGTCCGCCCATGCCCTGAACCCCGCCGCCAAACCGACTTAGATGTACTTGACCCTGTAAGAGTCGGTCTCGCCCGGGCAGGGACAATAGCGTTTTCCCCTTAAGGCCCGGTCAAGAGGCTTGTTTATGATGTCCGCGCGTGGCGAAAGCGCGGCTGGCGCTGAGGACAGGGCGGAGCGAACGGTGAAGGACGCGTCCCTGGAGGGGGAATCCGCCCCCGGAGGCGGCGAGCGCGCGGCCCCCCGCAGGCGCGCCCGCGCCCTCTGGGCCGTCGGCGCGGCCGGGGTAGCGCTCTTCGCCGCGGCCGGCGCAGTATGGGTCCTGCGCATTCCCATCGCCGCCGCGCTCATCCGCAGCCAGCTGGCCGAACAAGGCGTCGACAGCGCCTTCACCCTGACGGCGCTGGGTCTAGACGGCGCGACTCTGGTCGATCTCCGCCTGGGCGCGGCCGAGGCGCCCACGATCGCCGCGGCCCGCGCCGAACTCGGCTTAGCCTGGTCGGGGCTATCCCCTGGCCTCGCCGCGCTTCGCCTGGACTCGCCGCGCCTGCGCGCCCGGATCGACGAAAACGGCTTCAGCCTCGGCCAGCTCGACGCGCTCCTTGAGCCCCGCCGCCCCGCACGCCGCCGCCCTTCCCTTGAAGGCCTGCGGCTCGACATCGCCGACGGCCAAGCGTTGTTGGACACGCCTTTCGGCCAACTTCCCGTCGCGATTGAAAGCGCCGGCGTCTTCGGCCGCGACCTCCGCGCGACCGCCCGCCTCGCCGCCCCCGGCGCCGGCACGGACGGCGCCGGCGTCACCGACGCCCGCGCGGTCCTGACCCTCGCCTCCGACGCCCGCGGCCTCGCCGGCCGCATCAGCGGGAGCGCCGGGGCCTTGGCCGGCGCGGGCCTGCGCGGCGAAGACCTTAGCCTTGAGGTGGAGTTCAGCGGCGCCAATGATCTCGGGCGCGGCGCCGTCCGGGGCGAACTGCGCCTGCGCTCCGGCGCGATCGAGACGGTAGAGTTGGAAGGGCTCCGCCTGGAGCTTGACGCCTCGGCGGATATGCAAGCCGCCGCCCTCGCGCCCCAGTCTTGGCGCGTTGCGGCGATCGGCGCGGCTGCCCGTGTTCGAGCGCCCGCGCTCGCGCTGGTCGGCGCGCGCGGTGAAGCAGAGATGGCGGGGGACGCCGCCCGCGGCGCCGGCCGTCTCACGATGGAAGCGGGCGCCCCCGCTCAGATCGCCGGCTTCGCCGGCGCCTTCGCCGCCGGCGCCGACCTCCGGCTTGAACTCGGAGAGGCGCCCGGATTCACCGCCAGCGCCCGCTTGGCCGGGCGCGACTTGGCGCTCACCCAGGGCGGCCGCGCCGCCTTCCGCCGCGCTTGGCCCCAGCTCGGCGGCGCGCCCATCGGCCCGCTGTTCGAGACGGCTGGCGAAGCGCTCGAACGCGCCCTCGCCCGCGTCGATGTCGAAGCCCCTCTGCAATTCACCTATAGCGACGGCCGCGCGCAGCTCGTCTTCGCCGGGCCGGCGACGGCGCAGGCGCGCTCGGGCGCGACCCTGCGCCTCGCCCCGCTCGCCGCCGACGCCCCGCTCTTCGTCTATGACTTCGCCGGTCCCGTCAGCGGCGCCGCGACGCTCACCATCGCCGGCGGCGGCCTGCCTGCCCTCGCCGCTACGGTCACGCGCATCGCCGGCGGCGGCGCCGCGCCGATCCTCGTCGAGGGCGAGATCGCCGCGCCCGACTGGCGCGCTGAGGACGCCCGGCTCGTCGCCCCGCGCCTGACGGCGAACCTCACCGTCGACGGCGCGGAAGGATCCCTGCGCGTCGCCGGGCCCGCCGTCGTCACCGGACCCGCCGGCGCGCTTCACGTCCGCGACATGGTCGTGCCGGCCGACATCGTTTTCTCCTGGGGCGAAGGCTATAGCGTCGCCGCCGCGCAGGACGCCTGCCTGCCCATTCGCTTCGCCGGCATTTCAGCGCCCAGCCTCGAGATCGGCCCCGGCCAAGCGCAGCTATGCCCGCGCGACGGAATCTATTTCGCTTCGAGCGCGCGCGACGCCGTATCCGGCGGCTTCGCCGTCGACGACCTCTCGCTCGCTGGCGCGCTCGCGGGCGAAGACGGCCAGCCCGTCTCCATCTCCGCTTCGTCCGTGAACGGACGATTCTCCGGAACCGGCGCGCGCATCGTGCTCGATGTCGTGGCCGAAGCGCCGGCCATGAGCATCGATCTCGCGCCCGACCGGCGCATGCGCATCGCCGGCGCGCGCCTGAGCGCCCGCAGCGAATCCGGCGGCGGCGCATGGCGCGCCGCGGGCCGCCTCGCCGATGCGAGTCTGGAGGATCCCGCCCTCCCCGCACGCCTCACCGCCCTCGTCCTCGATTGGACGGCCGATCCGGACGGCGACGCCGTGCGCGTGCGCATCGCCGACGGCGCCGCCCGTCTGTCCGAGCGTCCCCCGCCGGGCGCCGATGCGAACCATCGCCCCGTCTTCCATCCCCTTCTGCTGCGCGACATCGCCGCCGAGATGCGCGCCGGCCGCATTGAGGCGAACGGCGCGATCCTGCTTGAAGCCGGCGGCCGCCCCTTGGGCGGCTTCACCGCGACGCACGAGTTTGAATCCGCCGCCGGCCGGGCCGACGTGCGCATCCCCGAACTCCGTTTCAATGCGAGCCTTCAGCCCACGCATCTGAGCGAGCTTGCCCGCGGCGTGATGGAGAACGTCTCCGGCCCCGTGAACGCCGACTTCCAGCTGCGCTGGCGCCCCGACGACGTCGCCGCTTCCGGCCGCATCGCGCTCAACGACGTCTCGCTCGCCTCGGCCACATTGCCGATCATCGATCACGTCGTCGGCGAGATCGCCTTCGATGATTTGTTCACGCTCTCCACGCCGCCCGGCCAGCGCCTCGCCATCGGCCGCCTCAATCCCGGCATCGCCGTGGAAAACGGCGTCGTCCAGTTCCAGCTCTTGAGCGGAGGCCGCGTCGCCATCGAGGATGCACGCTGGCCGTTCGCCGCAGGCGTGGTTTTTGTGGAGCCGACGACGCTCACGCTCGGCAGCGCGCAGACGCGCTTCCGTCTGATTTTGCGCGACGTCGATGTGGCCGCCCTTCTCACCCAGCTGCGGATTCCCGATCTCACCGCATCGGGAAAGATCGAGGGCGAGTTTCCGCTGCTGCTCACCCGCACCGCCGCCCTGGTCGAGAACGGCGCTCTGCGCAGCGCTCCGGGCGGCGGCGCCATCGCCTATACCGGCAGCGCCGGCGAAGGCGCCGAAGGCGCGGCCGGCATCGCGTTCGATGCGCTGACCTCGTTCCGTTACGACCAGCTGACTTTGACCCTCGACGGCGACCTTGGCGGCGAAGTCGTCACCCGCATCAACTTCACCGGCGTCAACCAGGATCCGGTCCAGCTCAGCGAACTGGCCGGCGGCGTGCCGGTGGTGGGCCCGCGCGGCATCCCCTTCCGCTTCAATGTCGGGGTCACCGCGCCGTTCCGCCGCCTCGCGGCGACCGCCGCTTCGGTGACCGACGCCACCAGCGTCATCGACATCGCGCCCCAGCGCCCCGCCCCCGCGGTCGAGGCCGAGACGCCGCCGCCGCCGGCTGCAGAGCCCCCGCCCGCCCCAGTTGACCCGCCGCCCTGAACCCCGGGATAAGGGGCGCCGGGCCGCGCGGGCGTCGCCGGCGCCGCACCAAGGAGAAAAAGCCGATGCGGATCGCGATCCTTGCCCTGGCGCTTGCCGGCGCGCTCGCCGGCTGCGTGACCATCAACGCCACGCCTGACAAGCCGATCGACATCAATCTGAACGTCAATATCCGCCAGGAGATCGTGGTGTCGCTGCGCGAGGACGCGCGCGAACTCATCCGCGAGAACCCGGATCTCTTCTAGGCTGAAGTCCGCGCTCAGCCTGAGTTCAGCCGTGTTCGCGAAGTCTAGTTCCTCAGCGCCCAAGGCGGCGCGACTTTAGGAAGCCCCGCATGCCCAAGATCAAAGTCCGGATCGCGGCCGCAGCACTCCTGGCCGCCGCCATCGCCGGCGGCGCAGCGCTCGCCCAGAGCGGTCCCGACCCAGTGCTCGCCCAGGCCCGCGCCGCCGGAATCATCGGCGAGCAGCGGGACGGCTATGTCGGCATCGTCGACGCGGCGCGCGCCAACGCCGACATCCAGGCGCGCGTGCAGGCGCTCAACACCCGCCGCCGCGCCGCGTTCACCCGCAGCGCCCAGGACAACCCGCCCGCGACGGTCGATGAGATGGCGATCGCCTTCGCCTGCGAGGTTTACGCCTCCCGGCTGGAGCCAGGCCAGTTTTACGAAGACGCCGGCGGCGCCTGGCGCCAGCGCGGCGCCGCCCCGCCGCCGCCGCCCTCGCCGACGTGCGCCGATTGATGGCGGCGAAGCCGGCGGCCGTCGTGCGGGCGGTTCTGCTGGCGCTTATCTGCGCCGCCGTCTTGGCGTTTTTGTTCGTGAGCGCCATCAGCGGCCTTGAGACCGAATTCGCCGCGATGAACATGCACGGCTGGCTGGCGCTCGGCCTCGGCGCGGGCCTCACCCTGCTGCTGGGCGTCGGCCTCATGACGCTTGTCTTCTTCTCCGCCCGCAAGGGCTATGACGATCGCGTGGCCGAGGACCCGATGGCGCCGGATCCCGATCAGCGTGAGCCGGACTGACACTGCCTGCAATCCTCGCTAACCTCCCTCATTCCGGGCGAAGCGCTGCGCATGCAGCGCGAAGACCCGGAACCCAGGGATCGTAAAGCGGCGCCTTTGCTCCTGGGTTCCGGATCGCGCTACGCGCGTCCGGAATGAGGTTGTCCAAATCAGGAGCCGCATGCCCCTGTCTCCCCTTCTCGCGCGCTTCCGCGGCGCCCGCATCGCCGTCGTCGGCGACGTGATGATCGATCATCACGTCATCGGCCAGGTCGGCCGCATTTCGGACGAAGCGCCTGTCCCGGTCCTTCTCGTGCAATCCGAGCGCCGCACATTGGGCGGCGCCGCCAACGTGGCCGCCAACATCGCCGCCTTGGGCGGCGAGGCCGTGCTGATCGGCATGGTGGGAGACGATCCCGCCGCCGCCCAGGTCGTCGAAATGATCGACGCCCGCGGCGCGATCGAGCCGCGCCTGTCCATCGCCAAGGACCGCCCCACCGTGGCCAAGACCCGCTATCTCGGCGGCCACCAGCAGATCGTGCGCGTCGACCGTGAGCACGCCGCCCCCGCCCCGGCGCCGATCGAGGCCGACATCATCGAAGAGATCAAGGAAGCCGCCGAGACCTGCGCCCTTTTCGTCGCCTCCGACTACGGCAAGGGCGTGTTGACCGACCGCGTGCTCGCTGCGCTCTTCGCCGCAGGCAAGCCGGTGATCGTCGATCCCAAGCGCATGACCTTCGCCGATTATCGCGGCGCGGCCGTGATCACCCCGAACCGCAAGGAGCTGGCGACGGCCGTCCGTATGCGGACGGAAACCGATGAGGAGGCCGAAGCCGCCGCCAAGGCCGCCATCGCCGAGAGCGGCGCCGCGATTCTGCTCACCCGGTCCGAAAAGGGGATGGCCCTCTATCGCGCGGGCCGGGCCCCGATCTATCTCGCCGCCGAGGCGCGCGAGGTGTTCGACGTCTCCGGCGCCGGCGACACGGTCGTCGCCGGCCTTGCGCTCGGTCTCGCCGGCGGTCTGCCTGACGAACAGGCCATGCGCATCGCCAACGCCGCGGCCGGAATCGCCGTCGGCAAGCTCGGCGCGGCCGTCGTCACCCAGGAGGAGCTCTCCGCGGCCCTCAAAGGCCACGCCGCGCCCGCCGCAGCCGTCACGGTTCCCGCCGCGCTCGAAGACGCCCTGCGCCTGCGCGCGCAATGGCGCGCCGAGGGCCAGATCGTCGGCTTCACCAATGGCTGCTTCGATCTCCTCCACGCCGGCCACGTCTCGCTGATCCGCCAGGCGGCGGAGGCCTGCGACCGGCTGATCGTCGCGCTCAATTCGGATTCCTCCGTACGCAGACTAAAGGGTCCCGCCCGCCCGGTGCAGCCGCTCGCAGCCCGCGCCGCGATCATGAGCGGCTTGAAGGGCGTCGATCTCGTGCTCGCCTTTGACGACGATACGCCCCTCGCTCTCATCGCCGCGCTGGCGCCCGACGTGCTGGTGAAAGGCGCCGACTACAGCGAGAGCGAAGTCGTCGGCGCCGACATCGTCAGGGCCAAAGGCGGCCGCATCGTCCTTGCCGAACTCACCGCCGGCCAGTCGACCACGGCGCTGGTGGAGCGGCTCACGAAATAGCCGGCGCCGGCGTCGGCTTGATCGGCGTCGGCGGCCACCAGATCGCGCTGGTCGCGAAATGCACCCCCGCCTCTTCGGCGCGCTGCAGCAGCGCCTTGCAGCGGAAATTGTCGAGGAAGAGCCGCATCCTGGCGCCCGCCGCCGCGGCGGCCCAGCGCTGCACATCGAGCGCGAGCTTCGCCAGCGCGGCGGCGCCGAGTTCGACTGGATGCGGCGGCAGCTGGCATCCCATCGACCAGGCGCCGGTCTCGCGCAGGCGCCCCAGCACGCGGTCGCCGAAATGGAATTCGAGCCCGACATGGCTCACGCAATGCTTGAGCGCGCCGGTCCAATAGACGAGTTCCGAAAGGGGCGTGCCGATATCGATCTCGGCGATCTTTATGAACAGCCGGCGACGCAGGGATTCGTCGATCTCGCGCAACGCATTGAGATAGGCCGTGCGCGCCTTCTGGCGGCGCATGGTCGAGCTGTGCACGGCAAGGCCGACGACCTGCGCCTGTCCCATCGCCTGCAGCGCGCGCAAGTGCGCCAAAGCCGCTTCGAGCACCGCCTCGTCAATCGCTGAATAATCTTCCGCGGCGTGTTCCCCGGTCTTGCGGTACTGCGGATCATAGCCGTAGCAGACGACTCCATCCGCGCAATGCGTGGGAATGACGGCCTGGCAGATGATCGCGTGCGCCGCGCCGCTCCAGACGGGAACAAGCGCGAGCGCGTGCGTCCCGCCCTGGCTTGGCGCGTGCGGTTCCGTCGGGGCGAGCAGGTGCAGATCGCGCTCGCTGACGGTGAGCGCGCGGCCCCGCGCCCGCAACGTCTCGAGGCCTTCCTCGCCGGCGTAATAGACGGTCAAGCCTTCGGCCAGGGCCTGCGCGCGCTCGTCGGCGTTGCGGCTGTCGGCGAAGAACACGAGAAATCCGTCCGCACACGGAATGATGATGTCCTCGGGCTCCAGGCACTCGCGCGCGATGCGGGTGGAGCCCTCCTGGATGCGCGCGCGCACCGCCGGCCAGTGCGCGCCGGCGAGTTCGCAGATGTCGGCGAGGTTCACGAACTGGACCTGGCCGGCCTGCAGCGTCCCGCCGTGCCGCAGCCGTCCGCGCAACCGCTCGACGAGCAGCCCGATCGCGCCCTCCGGCGCGGGGGAGAGGCAGCTGTCGCTGGCCATGACGCGGCCATCCTGCCACGTGCGGTTGAATGCGTGGTTAAGCCGTCCCCTCGCCGACGCGAGGTTGCACCGCTCTCATATTCGGCTTACGCTCTATATGCTCATTTTGAGCATAATGGCCTCTTATGCCTCCCAAGTCCAAGCCGCACCCGTTCCTCTCCCCGTCCACGCACGGTTTCGTCCGCGTCGCGGGCGCGGCGCCCGTCGTCGCGCTCACCGATCCGGCGGCCAACGCCGAGCGCATCCTCGATCTCGCCAGGAAGGCCCACGAGGCCCGCGCCGCCCTGATCGTCTTCCCGGAGCTTTCGCTCTCCGGCTATGCGCTTGACGATCTCCTGCATCAGGAGGCGCTGAACGACGCCGTCGAAGCCGCCCTCGCCCGCTTGCAGGATGAGAGCACGGCGCTCTCGCCGCTCCTCCTCGTCGGCGCGCCGATCCGCGCCGCGGGCAGCCTCTATAATTGCGCCGTCGCGCTGCATCGCGGCGCGATCCTGGGAATCGTTCCGAAGAGCTACCTGCCGACCTACCGCGAATATTACGAACGCCGCCAATTCGCCGCCGCCGCCGACGCGCCGGTCCGCGAGATCACGCTCCTGGGCCGGACGATCCCCTTCGGCCCCGACCTTCTCTTCGCCGCAACCGACCAGCGCGACTGCGTCATCCACGCCGAGATCTGCGAAGACATGTGGGCGCCCGCGCCGCCCTCGATCCGCGCCGCCCTCGCCGGCGCAACCATCCTCGCCAACCTCTCCGCCTCCAACATCACCATCGGCAAGGCCGCCGAGCGCGACGTGCTGATCGACGCGCATTCGCGCCGCACCTGCTCGGCCTATGTCTACGCCGCCGCAGGCATGGGCGAATCCACCACCGACGTCGCCTGGGACGGCCAGGTCGTCGCCTTCGAAATGGGCGAGAAGCTCGCTGAGACCAATCGCTTCGCTCGCGAGAGCGAACTCATGCTCGTCGATATCGATGTCGAGCGCATCGCCCAGGAGCGCCGCCGCCTCAACACCTGGCGCGACGCCATCGCGCATCAGAAAGAAGCGGTCGCCGCCGCCCGCACGATCCTCTTCGCCCTCGGCGCGCCGCTCCCCGCCGGCCCGCTCCGTCGCACCATCCCGCGTTTTCCCTTCGCGCCCGACGATCCCGCCCGCCTCGATCTCGATTGCTACGAGGCCTACAACATCCAGGTCGCGGGCCTCGCCACCCGGCTCGACGCCACCAAATCCAAGCGCGTCGTCATCGGCGTCTCCGGCGGCCTCGATTCCACCCACGCCCTCATCGTCGCCGCCCGCGCCATGGATCTGATGGATCGTCCGCGTACGGACATCATCGGCGTCACCATGCCCGGCTTCGCCACCTCAAGCGCCACCAAGGCGCAGGCGCAGGCGCTGATGAAGGCGCTCGGCATCGATTCCCGCGAAGTCTCGATCGTGCCGCTGGCCGAGCAGATGCTGCGCGATCTCGATCATCCCGCCGCCCATGGCGAGAAGGTCTACGACGTCACCTACGAGAACGTGCAGGCGGGCCTGCGCACCGATTATCTCTTCCGCCTCGCCAATCAGGAAGGCGGCCTCGTCATCGGCACCGGCGATCTCTCCGAACTGGCGCTCGGCTGGTGCACCTATGGCGTCGGCGACCACATGGCCCACTACAACGTCAATGCCGGCGCCGCCAAGACGCTGATCCAGCATCTCATCCGCTGGGTCGCCGCCGAAAAGCTCTTCGACGCCGCGGCGTCGAAGACCCTGCTCGATATTCTGGATACGGAGATTTCCCCGGAGCTCGTGCCGCCCGACGCCGCCGGCGCCATCCAGAGCACGCAGAGCGTCATCGGCCCTTACGAGCTGCAGGATTTCAACCTCCACTACGCCGTGCGCCACGGCATGCGCCCGTCGAAGATCCTCTTCCTCGCCTGGAACGCCTGGAAGGACGTCGCCGAAGGCGTCTGGCCCCCGCACTATCCCGAAGGCAAGAAGCGCGCCTATTCCTACGAAGAATTGCGCAAATGGCTGGGCGTCTTCATCGCGCGCTTCTACGGCCAAAGCCAGTTCAAGCGCTCCGCCGTGCCCAACGGCCCCAAGCTGACGAGCGCCGCCGCCCTCTCCCCCCGCGGCGACTGGCGCGCCCCCAGCGATGCGAGCGCCGCCGCCTGGCGCGCCGAACTCGAAGCTGGCGCGCCTGAGAATTTGTAGATTCCCTTCTCCCGCCTGTGGCGGGAGAAGGGAACTAGATGCTGTAAAACCCCCGGTACCACGTCACGAACCGCGCCACGCCCTCTTCCAGGCTCACCTTCGGCTCGAACCCGTAGCGTTCCTTTGCGCGGCTGATGTCGGCGAACGTCGCGCTCACCTCCACCGCATTGCGCGGCGCGAACTCCTTCTTCGCGATCATCCCCGTCGCCTTCTCCACCGCCGCGACCAGGTCGTTCACGGTCGAAGGATTGGAGTTCCCCAGATTCACCACCACGTGCGGCGGGTCTTCGGTGGGCGGCGCATCGAGCGCCGCGATGATCGCCGGCGCCATGTCGTCGATATAGGTGAAGTCTCGCGCCAGCTTGCCTTCGCCGTAGAGCGTGAGCGTCTCTCGCTTCAGCACCTTCTCGGTGAAGCTCCAATAGGCCATGTCCGGGCGCCCGAACGGCCCGTACGCCGTGAAGAACCGCAAGCCCGTCTGCCTGATGCCGAACAGCCGCGCATAGGTCTCGCTCATCAGCTCGCACGACCGCTTCGTCGCCGCATAGAGCGAGGCGGGCGCATCGCAGCGGTCGCTCTCCCGGAACGGCCCGTCGCTGCGATCTCCGTACACGGATGAAGACGACGCATAGACCAGATGCTGCAGCCGCGGCGCGTGCCGCGCATATTCCAGCACCCGCAAGTGCCCCGCGAGATTGCTGCGCTCATAGTCGAACGGCGCCGTCAGCGAGTGGCGCACCCCTGCCTGCGCCGCCAGATGGATGATCCCGCTCGCCTCGTTCCGCGGCAGCGCGCCCTCAAGCGCCCCTTCTTCGGCGATGTCGATTTCATGAAACCGGAAGCCGGTAAACCCCGCGAGCGCCGCGAGCCGCGCCCGCTTCAGCGCCGGATCATAATAGGAATTGACGCTGTCCACCCCGATGACGGCGCGTCCCGCCTCCAGGAGCCGGCGGCTCACATGATAGCCGATGAACCCGGCCGCGCCGGTGACGAGGATCATGGCGCGTTCGCTAGACGAGCGCCGCCGCGCCCGTCAAAGCAAATCACCGCCGTCTCCCCGCCCGCGCGGCGCCATGTCTCAAAACGGCGGCGCCGATCCGCCTTGCCCGGCTCGCGCACGCCTTCCATTGTGGTCTTGTTCATGTCCGCCCACACCCGCCCGTCGCTCGAGGCCCTGATCGCGCTCGCCCGCGACGCCGGCCGTGAAATCATGGCCGTCCGCGACGCCGGCGCCGCAGCCCACCGCAAGGACGACGGCTCCCCCGTCACCGAAGCCGACCAGCGCGCCGAGGCGCTCATCCTCGCCGGCCTCGCAAGACTTGCGCCGGGCGCGCCGGTTCTGGCCGAGGAGGCCTATGCCGCCGGCCATCGCCCCGATCTCAGCGCCGGGCCGCACTTCTTCTGCGTCGACGCGCTCGACGGCACCAAGGATTTCCTCGCCGAGGGCGACGGCGGCAGCTTCACCGTGAACATCGCCTGGATTGAAGCGGGGCGCCCCGTTGTCGGCGTGGTTTACGCCCCCGCCCTGGGCGATCTCTTCGCCGGCGCGGAAGGCCAGGGCGCGCTGCGCGGCGCGTTCGACGCCCGCACCGGCGCGGAGCGCGCGGCCCTCTCCCCCATCCGCGTCGCGAACCGAGCGGCGCCGCCCTGGCGCATCGCCGCCAGCCGCCGCCACGGCGACGCCGACACCGCCGCCTTCATCAAAGCCCTGGGCCAGACCAAGGAAGTGCGCGTCTCCTCCTCGATCAAATTCTGCCTCACCGCCGCTGGCGAGATCGATGTCTATCCGCGCTTCGGAACCATCAGCGAATGGGACGCCGCCGCCGGCCACGCCGTCCTCGCCGCCGCCGGCGGCGTCATGAACCGCCTGACCGGCGAACCCGTCGCCTACGGCCGCGCCGCCCGCGATTTCCTCATCGACGGCTTCGTCGCCACCGGCGGCGCCGCCGCCGAAGCCGAAACCCGCCGCATCCTCGCCGCGATGCGCTGACGCGCCACAGCCGCCGACAAACCGCTCCTTCCGGACGCGCGCGAGAGCGCGCGATCCGGAACCTAGGAGCTCGTAAGGCGTCTGCTTCTGGGTTCCGGCTCTCCGCTACGCTTCAGCCGGAATGAGGGAGGCTGGCGCGCATGCGCGGGAGTCGCCCGGCATGAGGGAAGTGAAGAGCGTCGTCGCCTGGCATGAGGTCGCTGCGCGTCACTCCCCCGCCGCCAGCACCTCGATCAGCTCCACCTTGAAGATCAGCGCCTGGTTCGGCGGGATGACGCCGCCGGCGCCGCGTTCGCCATAGGCCAGCGCCGGCGGCACGAAGAACTCGTACATCTCGCCGGGCCGCATCAGCTGCAGCCCTTCGGTCCACCCCGCGATGACGCGCGCCAGCGCGAACTCGGCCGGCTCGCCGCGTTCATAGGAGGAATCGAACACCGTCCCATCCGGCAGCCGCCCTTCATAATGCACGCGCACGGCATCCGCCGCCGTCGGCGCCGGCGCCGTCGTGCGCACCGCGCGCAACACCCGGTATTGCAGCCCCGACGGCGTCGCCAGCACGTCCTCGCGGCGCGCATTGGCGGCCAGGAACCGCACGCTTTCCGCCGCGCGCTCCTCCGGCGTCATCGGCTTGCTCGCGCACCCCGCCAGCGCCGAAGCCGCCAGCGCGCCGAGCAGCGCCGCCCGTCGCGTCGCCATCATTGCGTCACCGCCATGGATCCCTCATCGCGTTCGAACGCAATCAAGCGAATACGGAATTCCAGCGCAACATGAGGCGGCACATCCTCGCCCGCGCCTTCCGCGCCATAAGCGAGCGCGGCGGGAATATAGGCGACGACCTCCTCCCCTGGCCGCATCAGCGTCAGCATTTCGGCGACCCCGGGCACCAGGGCGGCGACGTCGAACTGCGCCCCGCCCCGCCCCAACGAGGAATCGAACACCGTCCCGTCCGGCAGCCGCCCCTCATAATCGATCAGCACCCGCGACGCGCGCGTCGGCGTCGGCAGGCTCGGATCGGGCGGCGCCCGCAGCACTTCGTAGACGAGGCCCGAAGCCGTCGTCACCGCGCCGGCATGGCCGCGCTTCTCCGCCAGCCACGCCGGCGATTGCGCCGCCAGCTGCGCGTGCCGCGCCACGCGCTCCTTCTCGATCCGCGAGACTTCTTCCAGGATCGCCGCGTCGTTATCGCACCCGCAGAGCGAGAGCGCCGCGGCGAACAACGCGCCCGCAACGCGCCTCACGTATAGAGCTCGTCCGTGGAGGCGATCCGCTGCGGCTCCGCCAGCGCCCCCGCCTCCCACGCGCGAAACGCATCATCGGCGAAGATCGCCTCGCAATAGGCCTGGCACGCCGCCGGCGCCTCGACGGCGTAGGTGCGCAATCGCGTCGCCATCGGCGCGTACATGGCGTCGACGATCCCGCGGGCGCCGAACAGGAACGGCCCCCCATTCGCGTGGCGTGCGCGCAAGCCGCCCCACAGCTCGAACAGCCGCGCCAGATCGGCCTTCACCTCGTCGGACCAGGCCGGCGCCGTCTTCATCCGTCTACGGATGTTCATCGACATCGCGTTGCGCATCGCGGCGAAGCCTGCATGCATCTCCGCCGCCGCCGAACGCGCCAGCGCCCGCAAGCCGGCGTCGCGCGGATAGAGCCCCGCCTCCGGCGCCTGCTCGTTGGCCCACTCCATGATCGCCAGCGAATCGTGGATGCGCAGCTCGCCCGCATGCAGCGCCGGCACCCGGCCGCTGTCGGATACGGCCAGGATTTCGGCGATCCGGCTCTTGCCGTAGCCCGGCCCGCCGAGGGGGATCATGCGTTCCTCGAACGCGATCCCCGCCCATTTGAGCGCCAGCCAAGGCCGCATCGACCATGACGAATAGTTTTTGTTGCCGATGAAGAGACAGGGCGGTGACATGGCGCGCGTTTTCACCCTGCGCCCCGCCGCCGGTCAAGGCGCAGCCGCTTCACGCCCGCTGTTTCACGCGCTAGCGTGAGGCCGATGTTGCGATCATTCATGCGCCGCCGCGCAGGCCTTCTCGTCTTTGCGCTTGCCGCGCTGATCGGCGCGGCGGCCGCGCCGCCCGAGCCGGCGGTGCGTTTCGTCCCCCATGCTGCGGCGGCGGATGAGAAGCCTGCGCTGTCCCGCCAGGCGGCCTTCGCGCGCAAGCCGGAGCGGGGCGACGATTCCTGCCGCTGGGCCAATGATCGCGAATGTGACGAACCCGACATCGGCACGGGCGCCTGCGCGCTTGGAACCGATCTTTCCGATTGCCGCGCGATGCGCGCCGGCGATGACGATTCCTGCCGATGGGCGCGCGACGGCGAATGCGACGAGCCCCGTTTCGGCACCGGCGCGTGCGTCAACGGCACGGACCGCGCCGATTGCGGCGACATCACGCGCCTGCGCTTCCGCGACGATTCCTGCGAACACGCCTTCAACGGAATCTGCGACGAGCGCGAGGAGGGCGGCACAGGCCTCTGCGCACGCCGCACCGATCGCGCCGACTGCGTCGGCCGCGAGCGCCCGCTCACGATCAACGATCATTATTTCGGCCGGGACGATCGCATCCGCGTCGACGCCAGCCAATCCCCCTGGGCGCAAGTCGGCCTGTTGCGCCTCGCCAGCGGCGAGACCTGCACCGCCACTTTGGTCGGCGAGGATGTCATCGTCACCGCCGCGCATTGCATCCACAGCGAGAGCGGGGTCGATGCGCGCGGCGCCTTCACCGCCGCCTCCCCCGCGCCGGGCGGTCCCTATAGCGCCGACGTCGTCGCCTATTACACGGACCCGCAATTCACGCACACGCGCTTCATGAGCGGCGATTCCGTCGACGGCCGCGATTGGGCTCTATTGCGGCTGGATGAGCCGATCGGCCGCGCGGTCGGCTATCTCGGCGTGCGCAATGCGCTCGGCGCGCCCGGCCGCACGGGGCCGCGCCCTGCGCTTTACCAGGCCGGCTATGGCTGGGACACCGGCGAATTCCTCGCCGCCAACATCGAATGCCGCGTCGTCGAAGTGTTCCGCGACCACACTTTTTCGCACGAGTGCGACACCACGCGCGGCGATTCCGGCTCGGCTCTCATCGTGCGCGACGGCGATGCGTATTTCGTGGCGGGCGTCGATTCGAATTTCCGCTCCAACGCGGGCCGCGCGGGCGAAGTCGCGTTCCTTTACATCGCCGTCAGCGCCGGCGCCTTTGAGCGTCATCTCGCCGACTTCGCCGCCGGCCGCATCGGCCGCCCCCTCCGCGCGCCAGCGCGCATCAGGAAGTAGCCTTGGCGCGCGGCGCTCCGTCCCTCCCCTCACGGCGGGACGAGCAGAAGCTCTGCATACGGAAGAATCCCCTCGCGCGCCGGCGATCTCATCGGCGCCTCGACGAGTGAGTCTGCCACTCTGCGCCGGCGCGCCAAAAGTAGAGCTAAGGAATCCGCAGGTCCGCGAGCCGCTTCGCCACCGCGCCGGCGTCTTCATCCACGATGTCTTTGGCGATCTCGAACCGGATGAGCGCGCGCGTCTTGTCGGGCAGCGCCTCGCGCAGGATTCCGAGCGCCCGCGGCGGCGCCGCGATCACCAGGTGATCGAACGTCTTCGCCTGGGTCGCGGCCGCCAGGCGCTGGGCGACGCGGGCGAGGAATCGCCGCTCCTCCTCCTCATGGGGAACCGCGCCGCCGTCCATCGCGTGGCGCCCGGCGCCGACGCGGTCGAAGGATCGCGGCGCGCGGTCCTGCGGCGCGATCAGCTCTTCTTCGCTGATCTGCAGCGCCCATTCGGCCGCCTCCGCCAGCTTTGCGCCCCGCCGCGGCTCGACATAGCCGCGCGCGCGCCGGCCATCGGCGAGCAGCACCAGCGTGCGTCCGTCCTGGATCATGTCGCTCTCGTTCATGCCCCTCGCCGCCGCTGTCCGTGTCCGATGCATAGGGCGCGGCCGCGGCGGCGGCGTTGTTCCACATCAAGGCGCGGGCGCGGCCTCGAGCAGGTCGCTGCGCACCCATCCTTGTACGTCGTTTTCGTCCACCACAAGCCGCCAGCGCCCGTCCGTTTCGCTGGTGGCGCGCACGAGCGCGCCGGCCGGCAGCGTGCGCACGATCTCGTGCGAAGCGGTCGGGCCCGCGCGCATGTTCACCGCCCGCGGCGCGCGCAGCATGCCGCCGGCCGCCGCCTGCGGCGGCGCGTCGAGCCCGCCGAGCTCGGCCATCATCTGCGCATAGGCGTCGATGAACGCGGAGGAGGCGATCCGCCCCATCTCCGACTCCTCCCACGCCCGCGCGACGTCGCCGAGTCCATACGTGCCGCCGACGACCCACGTCGATTCCTGATCGATCGCGCGCCCGCGCGTTTCGGTGACTTTTTCCGCCGTGCCGGCGCGCACCAGCGACAGGATCGCGAGCAGCCCCTCGCGCCGCTCGCGCGCGCTGCGCGTCAGCCGCCCCCAGCGGCCGCTGATGATGTTGCCCACGACGCCGAGGACGCGGTTCCCGCGCCGCGCTTCGCCCGCCTCCAGCGCCGCGACCAGCACATAGTCCGCCGGCGTCGCGCCGGCGCTGTCCGGCGCCGCGAGCGAGAAGCAGCCCGAGCGGCGCACCACCGCCGTCATGAAGCCTTGCGGCGCGGGCAAGTCATAGGGCCGCGCCTCCTCCGCATCGTCGCGATCGACGACGCGGACGACGCCCAGATTCCGCTGGCATTGCGGCACATCCGGCGGCGCTGCGCCCAGCTCCTCCTGCGCGACGGCCTCCGCGCCGCCGATTGCGGCGCCCATCGCCATCAGACTGAACCCGGCCACGCAGGCGCGCGAATGTCTGTTCATCGCCTTCATCCGCATCGAACCGCAACCCTAGCACGCCCGGCCGGCCGTTTCACGCCGTCGCCGCCTCGAACGGCAGCAACTGTACGGGGTAGCCCGCGCCTTTGAGCCCTTCCACGATCTCCCGCGTATGCGCGAGATCACGCGTTTCGATCGTGAAGTCGATCTCCGCGCCCTTTGCCGGAATATCCAGAACAAGGCGATTGTGCGCCACTTCGATGATGTTTCCGCCCAGTTCCCCAATCACCTTGGATACGCGCGACAAAAGCCCTGGCTGATCGTCCCCGATCAGGCGCACCCGCGCGATTCGCCCCTCGCGCACCAGTTCGCGCACCAGCACCGAGGCCAGCAGCCGCGAATCGATGTTGCCGCCGCACAGGATGAGTCCGCAGCGCCGCCCTTTGAAACGCGCCGGATGCGCGAGCAGCGCCGCCAGGCCCGCCGCCCCCGCCCCTTCCGCCACGGTTTTCTCGACATTGGCGTAGAGCGCCACCGCCTCTTCGAGCTGCGCCTCCTCGACCAGCAGCACGTCGTCCACCAGCGCCTTGCAGATCTGGAAATTGAGCCGCCCCGCCTGCTTGACAGCGATCCCTTCGGCGATCGTCTGCCCGCCCACGCGGATCGGCTCGCCGCGCAGCTCGGAATAGAGCCCCGGATACATCGCCGCTTCGACGCCGACGATCTCGATCCCGGGCTTCAGATGCTTCGCCGCGATCGCGTTGCCGCTGATGAGCCCGCCGCCGCCGACGGGGATCACAAGCGTATCGAGCGAGGGCTCGTCCGCCAGCATTTCGAGCGCGATCGTGCCTTGCCCGGCGATGATCGCCGCATCGTCGAACGGATGCACGAGCGTCAGCCGCTCGCGTTCGGCCAGCGCATAGCCGTGCTCGAACGCCTCGCTCATCGACTCTCCGTGCAGCACCACCCGCGCGCCATGCTTGCGCGTATGCTCCACTTTCACGAACGGCGTCGTGCGCGGCATCACGATCGTGGAGGGAACCCCGAGCCGCGCGGCGTTGTAGGCCACGCCCTGCGCGTGGTTGCCCGCGCTGATCGCGATCACGCCGGCCTTGCGCTCCGCCTCCGTCAGCTGCGCCAGCTTGTTGTAGGCGCCGCGCTCCTTGAACGAGGCGGTGAACTGCAGGTTCTCGAATTTGATCCACACCTCCGCGCCGGTGATCTCGGAGAGCGTGCGCGAAGGCCGGAGCGGCGTACGCTCCACCTTGCCCTCGATCCGCGCGGCGGCCGCGCGGATGTCGTCGAACGAAACCGGAAGATCGGTCGCGGAAGGCGAAGCAGCGGCCTTGGCCATGCCGAATCCTAAGCGCCCGCTACGTCCGGCGCAACGCCGCCCTTTCCTCTACCTTCCCTTCTCCCCCGCGCGGGGGAGAAGGTGTCAGCGAAGCTGACGGATGAGGGGGCGCGCCTCGTTTGGGCGCCCCACCCTCATCCGGTCGCTGCGCGACCACCTTCTCCAGCCCAAGGCGGGAGAAGGGAACGCGGGCGCTTACTCCAAGCCCAACACGCGCTGGAAGAACAGCGTCTCGGCTTCGCGCTGCGCGTCCTGGTTCTCGCGCCGGGCGAAGCCGTGGCCCTCGTTCGCCGCCAGCATCAGCCACGCCTCCCCGCCATTGCCGCGCACGGCGGCGAGCAATTGCTCCGCCTCGCTCACCGGCACGCGCGGATCGTTCGCGCCATGAATGATGAACAGCGGCTTGGTGATCCGCGCCGCGTTGGTGAGCGGCGAGATCGCCATCAGGACTTCGCGCATCGCCGGATCGCGTTCGTCGCCATATTCCACACGTCTGAGGTCTTGCCGGTAGCCGCTCGTGTTCTCCAGGAACGTCACGAAATTGGAGATGCCGACGATGTTCACCGCGCCGGCGAGCCGCTCATTGTAATGCGTCATCGACGCCAGCACCATGTAGCCGCCATAAGAGCCGCCATAGACCATCGCCCGGTCGCCATCGAGCTCCTCGCGCGCATCGATCCAATCGAGCAGCGCGCCGATGTCGCGCACCGAATCCTCGCGCCGCGCGCCATTGTCGAGCGCGACGAAATCCTTCCCGAACCCGGTCGAGCCGCGCACGTTCGGCAGGATCACCGCCGCGCCCAGCTCGTTCACCCAATATTGGATCGTGGAGGAGAAGGTCGGCCGCGCCTGGCTTTCCGGCCCGCCATGGATATTGATGATCACCGGATGCGGCCCGGCGCCGCGCGGGCGATAATAGAAGCCGCTGATCTCGCGCCCGTCGAAGCTGCGCCACGTGATCAGCTCGGGCGAAACGAAGATCGCCGGATCGAGCCCGCCCACTTCGCTCTGCGTCCACCGCGTCAGCGCGCGCGTGCGCAGATCATAGGAATAGGCGTCGCTTGGGCTCGTCGCGCTGTTGAGCGTGAAGCCGAGCCGCCGCCCGCTCGGATCGAATTTCACGCCGAACACCACGCCCGGCGGCAAACCTGGTGACGGCAGAATCCGCCTGGCCCGCATGTCGCGCAGATGCAGCCGCGAGGCGCCCGCTTCATTGACGACATAAGCGAGCATGCGTCCGTCCTCGGAGAGGTCGAAGCTCTCCACGTCCCAGCCGAGATCGGGCGTCAAGAGCGCCCGCGCGCCGGTGGCGAGATCGATTTCGACGAGCCCGAGAAAATCCCTGCCCTCGTCGCTGGCCACGATGATGCGCCGCCCGTCCGGCGTGAACTCGCCCCCGTCATACGCGACATCGAGGTCCGGCGTGATTTCGCTGAGCCCGCCCGTTCGCAGATCGAGCACGAAACGGCGGCTCTTCGTCACCGAGATATAGTGCCCGAGCAAGAGCCGCGTCCCGTCCGGCGAGAAATCGAGCGGCCCGATCGCGCCTTCGCCGTCGAGGATCAGGCGCCGCGACGCCGGATCGCCCGGATCGGCGAGAAAGATGTCGTAGTTCTGTGAATCCTGCGGCGCGAGCGCCCAGGCGATCAAGCCGCCGTCCTGGCTCTGCGTGAAGCCCTGATTGCGCGTGCCCGGCTCGGTCAGCTGCACCGCGCCGCGCGGCGTCATCAGGAAGCCCTGATAATTCTCATCGCCCCCGGAATCGCGCGCGAAGAAGAAATCGCCCGACCCGTCGCGCCGCACCGCCGCGCCGCCGACCGGCTCGTCATAGAAGGTGATCTGCGTGCGCGCGCCCATCGGCATGTCCACCCGATGGATCTGCGTCGTGTTGGCGAATCGCGTGGCGATCAGCATCCCGCCGCCGGGCAGCCAATCCTGGAAGCTCGCCCCGCGCGTGTTCACATATTGCCGCAGCCGCTCGCGCACCGCCGGCGGCGTCTCCGGCACGTTCTCCAGCGTCAGCGCGCCGCGCGTGCGCCGCTCCACGCCCGCGCCCGCCTCTCCCCCTGTTTGCGCAAGCGCGCCTAACCCGATCGCCGCGCACAGCGCCAGCGCCGCACCGCCCACCATCATCCGCATGAGCATCTCCCGCTTTTGCGGATGTGTGCCGCACGGCGCCGGCCCCGCCAAGCCCCGCGAGACGAACGGCGCTATTCCTCGTTCCGCCGCGTGGCGTAGGAGCGCGAATAGACGAAGTCCATGAACGCGAAGCACAGCCCTGACGCCACGAACGTGAGGTGGATCAGCGTGAACCAGAGCAGCTCGCCTTGCGTGTAATCCTTGAGGTTCATGAACACCTTGAGCAGGTGGATCGCCGAGATCGCCACGATCGAGGTCGCCAGCTTCGTCTTCAGCCCCGAGAAATCGAGCGTGCCCATCCAGCCCAGCCGCTCTTCATCGCCCGCCGCGTCGAGGCGCGAGACGAAATTCTCGTATCCGGAGAACATCACGATCAGCACCAGATTGCCGGCGAGCGACAGATCCACCAGCGTCAGCACGAGTAGGATGATGTCGGCCTCGTCCATCGACGGGATCAGCGGAACCTGCTCGATCAGTTCCTTGAAGAACGTGTAGACGAGAATCCCGAGGCTCGCGACCAGCCCGAGATAGATCGGCGCCAGCAGCCAGCGGCTGGCGAAAATCATTCGCTCCACCCCGCGCTCGACCGGGTTCCCCCGCCGCGCCTGCTTCAATTCCGCCATTGTCCCCTCGCACACCCCGCTGATCCTCGGCCGCGCAAGGAAGCCGCGATATCGCCCTCGATCAAGCGGTCGCGCCGTCGCGGCGCCGCGTGCCGGCCCTAGGCCGCGAGCGCCTCCAGCGCCGCCAGCCGCTCTTCGTGCGCCGGATGCGTGGAGAGCCACGCCAGCGGCGCCCCGCGCGTCTCGCTCGTCGCCAGCATTCGCCGCCAGAACGAAACCGCCCCCCCGGGCGCATAGCCGGCCGCCTTCATGTAGTCGACGCCCAAACGATCCGCTTCGAGCTCGTGGCGGCGCGAATACGGCAGGATGACGCCGTACGTCAGCCCCGCGCCGAGCGCTGCGGCCGCTTCGTCCGCGAAGTCGCCCAGATCCTCCGACAGCGCCAGCGCCGCCGCCTGCACGCCTGCCTGCACCGCCAATTGCTGGCTCACCCGCTCCGCCGCGTGCCGCGCCGCCACATGACCGATCTCATGGCCCATCACCGCCGCGATCTCGTCGTCGCTCGCGGCGAAATCGATCAGCCCACGGAAGAATCCGACCTTGCCGCCCGGCAGCACGAACGCGTTGATCTCGGCGCTGTCGAACGCCACGAACTCCCAATCCAGTCCCGTCAGGCCCGCGCGTTCGGCCACGCGCGCGCCGATTCCGCGCAGCCGCGCCTGCAGCCGCGCGTCATCGGCGACAGGCGTCTGCGCCCGCACCTGCGCCCAGGTTTGCGCCGCCAGATTCGCCAGCATCTCGTCCGACACGATGACGAACTGGCGCCGCCCCGTCGCCGGATTTTCCGAACAGGCCTGGAGCGGCGCCAGCGCGGCGCCGGCCGCGAGCGCGCCGATCAGCGCCCGCCGGTGCAGGATCGGTAGGGAACCCATGGGAACGGCCTCCACCATCTCGCGCGCGGACCGCGCGTTGGAAAAACGACGCGATCCGACATCGCGGCGCGCCGAACTGCGCCGCCAGAGGGGCCCGGATCACCGCTGATCTGGGCCCGCCCGGCGTGAAGTCAAGCGCGCCGATCCCTGTCAGCAGCCGCCCCCGCCAGGCTACCGGCTTTGCGCCGCAGCGCTTATCTTGCCGCCATGCCGCGCTCCCCGAATCCACCCGGCGTCGCCGACGCCGGCGCGACCTTCACGTTCGACCGGACCGCCGCCCTCTGGACGCCCCACCGCCCCGAGCGCGCCTGGGAGAAGCTGGAGGGCGGCAGGCGCTTCAAGCTCGTCAGCGATTACGAGCCGGCCGGAGACCAGCCGGCCGCCATCGCCGAGCTCGTCGCGGCCGCCCGCCGCGGCGATCAGGACCAGGTGCTGTTGGGCGTCACCGGCTCGGGCAAGACCTTCACCATGGCCAAGGTGATCGAGACGCTGCAGCGCCCGGCCCTGGTGCTCGCGCCGAACAAGACCCTCGCCGCCCAGCTCTATGGCGAGTTCAAGAGCTTCTTTCCCGAGAACGCGGTGGAATACTTCGTCTCCTACTACGACTATTACCAGCCCGAGGCTTATGTTCCGCGTACGGACACTTATATCGAGAAGGAATCCAACATCAACGAGCAGATCGACCGCATGCGCCACGCCGCCACGCGCGCGATCCTCGAACGCGACGACGTGATCATCGTCGCCTCCGTCTCCTGCATCTACGGCATCGGCTCGGTCGAGACTTACACGGCCATGACATTCACCGTGAAGAAAGGCGAGCAATTCGGCCAGCAGGAGCTCATCCGCAATCTCGTCGGCCTGCAATACAAGCGCAACGATCAGGCCTTCGCCCGCGGCATGTTCCGCGTCCGCGGCGATAATGTCGAGCTCTATCCCGCCCACATGGAGGATCGCGCCTGGCGCTTCTCCTTCTTCGGCGACGAAGTCGAATCAATCGACGAGTTCGATCCGCTCACCGGCAAGAAGATCGCCCCGCTCGACGCCGTGAAGATCTACGCCAATTCGCACTACGTGACGCCCAAGCCGACGCTCCATCAAGCCGTTGATCTGATCAAGCAGGAGCTGAAGGAGCGCCTCGCCTTCTTCAAGGCCGAAGGCAAATTGCTCGAAGCCCAGCGCCTCGAACAGCGCACCCTCTTCGATCTCGAAATGATCATGGCCACCGGCTCCTGCGCCGGCATCGAGAACTATTCCCGCTTCCTCACCGGCCGCAAGCCGGGCGAGCCGCCGCCGACCATGTTCGAATACGTGCCCGACAACGCCCTCGTCTTCACCGACGAGAGCCACGTCACCATCCCGCAGATCGGCGGCATGTATCGCGGCGACTACAATCGCAAGAAGACCCTCTCCGATTACGGCTTCCGCCTGCCCTCGTGCATGGACAACCGCCCGCTCAAATTCGAGGAATGGGAGATCATGCGCCCGCAGACGATCCACGTCTCGGCCACCCCCGGCCCCTGGGAGCTTGAACGCACCGGCGGCGTCTTCGTCGAGCAGGTCATCCGCCCCACCGGCCTCATCGATCCGCCCGTCGAGGTTCGTCCGGTTTCGGACAAAGGCTTCTCTCAGGTCGACGACGTCATCGCCGAAGTGAAGGAGAAGGCCAAGCAAGGCCAGCGCAGCCTCGTCACCGTGCTGACCAAGCGCATGGCCGAGGACTTGACCGAATACATGCACGACCAGGGCGTGCGCGTGCGCTACATGCACTCCGACATCGACACCGTGGAGCGCATCGAGATCATCCGCGACCTGCGCCTGGGCGTGTTCGACGTGCTCGTCGGCATCAACCTCTTGCGCGAAGGCCTCGACATCCCCGAATGCGGCCTCGTCGCCATCCTCGATGCCGACAAAGAGGGCTTCCTGCGCAGCGAAACTTCACTGGTCCAGACCATCGGCCGCGCCGCCCGCAACGTCGACGGCAAAGTCATTCTGTACGCGGACAAAATCACCGGCTCGATGGAGCGCGCCATGGCCGAAACCGCGCGCCGCCGCGAGAAACAGGCCAAATACAACGCCGAACACGGCATCACCCCGCAGAGCATCAAGCGCGACATCCAGGACATCCTGGGCTCCGTCTATGAAAAGGACAGCCTCACCATCGACGTCCGCGACCCCATGGGCTTCAAGCGCGGCGCCGGCATGAAAGGCGTCAAGGAACAAGGCGCAGCCTTCATCGGCCACAACTTGAAAACCCACATCGCCGCGCTCGAAAAAGAAATGCGCGACGCCGCCGCCGACCTCGAATTCGAAACCGCCGCGCGCCTGCGTGACGAAATCAAACGCCTGCAGGAAACCGAGTTGCTCATCGCCGACGATCCCCTCGCCCGCCAAAGCGAAGTCGCCGCCGCCCTCAATTCCGTCGGCGAGTCCTCGCCAAGCACCCGCAGCGCCCCGCGCAGACCCTACCGCGGCCGACGGCGCAAAGGCCCTTAGCAGAGGTCATCCCTTCTCCCCCGCGAGGGGGAGAAGGTGGATCGCGCGAAGCGCGAGACGGATGAGGGGGCGCGTCTCAGATGAAGGCGCTCATGCCTGCACCCCCCACCCTCATCCGGTCGCATCCGCGAGCACCTTCTCCCGCCCGTGCGGGAGAAGGAATCCGCGGATAGCGCGCACGCAATCCCACACCCCGCATCCGCCCTTACACTGGGCGCTGATGCAACGCCTTCGCCTCCCCACGCTCTTCACGCCGCAGCGCGCCGCGGCCGAGGCGGCGTTGCGCAGCTTCCTTCTCAACATCGCGCTCTGGCTCATCGACCAGCTCCCCCATGAAGCGCATCTTGCGCGCGCGATCCGCGCGTTCGTGCGCAACGAGCTGCGCGTCGCGACGCAGCAGGTGCGCCTCATGATCCTCGCCCGCGCCATCGACCGCATGGTCCTTTTCAAGTCCGCGCGCACGGCCCGCCCGCGCGCTGCACCGCCCGGCTGGCGCCTGCAATCTGTGCGCGCGCCCGCGCATCGCCGCTTCGCCCGCGCCGCTCTCCCGCGCAGCACGCGCCTGAATCTGCGCGCCCAGATCCTGCGCCTGCGCGCCGTGATCGACAATGCCGCCGCCTGGGCCGGACGCCTCGCCGCCCGCCTCGAGCGCGGAATCATCCGCACACGGATCGTCACCGCCCAGCCGCCCGCGATCAGGCTCCCTCCCCACGCCCCCGCGCCGCCGCGCCCCGCCGCCGACACCTCCTGATGCCGGCCCGTTCCGGCGCGCAAGGCGAAAGCACGCCGCGGAGCAAGCGCCGCGACGCGCTTCCGCTCGCCTCGACGAGGAGGTTCAGCCAAAGACGGCCGTGCGAGGCGAAGCTCTGCATGCACAACGCGGGATCGCGGGACGATTCCCGTCTCAACCCGAAGGCCGGCGACGGCCAATGCGCGCCGCGACGCGGGGCCTCCGCCGCGGCGCCGGCGCGCAATTAGAACCGATACGCGAGCCCCCCGCTCACCACGACCGGATCGATGTCCACGTCCGCATCGATGATCGTACCGCCCGCATCGATCGTGACGTCGCTGTTGATCCAGATCTTGCGGACGTCGAGATTGAGCGCCCAGTGCTCGTTCAGCCGATAATCGAACCCGGCCTGCAGCGCCCCGCCGAAGGAATCGTCATAATCGATCCCCGTCGCCGGCCCGCCGGCCGGCGGTTCGTCATCGATGAACCGCGTCCAGTTCACGCCGGCGCCGACATAGGGCTCGAACCGTCCGAAATCCGTCCAGCGATACTTGAGCGTCAGCGTCGGCGGGAAATGCGTCACTTGCCCGAGGTCGACGGTCCCCAGCGCCGTGCCGACCGCCCGCACGTCATGCTCGGCCACGCAGCACAACAATTCCATCGAAACGTTGTCATTGAAGAAATACTCGATCTGCAGCGACGGCACGGTTTCGTCGGAAATGCTCACATCGCCGCCGATCACGCTGATTTCGGCGCCCTCCTCCGGCAGGATCGCGCTGGCGCCGATCTTGACCTGCACATTGTCCAGCACGCCCGCCTGCGCCGGCGCCGCCAGCGCCAGCGCCGCCACCGCGGCCAGGACTCCAAAACCGTTTCTGAACATACGTTCCCCCTGAGACCACGACTCAGGAAAGAATGACGCCAGCGTCAGGTTCCAGCCTTGATCCAGCTCAAGCCGTCAGCGCGGCCCCGTCGGGCCGTCGCCGCAGATACGCCGCCGCATACGGACAAATCGGCCGGATCTTGGCCCCCTCGGCCCGGGCGATGGCCACGACGCCGTCCATCAGCCGCCCCGCGATCCCCCGCCCCCGCAGCGCCGGCGGCGTCTCCACATGCAGGATCGCGATCAGGCCGGGCGCGCGCCGATAATCGGCGAAGCTGACGCCCCCGCCTTCCTCGAGCTCGAACCGGCTCTTGTCCTTCACGTCCTTGACTTCAGCCATGCCGCCGCCTCAAAAAATCCGAGTCCGGAGTAAAATCCCGCGCCGCGCCAATCGAACATTAAGCTAGGCTCATCATAGTGTCCGCTTCCCGCCGGCCCGGAGCGAGAGCGTAAATTCGTGCTCAATAGATTGGTCTATTTCAGCGAACGGGAAGCCCGCTGCGGCGATGAAGCGCTGCGCCGGCTTGTGGCCCGCGCCGCGCTGCGCAACCAGGAGCGCCTGATCACCGGCCTGCTGATCGCCGATCGTTCCTGCTTCATTCAGATTCTGGAAGGCCCGCGCACGCCGGTTTCTCTCCTCTTCCAGGCCATCAGCCGGGACCGGCGCCACCGCAACGTCGTGCTCGTCGAGATGAGCGAGATCGCGTCCTATTCCTATCCGCAATGGGGCCTCGCCCAGTGCTCCGATCCGGACGCGCTGAAGACGGCGTGGCGCAGGGTTTCGCGCGACGAGGTTTGGGCCCCGTGGCCGCTCGATGCGCTGCAGCTGCGCGCCTTCCTGCGCATCGCCGTCGGCGCCGCGGAGCGCCCCACTGAGGAGGAGCGCGAAGCCGCGAGCGTCCATCGCCTGCGCCCGCGCACGCCGCGCGTTCGCCGCCGCGCCCAGCAAGAGTCCGCAGCGCTCGTCCCTGCGCCGGCGACCGGCGCGGCCTAGCCGTTCACGCCATCGGCTTGGGCTGCCACAATTCGATTTTCACGCCCGCCGGATCGATGATGTGCGCGAACCGCCCGTTGGCTTCGTCGGGAAACAGCTTCACCGGCTCAACGCCGTGGGCCCTGCACTGGGCGAGCATGCCGTCGAGGTCGTCCACCGCAAGATTGATCATGAAGTCTCTGGTCGACGGCGCGAAATAATCCGTATCCGCCTTGAACGGCGAGAAGACGGTGCCTGCGCCCGGATGCTCCGCCATCGCCTCGGGCGAGAACACGACCCCGCCCCAATCCTGAATCTCGAGTCCCAGCACAGTCCGGTACCATGTCCGCAGCGCCTCCGGATCGGCGGACTTGTAGAACACGCCGCCGACGCCCAACACTCTCGCCATGTCGCCTCTCCTCCAGCGCCGATGAACTATCGCCACGCCTTCCACGCAGCCAACCACGCCGACGTCTTGAAGCATAGCGTTCTGCTCCACTGGCTGTCGCATCTGAAGCGCAAGCCCGCGCCGTTCGCCGTGCTCGATTCCCATGCCGGGCCGGGCCTCTACGATCTCGCGTCCGACGCCGCCCTCCGCAGCCCCGAATGGCGCGATGGGCTGGGCCGCCTCTGGGATTGGGCTGATCCGCCGCTCCTGATCGCCGCGCTCCTCGATGCGGTGCGCGCGCGCAATCCCGATGGCGCGCTGCGCTTCTATCCCGGCTCCCCGCAACTGATCGCCGACGCCCTGCGCACGGCCGATCGGCTCGTCGCCGTCGAACGCCACCCGGCGGACGTTGCGGAATTGCGCGGCCGCTTTCGCGGCGTGCGCGGCGTTCAGGTCCATGAGCGCGACGCCTGGGAAGCGCTCGGCGCGCTGTTTCCGTTCCCCGAGAAGCGCGGCCTGATCCTGATCGATCCCCCCTACGAAGCGCCCGATGAACTCGACCGCGCCGCCGCGGCCGTCCGCGACCTGCTGCGCCGCGCGCCGCACGCGCAGATTCTCTGGTGGCGTCCTCTGAAAGACGAAGCCGCGCTGGTCCGCGCCGACGCCGAGGCGCTGGCGCTCGCGCGCGCGGAATTCTTGCGCCTCGATCTCGCGGTCGCTGCGCCCGAACGCGAGGGCCCGCTGCGCGCGTCGAGCCTCCTGGCGATCAATCCGCCCTACACGCTGCGCGAGGCGGCGCGGACCTGCATCCCGGCGCTGCCGCAACGTCTGGCGCAATGCCAAGGCGCCGCCTTCATCGTGGCTTAGCTGGACGCACGCACCCGTTTCCGCCAGCATCGCGGCGATGGACCAGCTCGCACGTTTTATCGAATGGGTGCAGGCCACCCAGATCGCCGGCGTCGTGCCGCTTTCCGGCGCGATCTGCGCGGCGGTGGTGCTGGCGTTTTTGATCGCCCGCCTGCCGGCGACGGCGATCTATGTCGGCCTGATGCCGCTCATCAACTGGGCCTTCGCCGGCATCCCGACCACGCCGATCCCGCCCGAACTCGGCGGCGGCAGCTTCCATCCTTTCGCGGTGGTCACCGGCCTCGTTCTCGTCGTGCGCGACTTCGCCCAGCGTGAAATCCGCAACTGGGTGCTGGCGGCGATGCTGGTGGGGCTGTTGCTTTCCACCCTCACCTCCTGGGTGGTGATCGTGGTGGCGAGCGGCGTCGCCTTCTTGATCAGCGAAACCACCGATTGGGCGGTCTATACCTTCTCCAACCGGCCGTTGTCGCAGCGCATCCTGCTCTCAAGCGCGTTGTCCGCGCCCGTTGACCAGGTCGTCTTCATCTACCTCGCCTCCCTTGTGGTGCCGGGAATGTTCGCCTGGGGCACCATCGTCACCGGGATCATCTCGAAGATGATCGGCGCCGTCATCGTGTCCTACCTTGTGGCGCAGCGCGAAAAGCGGGCCCAGGCGACGCCCACCTGAATTCCGTGACGAGGTTAGGGATTGTCCTTGCCTCGCCCCCTGCCCTCGCGCTAAAGCGACGCAGGTAAGGCGGGCGAAGGGCTCGTCAGAGTACGGCGTTCCGCAGAGTGCGGCAGAAACAATCTCTCCCACAATCCGCAAAGCTTGACGTCGGTCGCGCCGGTAGGCGGCGCTTGTCGGCGTGCGTGCGCACGCCTGTTTAAGGACAGTTAGGAAATGAGCGACGACTACGAATTCGATGACGACGACGACGGCGGCGGCAAGAAGAAGGAACGCAGAGGCAGAGGCCGGGACCGGCCCTCGGACGAGCCGGCGGAATTTGGCGGCGGCGGTTTTGGCGGCGGCGGTTTCTCTGACCGCGGCGGCGGCTATGGCGACCGCGGCGGCGGCTATGGCGACCGCGGCGGCGGCTATGGCGGCGAACGCGGCAGCGGCT
>JACAEE010000169.1 GCA_013389015.1 Hydrogenophilaceae bacterium | reverse complement strand
CTCGCCGACCGCATCGTGCGCGCGCCGGCGGCGGGGCGGGTGGAGCGGATCTTCCGCCGGCCCGGCGAATATGCGCAGCCGGGCGAGCCGGTGCTGGCGCTGCTGGCGCCGCAGAACATCAAGCTGCGCTTCTTTGCGCCGGAGGCGATGCTGCCGCGGATTTCGCTCGGGCAGGTCGTGCGGGTGACGTGCAATGGCTGCGCCGAGGGACTGACGGCGCGGATCACGTTCATCGACACGGCGCCGCAATTCACCCCGCCGGTGATCTATTCGACCGAGGAGCGCGAGAAGCTCGTCTATCTGATCGAGGCGCGGCCGAACCGGCCGGAGCTGCTGCGGCCCGGCCAGCCGCTCGACATTCATCTCGATGCGCCGGCGCCATGAACGGCGAGCTTGTCATCGATGTCCGTGGGCTGACGAAAACATTCGGCGCGCTGAAGGCGGTCGATCACGTCGATCTCGCGGTGCCGAAAGGCGCGATCTACGGGTTTCTCGGCCCCAACGGCTCGGGCAAGACGACGACGATCCGCATGGTGTGCGGCTTGTTGAAGCCGAACGCCGGCGAAGGCCGTGTGCTCGGCTTCGATGTGGTGCGCGAGAGCGCGCGGATCAAAGAGCGCGTCGGCTACATGACGCAGCGCTTCTCGCTCTACGAGGATCTCTCGATCCAGGAGAATCTCGAATTCATCGCACGGCTCTATGAGCTCGACGACGTCGATGGGCGCGTGGCGCGCGCGCTCGATGATCTGGGGCTGGCGGCGCGCGCGAAGAGCCTGGCGGGGCGGCTTTCGGGCGGATGGAAGCAGCGCCTGGCGCTCGCCGCGTGCATGATCCATGAGCCGGCGCTGCTCCTGCTCGACGAGCCGACGGCGGGTGTCGATCCTAAGGCGCGGCGCGATTTCTGGGATCAGATTCGCCGCTTCGCCGATGAGGGCGTCACCACGCTCGTCTCCACGCACTACATGGACGAAGCCGTGCAGTGCGATTTCATCGCCTACATCGCCTACGGCAAGAAGCTGCTCGATGCGCCGACGGCGGAGATTCCCAAGAAAGTGGGGCTCAAGGCATGGAAGATGAGCGGGCCGGGACTGGCGCGCGCAGCCGAAGCGCTCGAAGCGTCGGACGATGTGGCCTTCACCGCGCGGTTCGGCGGTGATCTGCATGTGGTGGGCGCGGATGCGGCCGCGCTTGCGCGCGTGGTGCAGGCGGAGGCGCAGCGCATCGGCGCGCACGCCGAGCCGATCGAAGCAGGGCTGGAGGAAGCCTTCATCGGGCTGATGGCGCAGGCGCAGGACAACGCCGTGCGCAACGGCGCGTGAGGGGGGCGCAGCATGAAGCTTCCCGCGATCAAGGGCTTTTCGCTCAGGCGGCTCGGCGCGATCTTCTTCAAGGAATTCGTGCAGATGCGCCGCGACCGGCTCACCTTCGCGATGATGGTCGCGGTGCCGGTGATGCAGCTCTTTCTGTTCGGCTACGCGATCAACAATGATCCCCGCCACATGGCGGCGGCGGTGGAGATCCGGGAAGACGGCGTGTTCACGCGCAGCTTCCTCGCGGGCCTGAAGAACTCGACCTATTTCGACATCGTCGCCGTCACCACGAACGAGGAAGACGGCGAGCGCATGCTGCGCAGCGGGCGCGCTGCGTTTCTGATCGTGGTGCCGGAAGGGTTCGAGCGGCGCCTCGTGCGCGGGGAGCGGCCGCAAGTGCTGGTCGCGGCGGACGCCAGCGATCCGGTGGCGGCGGGCGGGGCGGTGAACGCGGTGGCGCAGATTGCGCAGCGCGCGCTGGCGCGCGATCTGGAAGGGCCGCTGTCGCGGCTTGGGCCTGCGCCTGCGCCCTTCGATGTGATCGTGCACCGGCGCTACAATCCAGCCGGGATCACGGCGTACAATATCGTGCCGGGGCTCTTGGGCGTCATCTTGACCATGACGCTGGTGATGATCACCTCGATCGCGCTGACGCGCGAGAGCGAGCGCGGGACGCTTGAAGCGCTGCTGGCGACGCCGGCGCGGCCGGTGGAGGTGATGATCGGCAAGACGACGCCCTACATTCTCGTGGGCGCGGTGCAGGTGGCGCTGGTGGTGGCGCTCGCGATGGCGCTCTTCCGGATCCCGTTCTACGGCTCGGTCGTGCTGTTCGCCGGCGCGGTCACGCTCTTCATCTTCACCAATCTGATGCTCGGCTATCTGATCTCGACGCTCGCGCGCACGCAGATGCAGGCGATGCAGATGACGTTCTTCGTGTTCCTGCCGTCGATCCTGCTGTCGGGCTTCATGTTCCCGTTCCGCGCGATGCCGGGCTGGGCGCAGGCGATCGGGGAGGCGCTGCCGCTGACGCATTTCCTGCGCATCGTGCGCGAGCTGATGCTGAAGGGCGCCGACGCGGCGGACATCGCCGGCGACGTCTGGCCGCTGGCGCTCATCCTCGCGGTGCTGGCGGCGCTCGCGCTGCTGCGCTACCGGCGCACGCTGGATTGAGGCGGGCGGCCGGTCGGCGTCTCGGCGGGAACATTGCCCCGACATGCGGCATATGCTATGGCCTATGTCTTGTTGGAGAACGCTTTGTGGTCGGCGAGCGCCGGGTGAAAATCTTCAGAAACGGCCGCAACCAAGCGGTGCGCATTCCCCGGGAGTTTGAATTGCCTGGGGAGGACGCCGTCATGCGCAAGGAAGGCGAGCGTCTCGTCATCGAACCCGCCGCGCCGCAATCGCTTCTCGCGCTGCTCAAGACCCTGGAGCCCATCGTCGAGGATTTCGCGCCGATCGATGATCCTGCGCCGGCGCCCGTTGATCAGTGACCGCCCGCTACCTCCTCGACACCAACATCGTTTCCGACCTTGTGCGCCATCCGCAGGGGCGCGCAGCGGCGAGGATCGCCGAGCTTGGCGAGGACGCCGTGGCGACCAGCATCATCGCGGCCGCGGAGCTTCGCTATGGCGCGGCAAGAAGGGGTTCGCAACGGCTGACGTCGCAACTCGAAGCGATTCTGGGCGCGCTGGAGGTCATCCCATTCGAGGCGCCGGCGGACGCGGCGTGCGGAATCGCGCGCGCAGCGCTGGAAGCGGCAGGAACTTCGATCGGCGGGAATGATCTCTTGATCGCCGCGCAAGCGCTGGCGCTCGACATGATCGTCGTGACCGCGAATGAGGCCGAGTTTGCGCGCGTGAACGGGCTTCGCGTCGAGAACTGGCTGGCGTGAGTTTTGGCCAGGGAAATGGTGCCGTCGGCGAGGATTGAACTCGCGACCTCAGCCTTACCAAGGATGCGCTCTACCACTGAGCTACGACGGCGGGAGGCGCGCCCTATAGCGCGCCGGCGCCGGCCTGGAAAGGGCGCGCCATGAGAGACGCCCGCCCCTGGCTGGGGGAGGGGGCGGGCAGGAACGGGCGGGTTCCTGCTCCTCCAGCCCCCAACCCCCTCCCCGGGGCGGGGGGTGCGACCGGACGACAGGCGCCGGGCCCAGGCCGCCGAGCCCGATGCCGACACGCCGATCTCCATGCTCGTGATCAGCGACGCCATCACATGATCCTTGGCGCCAGTTTGAAGACGCCAGCAATCTGCATGTCGGCGATCACCAGCACGCGCGCGATCGAACTCGGGCCCGGCGCTCGGCTCCGCGGGCCGCGCCGCCTCCTGGACCCCGATCGCCATGGCTTCCCCCGCGCGGGAAACGCCATACACTGCGCGCCGCTGTGGAGAAGGGCCGGCGCGTGAACGACAAGACAGACAAGAAGCCTGACGCGAAGGCCGCGCGCGAAGCGCGCCTCGCGGAGGCGCTGCGCGCCAATCTGCGCAAGCGCAAGGCGGCGGCGTCCAAAACGCCCGAAAAGAACGGCGATTAGGGGCTCAAGTCGGGCGCCTTGCGCGCGGGCTGGCGCGCCCCCATAACCCCCGCGGGGCGGCGACGCCGCTGGGAAAGATAAATGGATCGCATCGCCATTCGCGGCGGAACGCCGCTCAACGGGACCATCCCGATCTCCGGCGCCAAGAATTCCGCGCTCAAAGTGCTCGCCGCCGCGCTGCTGAGCGATCAGCCCCTGACGCTGGAGAACATGCCGGAACTGGCCGACACGCGGTTCATGGCCGATCTCCTGCGCACGCTCGGCGTCAGCATGGACTGGGCGCGCGGCGCCGGCGTGGCGCGCCTGCATGCGGCCGAGATCACCTCCACGATCGCGCCCTATGATCTGGTGCGGAAGATGCGCGCCACGTTCAATGTGCTCGGGCCGCTGCTTGCGCGCGTCGGGCACGCGACGGTGTCGCTGCCGGGCGGTTGCGCGATCGGGGCGCGGCCCGTCGATCTGCATCTCAAGGCGTTCGAGGCGATGGGCGCCGACATCCATATCGAGGCCGGCTATGTGAAGGCGGCGGCGCTGCGCGGCCTGAAAGGCGCGCGCGTGGCGTTTCCGTTCGTGTCTGTCGGCGCGACCGAACATGCGATGCTCGCCGCGGTGCTGGCGCAGGGCGAGACGATTCTTGAGAACTGCGCGCAGGAGCCGGAGATCGGCGATCTCGCTGCGTGCCTCATCGCCATGGGCGCGCGCATCGAAGGCGCCGGTTCGCCGACCATCCGCATCGAAGGCGTGACGAGCCTCAAGTCGGCGCGCCATCGCGTGCTCTCCGACCGGATTGAAGCCGGCACCTATGCGATCGCGGCGGCGGCCGCGTGCGGGGACGTGCTGCTCGCCGGCGCCAACGCCGATCACATCGGCGCGCTGATCGACAAGCTCCGCGAGGCGGGCGTCGATGTCGGCGTCGCCAATGAAGGCGTGCGCGTGCGCCGCGCGAACGGGCGGCTCGACCCCGTCGATGTCGACACCCAACCCTTTCCCGGCTTTCCCACCGATCTGCAGGCGCAGTTCATGGCGCTGATGACGCTGGCGAACGGGCGCTCGCGCTTCAAGGAGAATATTTTCGAGAACCGCTACATGCACGCGCCGGAGTTGGCGCGGCTCGGCGCCGATATCGCCGTACACGGAGCGGAGGCGATCGTCACCGGCGTCGACAAGCTTGTCGGCGCCCCGGTGATGGCGACGGATTTGCGCGCCTCGGTGAGCCTTGTGGTCGCAGGGCTGGCGGCGGAGGGCGAAACCATCGTCAATCGGGTTTATCACCTCGACCGCGGATTCGAGCGGCTTGAGGCGAAGCTCAAGGCGTGCGGAGCGGACGTGGAGCGTCTCAGCGGCTGATGGCGGATGAGCAGGGGCGAATGAGCGGAGAGGCGTCGCTGAGATTGGCGGCGGAGGATGGCGGCGATCTCGAAGTCATCTCCGCGGCGGTGCAGGATGCGCTGGTGCGGGTCGAAGGTCTGCGCTTCGACTCCCGCGCGCGCCGCTTCACGCTGACCATGGACCGCTTCCGCCACGAGGCGCAGCGGGCGGCCGCGCCGTATGAGCGGGTGAACGCGGCGTTGAGTTTTGAGAGCGTGCTGGCGGTGAAGGTGAAGCGGCTGCGTCGCGACGCGCCGCGGGCGGTGGCCGCAATTCTCTCCATGCGCTTTGAGCCTGACGCCGAGCCGCCCGGGGGCGTGGTGCGCATCGTGCTCGCCGGCGGCGGCGAAATCGCCCTCACGGTGGAATGCGTGGACGCCACGCTGCTCGATTTCGGCGCGCCCTGGCGCACGCCGCGAAGGCCGGAGCATGGGGATTAGGCTAGGGATTGGCGTATGGGCTGTGAGCATGCAGCCTCATTCCGGGCGCAGCGAAGCGGAGGCCCAGAACCCAGAGAACCGGAACCCAGAGAATGCGCCGCGCGCCTGGTTCCCCGATCGCGCCTTCGGCGCGTCCGGGATGAGGGCGCCCGATTCATCGTCCCATGCCTGAACCCTCCAACCCCCCAGCCGCCATGTCCACCCACCGCCTCCGCGACATCATCCTTGATCCCCAGTCGCTCGCGGCGGCGAGCGCCGACGACGAGCACGAGCGGCGGATCGCGATCTTTGATCTCTTGGAAGCCAATACGTTTTCGTTGCCCGACATCGACAAGGGGCCCTACGCGCTGCGGCTCTCCACCGCAGAAGGGCGCCTCGTGTTCGTGGTCGAGGGCGAGGACGGCGCCGAAGTGCGCACGATCATCCTCTCGCTCACGCCGTTCAGGAAGACGATCAAGGACTATTTTCTGATCTGCGATTCCTACAACGCCGCGATCAAGAACGCGTCGAGCCAGCAGATCGAGGCGATCGATATGGGCAGACGGGCGCTGCACAATGAAGGCGGCGCGCTCTTGATCGAGCGCCTGGAAGGCAAGGCGCAAATCGACCACGACACGGCGCGGCGGCTGTTTACGCTCATCTGCGCGCTGCACGTGCGGAGCTAGCGGTGGAGGCGCGTCCACCGCCGGGCGCGGTGCTCTTCGCGTGCAACATGAACCGCATCCGCTCGCCGATGGCGGCGGGGCTGATGCTGCGCCGGTTCGGCAAGCTGGTGTGGGTGGACAGCGTCGGCGCCCGGCGCGGCGAGATCGAGGCCGATCCCCTCGCCGTGGCGGTGATGGACGAACTTGGCGTCGACATCTCCCGCCACCGCGCCAAGACCTTCGCCGATCTCGACGACGCCAGCTTCGACCTCATCGTTTCGCTCTCTCCCGAGGCCCACCACAAGGCTCTCGAATTCACCCGCGCGCTGGCGGTCGAGGTGGAGTACTGGCCCACCTTCGACCCCTCCCTGGCGGAAGGCTCGCGCGAGCAGCGCCTCGCGGAATACCGCGCCGTCCGCGACGCGCTGGACGCCCGGATCGGCGCCCGGTTCCAGAAGCTGTCGACGGGTTGAGGCGGCGCCCTTATAAGTCCCGCGCCCCCCGATCGGGGCCAAGCATGGAGCATGAATGCCGAAGGAAGACATCCTGGAGTTCGCCGGAACGGTGACGGAACTTCTGCCGAACGCGACGTTCCGCGTGAAGCTCGAAAACGACCACGAAATCATCGCCCACACCGCAGGCAAGATGCGCAAGAACCGGATCCGCGTGCTCGCCGGCGATAAGGTCCTCGTCGAGATGACGCCCTATGATCTGACCAAGGGCCGGATCACGTATCGGTTCAAATAGCAGGGCTGGGAGGCGCGGCCATGGCCGAAGCGAAGGGCAAGAGGGCGATCGTCGTGACCGGCGCCTCCACGGGCATCGGGCGCGCCTGCGTCGCGCACGCGGTCGCGCAAGGCGCCCATGTCTTCGCCGCCGTGCGCAAGCAGGCGGACGCAGAAAGCCTTGCCCAGGACTTCGGCGATCGCGTCACGCCGCTCATCATGGACGTGACCGACGAGGCCCAGATCGCGGCGGCGGTCGCAAAGGTCTCCGACTGGCTTGCGGGACGCACGCTCTTCGGGCTGGTGAACAACGCCGGCATCGCCGTGCCGGGCCCGCTCGCGCATCTCGCGACCGACGACGTGCGCCGCCAGTTCGAGACCAATCTCTTCGGCCTGCACGCCGTCACCAGCGCGTTCCTGCCGCTGCTGGGCGCCGATCGCGCGCGGCAGGGCGCGCCCGGGCGCATCGTGATGATTTCATCCGTAGGCGGAACGGAGGGCGCGCCCTTCGTCGGCGCCTATGCGGCGTCCAAGCACGCGGTCGAAGGCTATTCCAAGAGCCTGCGGCGCGAACTCATGCTCTACGGCGTCGAAGTGGTGGTCGTGGCGCCGGGCGCAGTCGCCACCCCGATCTGGGACAAGGCCGAAACGAGCGGTCTCGAGCGCTTCGACAACACGCCCTACGGACCCGCCGCGCGCCGCGTCGCCGCCTACATGCTCGAACTCGGCCGCAAGGGGCTGCCCGCCGCCGCGATCGCCCGCGTGGTGTGGCGCGGCCTCACCCGGCCCAAGCCGCCGTTCCGGATCACCATCCTGCGCAACAAGTTCGCCGACTACACGCTGCCGCGGCTGTTGCCCGGGCGCTTCGTCAACGGGCTCATCGCCAAGCGGCTCGGCTTGACGACCAGGCCGTGAGCGCGCGTGCGCCTCTGGTGCTGGCGAGCGCGAGCCCGCGCCGTCTTGCGCTCCTGGAGCAGATCGGCGTCAAGCCTGACCGCGTGGCGCCTTCCGATATCGATGAAACGCCGAGGCGGGACGAGACGCCGCGCCTGCACGCGCTGCGCTTGGCCGAGGAGAAGGCGCGCCGCGCGCAAGCGCCCGGCGCGGTGACGCTGGCGGCGGACACCGTCGTCGCCTGCGGGCGGCGCGTGCTGGCGAAGGCGGAAGACGAGGCGACGGCGCGCCGCTGCTTGGCGCTCTTGTCGGGCCGCGCGCATCAGGTGATCACCGCCGTGGCGGTGATCGGTCAAGACGGCCGCATGAGCACGCGCGTGAGCGAGACGCGGGTTGTGTTCAAGCGGCTCGAAGCGCAGGAGATCGACGCCTATCTCGCGTCCGGCGAATGGCGCGGCAAGGCCGGCGGCTACGCCATTCAGGGCCGCGCCGGGCGGTTCGTGCGCCGGCTCAACGGCTCCTACAGCGCCGTCGTCGGCTTGCCGCTCTACGAGGCCGCGTGCCTGCTCAAAGGCGCGGGCTACGCGATCCCGTGAAGCCGCTCACCCTGTGGCGCGACGCCAGCGTCGGCGAAACGCGTGAGGCGCTGGTCGAGGACGGCCGCGCGGTCGCCTTGTCGCTTCTTCGCGCCAGCGAGGACGGCGCGCGCGCCCGCTGGGGCGAGGTCTATGCCGCGCGGGTGACGAGCGTGGAGAAGAAGCTGCGGGGCGTCTTCGTCGACCTCGGCCTCTCGGACGATGTCGGCTTCCTGCCGCTCGATTCCCTCGGCGCGGCGCATCGGCGCGACGGGTCGCGCACATCGGTACGCAACGGGCAGGCGGTTGTGGTCGAGGTGGCGCGCGAGGCGGCGCGCGGCAAAGGCCCGGTGCTGGCGCTCGCCG